>JAFDZW010000005.1:657939-986909 GCA_018266755.1 Bacteroidota bacterium
CGACGGGAAACAGTATTCATTACCGGCGTCCACGGCTTCCTCGGGCAGCATACCTTACGTATCCTTCTCGATGAATCACGTTGCGATCTTATACTCAGTGCTCGTCAGGATCGTCTGCTCTATGACGACCTTGGCGACGAGCCTCGCATCATCGCATACGAACCACTCGACCTGAGCGACCGTAATAAAGTCCGAGATACTCTGCTGCGCTATAAGCCGGATGTTATCGTCAACTGCGCCGGCTTCGTAAATGTCGATCTTGCCGAGAAGGATCGGGAAGGTGCATGGAAATCGAATGTGCGATCCGTGGAGTATATTATCGAAGCTGCGCGCAGGCTCGAAGCGCGCATCATCCATGTATCAAGCGATTATGTCTTTGACGGCAGCCGATCACCGTATGCCGAGAACGGCCTCCCTGCCCCGGTTAATTACTATGGCCGAACGAAACTTGCCAGCGAGAATGCTCTTCGTACGAGTGGGCTGGCTCACTTGGTAATCCGTACGTCATTGCTCTATGGTGCAGAGGTGGTCCGAGTACACGGCAAACAAAACTTCGTGTTGAACACGGTCAACAAGGTGCGCAAGAATGAGGCAGTGACGGCGTTCACCAACCTTGCTTCGAACCCTACCCTTGTCGACGATGCTGCACTGGCAATCGTGCGCGCAATCGAATTACAGAAAACAGGTCTGTATCATGTTGCAGGGCCGGAGTTGATGAGCCGTTATGAACTTGCATTGCATACTGCCGACACATTTCGGCTCGACACGGCATTCATTCGTTCGGCAGAGTTTGCTCCTTCAAAGGAAGAAGGCATTGCCGAGCGCCCTCGCTCAGTAGCACTGGTCGCTCTGAAAGCACAGACCGAACTCGGCGTTCGATTTTCCGGCGTATCCGAAGGGCTACAGGTGATGAGCAGAGGCTTGCTCAACCTTGAGGAGGCAGGCGATATTCGTGTGTACGAATAGACTACCCGTACACTACCTGCCCTAAATTAAATTCATTACTCTTTATCGATCGAGCTGACGCCGCTGGTTTGGTTGTTGACATTCGTCGCATTTCCACTGTAGCTGACATGACTTGCGCCGGAAGCATCGATATCGAGCGATTCATCGGCATGGACATGAGCATTACTTGCCCCCGAGCAGTTCACCGCGGCGTTCTTCGATACAAGCCATTCTGCAGCAAGCGTGCTCGCTCCTGATACATCGCAGTCGAGCCGGTTCACTTGTCCTGCAATTGTCGCATGCGATGCACCGGAAACCTCCAGCTTCAGTGCTGTTCCCTTCACACCCGATGCATTCAGTGTTGTCGCGCCGGATGCTTCGAGGCCTTCCACCTGCGGCATCGAAATGCTTACGTGAACAGCCCCATTCCGAAACGAGAAACCGTCCTTCATCGAGACCGATAAAACCTTTCCCGATACCGATGTCTTGACATACTGGAGCATGTTGTCGTCCGCTTCGATCTTGACTGAGTACTCCGCGCCCGCATGCACCTCGGCAGTTATAGCTCCGGAGACGCTAACTGAAGTAAAATCGCGCAGATCACGTTGCTCTGTTTTCATCATACCGGAGCCGCTAATGGAATCCATGTCGTTGTTGGCGACCGCAATCCCGATCGAGATCGCAGCACCGACGGCAATAATTGTGAGTATAGCAAAGAGGCGCATCGTAGTTGTGAATGATGGTGAACTGGAGAGAACTGACGCAGCCAGCCCCAAAATGTTTCACAACCCTACCGCTGACGTTTGAGAATAGATGCTGCAATTTCCTGCTCCCCCATCCGCTGTGCAATTGCGAGGGCCGACTCCCCATTTTTGTTGATGTAGGCAGGATCAGCACCGTGTTCGAGCAGCCATGCGGCGACAGAGCGATTCTTATTCTCAATCGCGATACTGAGTGCAGCGGAGCCTGTGCGAGTCGCCACTGCATTTACAGAAGCCCCTCGGTGGAAAAAGTATGCCACCAGCGATGTGTCATCGGACCGCCCGACAATCCTGCAGAGTACTGGCAGGGTATCGTCAGCGGTGACAACCCTCGCTCCGTGTCCGGCCAAAAACATCGCGACGTTCCAATTACCGAGATCGAGTGCTTGTTGCAGAACAGTGACCCCGGAAGACGAACGAAAGTTCAGATCGGCACCGAGCGATCTGACATACTCCATTTTCTCGACCTCCGGATCGATCGCCGCCCACCAAGCAGTGGCACAACTATCGCGATGACCGTTGCATACCTCAGCCCCTGCGCTAAGTAATACACGCATGATATCGATTGTGCCGAAGCTTGCAGCCACGTCGAGTGGGCGTGTTCCGCGTTCATCGGGTTCTGTCGCGCTACACCCATGATCCAGGAGATAGCGCACGAGCGATGTGTCTCGCTGCCAAAGCGAGAGGAAGAACGCGTTGTTGCGCGTGCGACCGAGATGCACATCGGCACCGGCTTCAACGAGAATCTTCACAACCGTTAGTCTATCGCGATAGACCGCTGCTTCGAGCGGCGTCCCACCGACACTGTCGCGGGCGTTCACATTGGCGTGTGAACGGATAAGAAAATTACAAACATCATCCGCCCCACGAGAGGCAGCAAGATGCAGGAGTGTTGAACGGGAGACGGAATCGTGTGCCATTGCAAGCGACGGCTGCTCCTTTACAAATGACTTCAGCGTCAGTAGATCGTCATTGGCGATGGCTTCCGCAGCCTCGCGGAAAGAATGCTGCGCTCGCGCAGTGAACTGCACCAGTGCAATCAATAGCAGGATAGTGATGAGTCGTCTCATTCGTTAGGCTAACGACTCCATCGTGAGATAGGTTACGATGCTGGGGTTAAAAGCACAACAGCCGCCCGAAAATCGGACGGTTGTTGTGAGTAATTGAGATTGGTAATTCGCGTACGCAGCGACGCCAGCTATGCCCTTCTGAATTTCATCCCCTGATGCTGCGCCGAGTGCAGTATACGTACATATTGTATGACGTATACAGCCGGCGGAACTTGTTCAATTCGCGTGTAGTATTGAAAGAGAAAGTCAGCTCCTTGATATAATCAGCACCTCTTCTCGGTACAGTACCATGCTGAAAACTGTCTTGTGTTCAATCGCGGTGATACTATCCACCACAGAAGGTCAGGCAACACTAAAGAACGATGTTTCAAGTTGTCTGACGACAGATTCGTTGAGCCACAAACACGTTGGATTTGATTCCACAGTTATTTTGGGTTTATGGGGTGGAGCAATCGTGGACGACTTGGGTCAACCGTTTCCTATAGAGATCTACATCCACAAGCCATTGGGAGCAACGAGCGGGCGTTGGGGTTGCAACGTTCGGGTCATCCGTGAGCCAAGCGTGCTTATCGAGCCTGCTTTTGACGATCCGACCCTCCATTTTCATACTAAGAGAGACACACTTGTAGTTACCGCTTGGGCGGAAGTACAAGGAGATTCAGTATCAATCACCATAGATTCTACAATACCGGGTGCACGTAGACCGCATAATACTGGGTGGCACTTCACACTGCGTGGGAAACTCATTCCCGAGGATTCCCCTACTGCAAGAGTTGCACGAGTTCCACTGATAATCGGGAGGCTCAATGGAGGAATCATCAACTCCGAGCCCGGGACAGGTGTGTTCCTGTTGAGAAAGCTACGGAATGCGCCGCCTGAACGCAAGTCAGGCGGCGATTCCGAACCAATGGATTGGTAATTCCCTTACGCAACGACGCCTGCTTTGCCCTTCTGCATTTCGACCACCTGCTCCTGCACCGAGCGCGGAGCTTCTTCGTAGCGGGCGAACTGCATCGAGTACACGGCACGACCCTGCGTCATCGAGCGGAGCGTCGTCGCATAACCGAACATTTCGGACAGTGGCACCACCGACTTGATAACCTGCGCATCGCTGCGGGCCGTCATGCCTTCGATTCGGCCACGGCGGCTCGAGAGATCGCCCATGACGTCACCCATATACTCTTCCGGCGTGATGACCTCGACGTCCATGATCGGCTCAAGGAGCGTCGGCGTTGCCTTGCGGCAGCCGTCCTTGAATGCCATCGAACCCGCGATCTTAAAGGCCATTTCCGACGAGTCGACTTCGTGGTAGCTACCGTCGAACAGACGAACTTTGATATCCTCCACCGGATAGCCGGCAAGCACACCGCTCTTCATCGCTTCCTGGATACCCGCGCTGATCGGAGCAATATACTCCTTCGGGACGACGCCACCAACGATGTCGTTGATGAACTCGTACCCCTTGCCCGGCTCGTTCGGCTCGAGATCGATCCAACAGTGACCGAACTGACCGCGACCGCCCGACTGACGGACGAACTTGCCTTCCTGCGTCACCCTCTTCTTGATCGTCTCCTTGTAGGCCACCTGCGGCTTACCGACGTTCGCTTCCACCTTGAACTCGCGCTTCATACGGTCGACGAGGATCTCAAGGTGCAACTCGCCCATACCGCTGAGGATGGTCTGACCCGTTTCCTCGTCGGTCTTGACGCGGAACGTCGGATCTTCATCAGCAAGCTTCTGAAGCGCCTCGCCCATCTTCTCGCTGTCGGCCTTTGTCTTCGGCTCAACCGCAAGCGAGATAACCGGCTCGGGGAAGATCATGCGTTCGAGAATGATCGGATCGTTCTCGTCGCAGAGTGTATCACCCGTGCGGGTCTGCTTCAAACCGACGGCGGCGCAAATGTCGCCAGCGTATGCCTGCTCGACATCCTCGCGGTGATTCGCATGCATACGAAGGATACGACCGATACGCTCCTTCTTCCCACTGACGCTATTGAGCACGTATGAGCCTGCCGAGAGCGTACCCGAATAGACACGGAAGAACGTAAGCTTTCCGACGTAGGGATCGGTCATGATCTTAAACGCGATAGCCGCAAACTTGTCCTTATCGTCCGGCTGGCGCTTGACATGATCGGTAAGGTTGATGTGGTGACCTTCGATCTCGCCGACATCGACCGGGCTCGGAAGGAATTCGACAACGGCGTCGAGCAGCTGCTGAACGCCCTTGTTCTTAAACGCCGAACCGCAGAGAACCGGAATGATCTTGCTCTGGATCGTTGCAAGGCGAAGCGCGTTGCGAACTTCATCCGGCGTGATCTCCTGGCCGTCGAGATACTTCATCAGAAGCGTGTCGTCGACTTCTGCGACGGCTTCGAAGAGCTTCGTACGGTATTCACGAGCCTGCTCTTGCAGATCGTGCGGAATCTCCGTCACATCGTAGTTCTTGCCGAGCGTCGCATCGTTATAGATATACGCCTTATTCTCGACGAGATCGACAACGCCGGCGAAGATATCGCCCTGACCGATCGGAAGATTGATCGGGATCGGGTTCGCACCGAGGCGCTCACGGATCATCGAGATCACATTATAAAAATCGGCACCGATACGGTCCATCTTGTTGACGAACGCGATACGCGGCACTCCGTACTTATTGGCCTGACGCCATACCGTCTCGGACTGCGGCTCTACGCCACCGACGGCACAGAACAGGGCAACAGCACCGTCGAGTACGCGGAGCGAACGCTCCACTTCGACCGTAAAATCAACGTGACCTGGGGTATCGATGATCTGGATCTGGTGATCGCGCCATACGCAGGTCGTCGCGGCGGAGGTAATCGTAATACCGCGCTCTTTCTCCTGCTCCATCCAGTCCATGGTTGCGCCGCCTTCATGGACCTCGCCCATGCGGTGCACCACACCGGTATAATACAAAATACGCTCGGTTGTCGTGGTCTTCCCGGCGTCAATGTGCGCCATGATACCGATATTCCGAGTCTGGTCTAACGAATACTTGCGTGCCATAACAGAAAAAAAATATACCTAATTTGCCCTTATATTTACAGACAATTGAAAACTAATGGGATATATCTTTAGTTCAAAAACAGACCGTATTACGCATGCTGCCTGAAGACCCCATATCGCTCGTCTGGATCGTCGCCCGTTCGCTGGCGGTCTATGCGGCTATTCTCATCGGTTTCCGTTTCGCAGGGAAACGACACCTCTCGCAGCTCTCGCTCCCCGATTTTGCGCTAATCCTACTGATCGCCAATGCGGTACAGAATGCAATGGTCGGCCCAGACACCTCACTTGTTGGGGGACTGACGGCAGCGGCTTCGTTACTGCTCGGCAACTTCCTTCTTGTACGGCTTCTGCGTCGCAGTGCAACCACACGCGAGGTCTTCGTCGGCGAGCCGAAACTGCTCGTACGAAACAGCCAGCCGATCCAATCTGCTATGGACTCCGAGAATCTTACGGAGGACGACATCCTCGAAGCGATCCGGGAGCACGGATTTTCCTCCCTCAAAGAAGTACGCACAGCCATCCTCGAAAATGACGGATCGATTTCCATCATCCCCTATCCCGAGCCCGGAAAGCACATCGAGCACCACATGGCGCCGATCACTCGCAAGCGCCGGGGAAAGAGACGCATTCTCTGAACCCAATTGATGAATTATCTGTAGTGGTGCCGGCTTTTGGCGGGCTTACATATCGCGTTAGCGAACGCCAACAACGTTTCGTTTTCATTTGGCATGATCGCAGTCGAACATCTTTCCGTCCAATTCGGAGGCAAATTCCTTTTCCGTGACGCGTCGTTCACCCTGAGCGGCCGCGACCGTGCGGGTATTGTCGGCGCCAACGGCGCGGGCAAGTCCACCCTTCTGAAGATCGTCTACGGATTGCAGCAACCGGAATCCGGAGTCGTCCAGACTCCGCGCGATTTCTCGCTCGGCTATTTACCACAGGAAATCTCGTTTGACGACATTACGCTCGAACGCACGGCAATCGCGGAAGTGATGATGGCCCGCGCCGATGTCGTCGGGTGGATGGAAGAACTCGACGTTCAGTCCAACCTGCTCGCAACGCATCCGGACCATACGTCGGATGAGTATATGCAGATCATCGAACGCTTCGGGGAGTTGCAGCATAAGATCGAGGGTGCTAATGCTTACACACTCGAGGCCGACGCATCGCGGATCTTAAGCGGTCTTGGTTTTTCCGAAACCGACCAGCACCGTCCGATTAAGGAGTTCTCCGGTGGCTGGCAGATGCGAATCATGCTCGCGAAGTTACTGCTGCAACACCCCGACGGTCTCCTGCTTGACGAACCGACGAACCATCTCGATCTTGCGAGCTTGCTCTGGCTCGAAGAATTTCTCAAAGAATACGACGGCATTATCGCTGTCGTGTCCCATGACCGCGATTTTCTGAATGGATTGACGACGAAAACGGTCTATGTCTCCCCGTCACGTTCGATCGAGCTCTTTAGCGGCAACTACGACTATTTCGAGAAGGCCGTTGCCGAACGTGAAGCCCAACGTGCTGCCCAGGCGGCAACGCTCGCCGCTCGCCGCTCGGAGATGGAGCGCTTCGTCGAGCGCTTCCGCTACAAAGCCAGCAAAGCAAAGCAGGCGCAATCTCGCGTGAAGATGCTCGAGCGTATGGAGCGTATCGAACTCTCCGAACACGAGCCGTTTATTCATTTCGACTTTCCTGAGGCGCGCCCATCCGGCCGTATGGCGTTCGAGGTCAAGAACGGCGGCAAAAGCTACGGTGAGAAACATGTATTCTCACATTGCGATCTGAGCATCGAACGCGGCGACCGCGTCGCATTTCTTGGGCGCAATGGCGAAGGAAAGACAACGCTCGGCAAGATCCTTGCCGGTGTCGAACAACTGACCGAAGGCGAACTCGCACCGACGTACAATGTGGAGTTGGGCTACTATGCCCAGCATGTCGCCGATTCGCTCGATCCGAAGGCAACAGTGTACGAGACCATAGAGACCATTGCTCGGTCTCTGTACTTCAACTCCAACTCCGATAAAAAGCTCAACTACAACGAGTCGCAAATCCGTGCGTTGCTCGGATGCTTCCTCTTCCGTGGCGACGACGTGATCAAACCTGTACGGGTGCTTTCAGGTGGTGAGAAATCGCGTCTGGCACTTGCAAAACTGCTGCTCGTGCCATCCAACACCCTCGTGCTTGACGAACCGACGAACCACCTCGATATGCGTTCGAAGGAAGTCCTCAAGCAAGCGTTGCTGACGTTCGAAGGAACGATCGTCGTCATCAGCCACGACCGCGATTTCCTACGCGACCTCTGCGACCGCGTCATTACCTTCGGTGGTGGCGAAGTGAAAGAATACTTCGGAGACTTTGAAGATTACATCACCGAACTCGACCAGAAAGAACGCGATGAAGTTCTCGCAGCCAAACGCACCAAGGCTGCGGCGAAAGAACAGGCACAACAGCCCGCCGCATCGACAAAAGACCGCAAACGCGACGAAGCAGCCGAGCGCAACGATCGCAGCAAAAAGCTCAAACCCCTGAAGGACAAGCTTGCAAAGATCGAGAAGTCCATCGCGCCCCTCGAAGAAGAACAGCGCAAAATCGAAGAGCGCACGTACGAACCGGATTACTACGCAGACGCCTCCAAAGTCCAGCAAGACACCAAACGCACGGGTGAGATCAAGATTCTGCTTGAAGCACTCTACCGAGAATGGGTTTCTATCAACGAAGAATTGCTATAAAGCGCCTCAATGTTTGGATCCTACAAAAGGCCTGGATAAGATCATGTTTCCAATAGGCACGTTTAGATTAGGATAGCGCAACTCACCAGAAAGTACCTCCCACGCCAGATAAGGAGGGCGGGGGGGGCTTGTGGAAGTTGGTTGCAAATTTTTTATCTGCAAAAAGCAGCCGCTAAATAGCAGTGTGTCATTGGTAGTTTCGCTCACAACGGAAACTGTAACATCCCCACCCCGGGTCGATCCCCAAACCGGTCCATGACCTGACCATGTCCCGGAAACTATAGTGTCGCTCACTCTAATTTGAACCCAACAGGCTCTGGCAACCAGTGGACTATCCGTCACCAAGTGATAGTATCCAGAAAGGCGACAAGTAGATAACGGATATTTTTGGTATTTATACGATGGAGAATCTGTTCGACTAGGAGATGTCAAACAAAGGACAACTGTTAGCATAATACCAATTATGCCTGCCCCACTACTCATGAAATTTTGTCGCAATAGGAAATTTTAGCAGGAATGTCCCTTCTGTTAAGGGGGCACCAGATGAGTAGTGTCCAACATAACAAGAAATGTTTGTAACTTGATAGCCCACCACACCAGCATGAATGCTGTAGACAGATTTCATCAAATCATAAACTACTCCAGAGAGAATCCAGCGACCAAGCGTTCCTCTGGAGGAAAATTCAAGTCGTACGGAATCTCCATATTGCCGACCATAAACGATTCCAGAATCACTGAATGCATGCCTACCCTCAAGAAGATATTCATATGTCCCTCTCCACTGGTTTCCATCCCTCAAAATCGATAATCTGAGCATACCATCCCTTCGTGGTATAATAAGATCATTAGAAGTGCCACGATACTCTATCCTGTCGAGATTTGCACTATGAACTCTGGAGAACGTAGGTTGTCTTATTGGACACAACTGCGAGTCACGTTCAAGCTTGAATGATTCAACTGTGTCTTGTTCGAAGTAGGTGAGTCTACACCGCATGCACCAAGGAGAAGAAGTTGTATCCAACAGACCCCTTACTTGCCCGAATAGCTGCCCCTCAGCTCTCTTTATATTCATATAGCTTCTCAAATCACCATCTTCGCTCGGCAATAGTCTTAACAAAAAGATAACTTCGTTTTGGCAAAGGCGTCCTGATATCGTCCCCTGATTAACATCAATCCTATCTGGATATGTCGTGAGCAGGGAGAACCACCCATAAAGGCTATCATCAACTCCGACTAGTACCAGCCGAAGGTTAACTGATTGTCCTTCTTCATAGAGGGAAAAACTCTCAGCATGTGAACTTGTCCTCCAAACCCAATTGGCAATTACATGTCCCGTTTTCCCTTGTGCATGTGATGACAAGCTAAATATGCTCAGGAGTAGACATTGGAGCACTATAAGCGCGGAACTGAAGTATACTTGTAGCTTTATCACAGAAAGCACCACTATATGTGTCCTCTAAACTTCGAACAGGAGGGCTAAGGACCGACGCCCCCCCAAACCGTGTGGTGGTTCAATATCTGGTCCATGTTACAACCTTGCTTCAGTAAAGGATCTCCATTATCATCTGTGCCATAAGCAAGACCACTCCATTTTTTTGTATGTATATTATAGCTAAAATAGTTTCCCCAAAGCTCAAGATCGTTGGGGTTAGGATTCTTATCCGGGTCATTATAAATATTGAGATTGGTTGGCAACGGGGCCTTTGGGTAGAAAAGATGATTCAGGAAATATGTATCAATTTCTGTCAAAAGAGGATTGTCACTAGAACTACCTCTGCAGCCAACAACCCCGTCACCATAACTCGGCGTACTACCACAGAAGTGTAAGAGTTCGTGACTGAGGGTCATCTCAAGAACTTGATCACTCAGGCTTCCAGGTCCCGAAAAAGCACCAGCGTTGATTGTCATCGTATGCTCCAATCCATCAGAAATCGCCAGCGTCCTCAGACCAAGAGCGCCTGGTGGGAGAGTCGACACACAAGAAATCTCCTGAACGAAACTCGATGCATCATCCTGCATTGCTTGTAGAGCATTTATTATACAATCAAGATCTGGTATGCATCCTCTCAGCGGACCGAGTATCTTCATTGCATCGTCAGCCAAATGGTCTATTGCCTTATTGAGTGCTGCCCTAATCCGGTTTTTTAAGGATTCATCACATCCTGTTCCAATTGATACATCTGATGAACGTTTTTTTTGATTCGCTGGCGTTCTGTCAACATAATGATTTTTCGATGTAGGGTCGTTATTTAGATTGTAATCATTTGAATGATTTGTTGGATCGTAATTCGGATCACCCTCATGTGGGGAGTGGTATAGCAATGGGATTCCGGAAGAAACGTCATCACCGTGCGATGGCGTCCAATCGTTCATGGGGTTCGTACCACCTGTACCACCCGGCAATTGCGGGTTGTAAATTGGTGTAAGATTCGTCGGTCCAGTGTGAAACCCAATTGGTACTGGGCGGACATCGGCAGTAGGGATATCTCCCCATATATCCGGCACACCTGTGTTAAGCAACCGTAGTTTGGCCAACTCATCCCAATTAGCGAGTAGATCTCCATGTCCATCACCTGGTGGCATAACAGTATTATTTATTAATGTACTATAACCAACTCCATCTCGAACATCGAATACAGCCCTGTATCATTGTTCCTCGCAACAAGACCCATTGATACGCGCCCAAAAAAGTCGTGTGTTGTTATGTTGAGCATTTGTACTGCTGTAAATGTGCCCGGAAATGATGCAATTGGGATAGAGCCCGATGCAGAATCTAAAAAATCACCAGCAACGCCCGCATTATCTCGAATAGCCAACTGCAGATCACTATAAGGAGATGCGCCAAAGTCGATCTCAAGCCCATTTAACCATTGCTTTCCTCCGCGAATGTAGGCGACCTTTCTCATCGGTGGTGCTAAGGTAGCGCTATTATTCACCATTTTGTGGCTAAACATCCACTGTTGGGCATTATTCACCGTTAAAACATCATCAGTATGGAGTGATAAGCACAAGGCGTTACCTGTGTATGCAAACGGTGAGTTCGTCCATGAACTTTGAAGGAAGGAAGTGCTGCGTTTAAATACACCTGAGACCGCCGTCAGTTGCGTATTAGCCACAAGATCCCGGATGTCCCACGGCGTCCGTACCGCTAAGTCGTTCCAACTACTAATAACTTTTGAATCGTTACAATTGCACATAGTATGTCTTGAGTTAGGTTATGAAGCCATTTAAGAGTGCATTTGTTTGGACAAAAAGATACTCATTCAATTGAATATTTCTTTAGTTTTTTAAGCCCTCGCTGGAAACGAGCTTTGCATGCTGTCAGCGGGATACCTTCTGCTGCGGATATCTCTTCAAATGACAAGCCTTCCAATCGTTTCTCAAAAATAGAGCGTTGCGCCGTAGTCAAATTAACCAGGAGCTGATCCAATGTAATACGGTCTAAGATATCCTCCGCACCATTCCCTACAGAAAGGAATTCATTCGATCTGACCTCATAGAGAGAGAGAGAGAGAGAGAGAGAGAGAGAGAGAACGTTTCAACCTGCGAGATGCAACTGTGAGTAGCCAGGAAAATCTGACACGGGCATCGGTACGGGCAATTTCTGGCGCCGATCTAAAATAAATTTCGAACGCGTCTTGCAGTGCATCCTCTATATCTTCGTTTCTTGCATAGCTAAATCGTTTCCCAAGTATCCGTGCGAGGGTGGTAGTGTGTTCAGTAACTACCTTAGTAATTGAGTGGTTGTGCATGATAGGTCAATGATGAACCATTATTTCTAAACCTTTGCACAAATATAACAAATAAAATGGGTTATCAAAAAATTCTTAATAGCGCAATAAAAAGACTGCATTTGAAATACGGTCTTTTAATATGACACGATCAAAACGTTGGACAGCAAGAAAGATATTGACTAGTTTTAGATCTGTGTCATCCCGTCTATGGATACCAGGGCATGGAGTTAGATACTCGTGATCACGGTCACGCTTACGGCATTTCGCTCGACGGCCCGAATACAACGCCAGCGAGCATGGCAGCGATAATCAGTCCGCAGCCGCCGAACTCGACTGCGCTCATGTGTTCCCCGACGATTACAAAGCCGATGAGGGCCGTAACCACGGGTTCGAGTGTATAGATGAGTGTCGCCGACGTCGGCGTAATCTCTTTCTGATAATACGACTGCACGAACGTCGACACTGCCGTTGCAAGAATTGCTGTGTACAAGATCGCGAAGGTTGCGTTGCTGGTAAAGGCGATGTGTGGTGTCTCGACGAGGGGCATAACAACGAGCAGCAAGACCAATCCAACGGATAATTGGATTGTCCCGATCATGACGGCGGCATCGCTTTCCGATTTCGCTACCGCTGCCGCAAGCGGCGACGTCTTATCAAGCCAGAGAATATAGAGTCCGAACGAAACGGCGCACAGCGCGGAGAAGATATCCCCGATGACTACTTTCTCGACAGGGAACGGATGCGTGAGCAATACGATGCCGGTTGCGGCAGCAAGGACTGTAATGATCTTGCGCGCAGTAAGCATCTCGTGACCAATAATGCGCGAAAATATGGGAGTCCACAGAACGGTCGTCGCTGTGAGAAATGCCGACTTCGAGGTCGTGGTCGTGAGCAACCCCATAAACTGAAAGATATACCCGACAGCCAATGTAACGCCGAGCACTGTGCCGTTCGCACGGAACCGCCGTTCGTCGGCATTCTTCGGAGCGAAGAGGATTCGTATCGCTGTGCGTGCGGCAGGAAAAAAGATCAGAAAGAGACCGAGCGCGATCACGAAACGAGTAATCGCGAATAGTACGGGCGACACGTCGGGCAGCGCGTTCTGTACGATGATGAACGTCGTCCCCCACATGCATGTCAAGAGCGTCAACGCAATGACAGCACGGCGAGACTTTGGATGTGCGAGGTGGTCTCTCATTAGAATCGAGCCGTGTAAACAACACTGATGCATATCGTGTTACACTTCATCAAGGAATCATCCTTCAGCATTCAACGTGAAACAAATCACATCCGCAGCCGAACTTCGTCGTGAACTTGCCGCCATTCGCGAGCGAGGTGTTACCATTGGTTTTGTGCCGACCATGGGTGCGCTGCACGAGGGGCATCTTTCACTCGTGCGCCGCTCGCTCGTCGAAACATCGTGTACCGTTGTGAGCATTTTCGTCAACCCGACACAGTTCGGACCGAACGAAGACTTCTCGAAGTATCCGCGTACACTTGAAACCGATCTCGATATGCTCGCCGAGGTTGGTGCCGATTTCATCTTTACACCAACAGTTGATGATATCTATCCCGCAGGCGCCTCCACCGGGATCGATGTAGGGGGATTGGCAACAATCTTCGAAGGAGAGATCCGCCCGGGACATTATTCGGGTGTCTGTACGGTCGTCGCTTCCCTCTTTCACATTGTCGAACCGGATATAGCATACTTCGGTCAGAAAGACCTGCAGCAAGTTGCTGTGATCAAGAAGATGGTCCGAGACCTTCATATCCCGGTCGAGATCATTGTCGCAGATACGGTTCGCGAAGAAGACGGGCTGGCGATGAGCTCGCGTAATCGGTACCTTTCGGCCGAACAACGTGCGGAATCGCTCGTGCTCTACCGAACGCTGAAGGCGGTTGAAGTCGCCGTCGCGGAGGGGCTTTCGCCGAACGACGCCGTGCTCGAGGGAAAGCGGTTTTTTAACGAGCATGCGACCGAGGCCACACTCGACTACCTGGCACTCGTTGATCCAGAAACATTTGCAACGGAGAACTCGTTTAAACAAGCTACGAAGGTTAGCGCGATTATCGCAGCTAGGATCGGAACGACTCGACTGATCGATAATATTCCGATAACCTTCTAATACTCAGCGACTTATAATCATCCTTTGAAGCTGAGCTTGCAATGAAAAGAACCCTGTTCAAATCGAAGGTTCATCGCGCGACTGTCACCGAAGCAGACCTCTATTATGAGGGTTCTCTGACGCTCGACACCGACCTCATGAAAGCGGCCGATCTTCTGCCGTACGAGCAGGTCGCGATCGTCAATAACAACAATGGCGAGCGCTTCGAGACATATCTGATCGAAGGACCTGCCGGTTCGGGTGTATGCTGCGTCAACGGCGCTGCTGCACGCAAGGCTGCTGTCGGTGATGAAATCATCATCATCAGCTACGGTATTTTCGAGGACTCCGACGAACTGCGCAATCACCAGCCGACCGTCGTGCTCGTGGACAAGCGTAATAAGGTCAAAGACATTTCCCACACAGTCGAAGCGTTTCATCTCGTAAACTAACGCACCACATTGGCGACCGCTACAGGGCCACTCGTTACCGTCATTCTCGCTGCCGGCCAAGGCAAGAGAATGCAAGACCCCACAAAACCGAAAGTATTATACGAACTCGCCGGGACACCGCTCGTCGGGCACGTCCTTGCGCAAGCTCGCGGCGTCGCAAGCTCTCGCACAATCGTCATCGTCGGCTATGGCCGCGAGAAGGTTATGGAGTACGTCCGAAGCGTCGAGCCCACAGCGGAGTTCGCCGTGCAGCAGCAGCAGCTCGGGACCGGGCATGCATTGCAGCAGACCACACCGCTATTGCAAGGCTTTGACGGCACGATTCTGATTCTCTATGGTGACGTGCCTCTGCTGAGCCATGAAACGATCGAACGCTTGCTCGAAACGCATCGAACCTCAGCCGCCCGAGCCACGATATTGTCAGCGATCTTTGAAGACCCAACTGGCTACGGACGCATTGTCCGTACCGCTGATGGCAAACACTTACATGCTATCGTCGAAGAACGCGATGCGTCGCCCGAGATTAAAGCGATCAAGGAAATGAATTCCGGCATTTATGTCTTCGATGCAACGACGCTCTTCTCATTCCTGCACAGGCTCGAGTCGAATAACAATCAGGCCGAGTATTACTTGACGGATGTGTTCGGGATGATTGTCAAGACCTACGGAGATAGCTCGGTGGCGCTCTGCGTGACCGAACATCCCACGGAAGTCAGCGGCGTCAACACCAAAGACCAGCTTACCGCACTCGAGTCGTATTATCTCTCGGTGAACGCCTCTGCGAGGTGAACTTCTTTTCTGGCCGGACGTTTGAACGTATGGTAAGACATTCAAGGCATACAGCTATGAAGGCGATCATTCTTGCGGTATTCGTTGTGCTCGTTGCGCAGACGGCCTCCGCACAATTCCGTCCTGGCAGCGGCCTTTCCGGCGACAAGCCTGCGAGTACGTTGGAAGCGATGTCTGGGCATGGCGATGATTTCTTCTCGCGACTGCTCGACCCCAGTCGTTTCTCAATGCACCAATCGTATACGTTCTCGTATATGAGCGGTGGCGGTGGATCTGTCGGCCTGGGGATGTATACCAACTCGCTGGCCTTCAAAGCGTCGGACGACCTCATGGTCTCTGCCGACGTTTCGGCAGTGTATTCGCCCTTCAGCTCGTTCGGCAGTGCATTTCAGAAAAGCCTCAACGGCATCTATCTGTCGAATGCACGTTTAGACTGGAAGATGGGTGATAATACGTTTCTGCGGGTAGAGTATGTCGGGGCGCCGTACGCATCGAGTGCGTATTACGACCCGTTCTATGCCAGCCCGTTCCAGCGTCTGCGCTAATTACTACTATTATCGATTGTTGGCGAAGTCAGTACGATCCATTTTCAAGCGCTCCGGCTCCCGTTCCAAGGGGCAATCGACTTCCCCACGCTTTTCCTCGCTTCTCTTCTGGACATTTAACCTAACCGCTGCGGCAATTGTCGTTGCGCTCGGTTGGCAGTTCGTCGAGCGAATGTTTGTCAAACCGCCGGTTTCGAGCACCCGCGAACGAACGGATCTGCTTGTGCGGGCGGGCGAGCATATTCAGCTCAATGTGCTCAATGGCTCCGGCGCAGCCAATGTCGCACGCATTTACACCGATTTCCTGCGCGCCCGCAAGTTCGATGTCGTCTCAATGAGCAATTACAAGACAAGCACCATCGAGCACACCTATATCATCGACAAAGTCGGCGATTCGAGCGCATCGCATAAGATCGCATACGCACTCGGCATATCACCGGCGCGTATTATTGTCGAACCCGATTCCGAAGCGTTCGTCGATGCAGCCGTCGTGATCGGAAAAGATTTTTCAGCTACGAACCCATTGCGTTAAGCATCCATGGCAAAAACAACAGCGTCACGTTCTACCAAGACAACGAAGAAACCGGCAGCAAAAACTGCCGCACCGAAGAAACCTCGCGCCACATCCACCGCAGCAAAACGACCGGCACCCAAACGAGCCAAGGCGGTAGTTGATACCCAGAAGCAGATCGCACACGTTGCCGCCCTGTATACACTGGAGAAGAAGGCGACCGACGTCAAGATTCTCGATGTGCGCGGGATCACGGCAATCACCGATTTCTTTATTGTCTGTTCCGCTTCGAGCGATGCACAAGTCAAAGCAATCGGCGAGAATGTCATCGTGAAAATGCGCGAGGATCATGGCCTCTCACCCTGGAAGACCGAGGGCTGGGACGCACTACAATGGGTGATTCTGGATTTTGTCGATTTCGTCGTACACGTCTTCCGCGAATCGGCGCGCGAGTTCTACCATCTCGAGCGCCTCTGGGCGGATGCACCGACAGAAACGGTTGAGGACGTACCCGCAAAGAAAACTCGCACCACCAAAAAAGCGTCATAATGCTCAAATTGCAGTTTCTCGGAGCAGCCGGTCAAGTGACCGGCTCGAAGTATTTTGTCCATTCGAGTACGTCACGCGGTATCCTTGTCGATTGCGGACTGTTCCAGGGTCCCAAGGAACTCCGTGAAATGAACTGGACCGAACTGCCGATCTCGACCGGCAATATCGGCACGGTGCTCATCACGCATGCCCATCTCGATCATATCGGCTACCTTCCCCGCCTCGTCAAGCATGGCTATAAAGGCCAAATACTGGCGACCGAAGCAACGATCGAGATCGCGGGATATGTGCTTCGCGATTCGGCCCATCTTCAGGAAGAAGATGCGGAACATGCGAACAAGCATCATTACGCTCGTCACCGTCCTGCGCTTCCGCTCTATGTTTCGGAAGATGCAGAAGCGGCACTGACCCTCTTTCAAGAGATCAAGCGAGGAAAGAAACGAATCCTGCATGATAGCGTCGCCGCGGAGTATTCGAATGCAGGTCATATTCTCGGCTCGTGCTCAATCCGAGTTGAAAAGCGGTATGACGACCGTGATCCGATCAGCATTCTGTTCTCCGGTGATATCGGGCGGCGCAAGCCGATCTATCTAAAGCCTCGCGACCCGGCTCCGGCTGCCGACTACATCGTCTGCGAATCGACCTATGGTGACCGCCTCCACAAGGACATCCCGCCGCTCGAAGAATTGCGCGACATCGTTCTCGAAGCGGTCAAGACATCGAGTGTCCTGCTGATTCCTGCATTTGCTGTCGACCGGACACAAGAGTTGATGTTCTGCCTGAACACACTGATGCGCGAAGGTCAGCTGCCGGATACACTGCCGGTATACGTTGATAGTCCGATGGCAAACGGCGTTACGGATATTTACGACAAATTCTGTGACGAGCATACGTTTACCCAGGAAGAGCTGAACGAGCCGGATAAGAACCCGTTGCGTTTTAAGTCGCTTCGCATTGTTTCCACACCGGAGGAATCGAAGCACCTCAACGATTTGAATGGGCCGGCGGTAATTATCAGCGCCAGCGGGATGGCAACGGGCGGGCGCATTATGCACCATTTGTTCCACCGTCTGAATCAGCCGGATACCATGGTGCTCTTTACCGGCTTTCAGGCTGAAGAAACGCTCGGCCGTGTGCTGATCGAAGGGGAGAAACATGTGCATATCTTCGGTGAGCAGATCGAGGTCAAGGCACGAGTTGCAAAGCTCAACTCCTTTAGCGGCCATGCCGACCAAAGCGAGATCCTCGATTGGCTGCGGACCGTCCCAAACGCTCCAAAAACGCTGTTTCTGACACATGGTGAGGATGCTGCTCGAAAAGTACTCAAGGAGAAGATCGAATCCGAACTCGGGTGGACGGTTGTGCTTCCCCATATCGGCGACCTCGTGGATCTGGAAGCGTGATCTATGGGAGCTAACGGAAGCTGCGAACCATGATTTATTTTTCATGCATACCCTTCCGAACGGACTTCCCGGCCACGAAACCTTCCCGTCGAAATTGTGTCTAATAGTATAGATGATTCGATATTGTACTGCGGTTCTATTGGTGCTTCTTGGCGCAAGCAGTTTGAGCTATGCGCAGAGCACAACATTTGGTAAAAACAAGGTACAGTACGAGCGATTCAAGTGGAAATATATCCAGTCGCCGCACTTTGACGTGTACTACTACGATGGCGGGGAGCAGCTTGCCGCCTTCGTCGCCGAATCTGCCGAACAGGCGCTGCCGAGCATCGAACATACCCTGCGATACGACATCGCTTCACGCGTCTCGATCCTCGTCTACAACTCGCATAATGATTTTCAGCAGACCAACGCGGTCGGCGAGTACTTGCCCGAGGGCGTTGGCGGCGTAACCGAGCTGTACAAGAACCGCGTTATCCTTCCCTTCGAGGGCAACTTCGAACTGTTCCGTCATGTCATTCACCACGAACTGGTCCACGCGGTTGTCAACGATATGTTCGTCGGTGGCAATGCACAGTCGCTGCTGATGGGTACCGGGATCATGATCCCGTCGTGGATGAACGAGGGACTCGCAGAATATGAATCGCTCCATGGTCTCGACCTCGAGACGGACATGTTCATGCGTGATGCGACGCTCGGCGAGTCGGTTCCGTCGCTTGCACGACTCGGAGGGTATGTGCAGTATCGCGTGGGGCAGACAATGTACTGGTACATCGCCGATACATACGGACCGGAGAAAGTCGGCGAATTGCTCAATCGTATCAAGACCACGCGCTCGGCCGAGTTCGCATTTCGTTCGACGTTCGGGATGGGCGTTTCGGACTTCAGCGACAAGTTCATCGAAGCGCTCAAGAAACGCTACTTCCCGGACATCGCTCGTTTCGATAATCCCTCAAGTTTCGCCGAGGCATTAGCCGACCACAAAAAGCTCGGCAATTTCTTCAATGCTGCACCTGAGATCTCGCCGGACGGACATTGGCTTGCATTCATCAGCGATCGCGCCGAGTCCTATGATGTCTATATTCAAGATCTTTCGAAGCTTTCGGATATCCGCAAAGTACTTGGCGGCGGAGGCTCGACCGGCAATTACGAAGAACTGCATTTGTTAACGCCGGGCCTTGCATGGTCGCCCGATGCGCATAAACTTGCGCTCGCATCCAAAGCCTCGAATCATGACCGCATCAGTATCATCGATGTTGCAAGCGAGGAAGCCGACCTGCTTCCGGATTTCGAAGTCGATGCGATCGGGCAGATCGCTTGGTCGCCGGACGGAAAGACGTTGGCATTTATGGCCTATAAGAACGGACAGAGCGACCTGTATACCTATGATCTTGAGAGTAAGCGACTCTTGAATTTGACCAACGACGTCTATTCCGAACAAGACCCTGCTTGGGGTCCCGATTCAAAGACGATCTACTTCACCAGTGATCGCGCCGACAAAACAACACCGGCATCGGCGCCGCTCAATGGCATCACCGAAAGCGCTGTAAAGCATCGTCAGAAGGATATCTATCGCTTTAATCTCGATACCCGAACGATCACGCGCATTACGAATACCGAGGATCAGGACGAACAGAAACCGACGTATGCGCAGGGCGCAAAGAAGTTGTTCTACATTTCGAACAAGAACGGTATTAACAATGTCTTCGCATGCGGACCAGACGGCTCGAACCCTAAACCGGTCACGAACTCGCTCTCGAAGATCGAACAAGTCAGCATCAGTTCGGATGCATCGAAACTGGCGTTCTGTGCGAACCGCGAAGGCGGATATAATCTCTATTTGATGCGCAACCCACTCGACCATACACTCGATTCGTTGCCGACAACAACCCTCCGCCGCCAGATGCTTGCTGACCGCGATCAGAAAGACTCTGCGGCCGCTCGGATCGCCGAGATTATCAAACAGCCGCCAACGTCTGCCGCAGACTCCGCAAAAGGTTACGGGGATGTCTCCGTCGATCTGAATAACTACGTCTTTACCAACAACCCCGATCTCTATCGTCAACCGGTGACACGACATACACCGATCGAGACCATCACCGACTACAAGGACTCGTCCGGAAATTATCTCAGCCACGATTATAAAATTACGTTTTCGCCGGATATTATCCTTGGCAGCGCAGGCTATACCGGGTTCTACGGACTTCAGGGCTCGATGCAGATGCTTTACTCCGACGAACTCGGCAATCATCAGATCTATGTTGCCACGAACCTACTGATCGATCTCAAGAATTCGGATTACGTCCTGGCGTATTTCGATCTCGAAAATCGTACGAACTTCGGTTTGCAGGGCTTCCATAGTGCACGCTTCCTATACACCGATCCCGACCCCGGCTACTCGCAGTATTCATGGTTCCTTGCGCGCTTCACGAACTATGGCCTGAGCGGACTTGCATCCTATCCGCTCGATAAATTCAACCGCGTCGACTTTAATCTTTCGACCCAGGTGTTCGAGCGAGATGTGATCGATAATTCCGCCGGCGATGCGCTCAACCTTGCGACAAAACGCAAGTTTGCCATCGTACCCGGCATATCCTATATTCACGACGATGTAACTTGGAGCTATTTCTATCCGAAGGCGGGCACACGCTACAACGCAGGGATCGTTGGAGCTCCGTCGTTCTCGTCGTCGATGCTTGGGTTTGTGACGCCGCAGATCGACTTTCGTCATTACTTCAAGATCGCCGGCGACCTTTCGCTCGCAACGCGCGTCGCAGGCGCCGCAAGCTTTGGCCCGACGCCACAGAAGTTCTTGCTCGGCGGTGTCGAGGGGTGGCTCTACGGGCTCTACAGCGGCCAGACCTACCCGCTGAACGATCCGCAAGATTTCGCGCTCTTTTCGACCGGTATGCCGCTGCGCGGCTATCCCATCGCTGCGAAGATCGGCACGAAGTATGCGATCACGAACGTCGCTCTTCGCTTCCCTTTCCCGATCTATGTCAGCGGCGCACCGCTGGCACTGCTGTCGGAGGCCTTCTTCGACGCCGGTACGTCATGGAATGACCGAGTCTATCTTTTCCGCAAGAAACCCGATGGCGGCTTCACGACACAGGATCTGCTTGCGTCGAGTGGTATCGGCTTCCGCACGTATCTACTCGGCTTCTACCTCCGCATGGATATCGCTTGGACCACCACGTTCGACACCTGGGGCAAGCCGCAGTATATCTTCTCGATTGGTGAGGACTACTAATCCACCCTACTTTTCATGAACTCGGTTCGTTTGCCATTCTGAGCAAGAAAGAAGTAGGAGACTACCGCCCCTGCATTCTTCTTGAACGTCATGTTGATGCCGGCCTGATCGAACTGGAAATCCATATTTCCTGTCTGGCGTCGCTGATGTTTGTGAATTCGCCGATGAACGCAGCGCCCACACCACGCGCATACTATATCTTCCCATTCTTCGCGATGGCGACGAAGCGGTGACGGATGCTGTTTGAAATCACTATGCGACCATCGCACGCGCAGTGGCTGCCCGCTTACCCACTGCGTCGCTATCTGATGCCGCTATATCGGCATCGCTGATAAGCGAGGAGCCAAGACCGGCAGCCGTGCAGCCGACCGCAATATACTCTCCCACATTCTGCGGACTAACACCATTCGTCGCGACATAACGGATCTGCGGCAGCGGTCCTCGCAACGCCTTCACGTACGCCGGGCCGAGTCCGACCAGCGGAAACAACTTGACAAAATCTGCGCCGCTCGTGTGTGCATGAAAGACTTCGGTCGGAGTCAGTGCCCCGGCCATCGACGGGACCCCATTGTCGCGGGCAACGGTGATCATTTTGGTGTCTACAATTGGGCTGACCAGAAACTTGGCACCTGCGGCGATGGCGGCTTCGGAATCCTTTTTGCCGATCACCGTGCCTGCGCCGATGAGACACTTCGGAAAACGGTGTACCAACTCCTCGATACACTCGATCGCTCCTCCGGAGTTCAGGGTTACTTCAATGATGGAAATACCAGCCTCCGTGATCTTCTGCACGAAGGACGGGATCGTGGAGGTATCGCGTACACGAATGACGGCGAAGAGCTTCTCGTCGGCGATGCGTTGGATGGTTTCGTGAGCCATACACAAAGATACGAACCAAGCAGCTGTACGCGGGCTTTAGCTTGCTGCGAGTTCGCGCTTGAGTGCTTCGCGTTCGATCTCGAGCTGTCGGATCTTTCGCTCAAGTTGGTCGAGCTCGGCGGGCATAGAATCGATTTCGATGCGGAGTTTGCTGGCAGCTTCATCCATCAGGTCGATCGCCTTGTCGGGGAGAAAACGGTCGGCGATGTAACGAGACGAAAGCTGCGCTGCTGCGACAAGCGCAGCGTCTTTGATTCGGACGCCATGATGCACCTCATACTTCTCTTTGAGTCCGCGCAGGATCGAGATGGTATCCTCAACCGACGGCTCGCCGACAAATACGGGTTGAAAGCGTCGTTCGAGCGCAGCGTCCTTCTCGATGTGCTGACGGTATTCGTCGAGTGTGGTTGCTCCAATACATCGGAGTTCGCCGCGTGCAAGCGCGGGTTTGAGAATATTGGCTGCATCCATCGCACCCTGGGTCGCTCCGGCGCCGATGAGGGTGTGAAGTTCGTCGATAAAGAGGATAATCTCGCCTTCCGAATCCGCGACTTCTTTAACGATCGCTTTCAAGCGTTCTTCGAACTGACCACGGAAGCTCGTTCCGGCAACAAGCGAACCCATATCGAGCGTAATAATCCGCTTGCTCTTAAGATTCTCCGGCACGTCACCGGCGACAATGCGTCCGGCGATCCCTTCGACGATCGCCGTCTTGCCCACACCCGGCTCGCCGATCAGAACAGGATTGTTCTTCGTGCGACGCTCGAGAACCTGCATCACGCGTCGTACCTCTTCATCACGACCGATGACAGGATCAAGCTTTCCTTTTGCAGCAAGCTCGGTCAGGTCACGGCCGTATTTCTCGAGCGATTGGTAACGGTCTTCCGCGTTCGGATCGGTCACACGTTGCGAGCCGCGAACATCCTTCAGGGCTTTGAGCACTTCGGCTTTACGCACCCCCTGATCTTTCAGCAGCCGAGATGCCTCCCCCTTCTCTTCAAGAAAGGCAAGGAGGAGATGCTCTGTAGAAAGGTACTCATCCTTCAATGACTCCGCTTCTTTCCGGGCGGTGTCGAAGAGTCGGTTCAGGCTCTGAGAAACGTAGGTTCCGCCGCTAACTCCGCTTACTTTCGGCAGCTTCTCAAGCACAGCGTTTGCCTGGATGCGCAGGCCGTCCACATTCGCGCCCACTTTGCGCAGGATGGCGACAAAGACTCCTTCCGGATCCTGAATCAGCGCAGCGAGCAGGTGTTCGGGTTCGATCTGGGAGTTGCCGTAATTGCCGGCGATCTCCGAGGCCGACTGCAAGGCCTCCTGGGTCTTGACGGTTAACTTGTTCGGATTGATTGCCATAATAAACTCGTTTCGTTACAATTACCGGCGGATTGCGTACCGCTTCATGATTACTATTTCACAGCATTGATAACAACGCACATCCACAATTTGCTCACCTTCTTGCGACGGCGAACAACCATTTCGTGCGTTTACGTTACATTTTACGCCCTCACATTCTCTTTGTTACTACCTCAAAGCGGCACAGCACAGCAGGACGAATCGAAGAAAATCCATATCACTGCCGACAGTCTGATCAATGCGAACAAAGGAGGCGAAGCGATCACCAAACTCGTCGGTAATTTCAGTTTCTATCAGGGTTCGCTGACTGGTACGGCAAAACGTGCAGAACAGCACCCGAACAAGAACTATGTCGATCTGTTCGACGATGTCGTCATCCGGCAGGACACGCTTGCTCTGTATGCTCCACATGTCAAATACGAGGGTAATACCCGCACGGCGACAGCCGACGGGTATATTCAATTCTCGGATCGCGACGATCACATTACTTCCGTTTGGGGGGCATACGATCTGGATCAGGGCATCGCTCAATTCCACGATGGTGTTCGCGCCGTTCAGGGCAACTCAACGCTCTCGTGCGATCATCTAACGTACATACGATCGACACAAACGATGATCGCGCACGGCAATGTCGTCGTCTACAGCGACTCCGGCATGCTTCATTGCGACTCGCTCATCGATGCCCGTTCGA
This sequence comes from Bacteroidota bacterium, assembly GCA_018266755.1. Taxonomy (NCBI): domain Bacteria; kingdom Pseudomonadati; phylum Bacteroidota; species Bacteroidota bacterium. The sequence continues at coordinate 682,721 of JAFDZW010000005.1, forward strand.
TCGGCGAACGTACGGCATTCGGCGACGTCCAGATCAAGAACGATTCGCTCATCGTCTTTTGTCAGTATCTCTACGATTCAAAACCCCAGAATACACTTCTTACTTCAGGTGAGGTTCAGGCGTATTCGATCGCGAACCGCACGATGCAATTCGGCGACACGATCATCCGCGATACAAAAACAGGTCGCTCGTTCGTGCCATCGAGGCCATTGCTCGAGATTATCGACACCTCGCAGCGATTCGATTCCGTGTCGGCTTCGATGACGACGGTGTTCGATACACTCTTTGTGCGCTCAAAAACAATGGAAGCCGTCAGCGGCGATAGTGGCCGCTTCGTTGCGACCGATTCCGTGCTATTGATGCGCAACAACTTTAGCGGAAAATGCGGGAAGATGGTCTACTATCGCGAGCAAGGAATCCTAACACTCTTTGGGAACAAGCGACAATACGTCTGGTACGACAGTACCGAGATCAACGGCGACAGTATCGTGATGTACGAACACAATAACAAGCCGGAACGTATCGTTGCCTACGGTCATGCGTTCGCAACAACCCCGTACTCCGATTCCGTCGGCACGAAGGATCGGACAAGCCAGCTCTCGGCGCAGTCGATGGTACTGACGATCGTTCGCGATACGGTTCGTTCGCTGCTTGCGGTTGATAATGCACTCTCCATCTATTTTATGAGCTCCGAGGGCAAACCGAACGGGCTCAACCGTGCAAGCGGCGATTCGATCCGCATCGACTTCGAGCACAATAGTCCGGAGCGCATCGTTGTGCTTTCACACACCGAACAGGAGTTCTGGCCGGAGCGGTACGTCGGATATCGAGGTGCGGCATTCCGGCTTGGCAATTTCGAACGGCAGTACGACCTGCTGCACCCGCGACGGGCGATCTTCGCGCCGGACTGGGAACCGCATCTCGTCGAGCTTTCCGAGCACATGCAACAAACCGAACACTAAGACATCTATGAGCGAACGCTTATGGTGTGAACACCTGCAAAAGATCTACGGGAAACGGGCAGTCGTGAAGGACTCGAGCGTTTCGGTCGCCCCCGGCGAGATTGTCGGGCTACTCGGCCCCAACGGCGCCGGAAAGACGACGACGTTCTATATGATCGTCGGCTTGATCAAACCGAACAAGGGCCGTGTCTTCCTCAATGACGAAGACATTACACCGCTGCCGATGTATGCTCGTGCGCGCAAAGGGATCGGTTATCTTTCGCAGGAAGCCTCCATTTTCCGAAAGATGAGTGTCGAGCAGAACCTACTCGCGGTGCTCGAAATGATGCCGATGACCAAGCAGGAACGCAAGGAACGCGCAGAGGTCTTGCTCGAAGAGCTCAATATTACTCATATCCGCAAGTCCAAAGGGTATATGCTCTCGGGTGGCGAACGTCGCCGCTGTGAGATTGCGAGGGCACTGGCGTCGAACCCGAAGTATATTTTGCTCGACGAACCCTTCGCCGGTATCGATCCGATCACAGTCGAGGAGATCATGCACATCGTGATTAAACTCAAGCAGCGAGGTATCGGTATTCTTATCACCGATCACAACGTCCACGAAACGCTCTCGATCACCGAACGGGCGTATATCCTCATCGACGGAGAAATTTTTCGCTCCGGCACAGCAGAAGAGTTAGCGAACGACGAACAGATCCGGAAACAATATCTCGGAGAGACGTTCAAACTGGAGCGGTACCAACCAGTATAGCCTTAGCGTTTCCCGACGACCTTCTCCAACTCGTCGCACAGCGCATCAAGTTCGTCAGCCATTCGCTCGATTTCGCGTAATTCGGCATTCTGATTATGAACCAACTGTTCGGCCGAGTTCAGCGCCGAAAGCACGGCTAATGTTGTCGGCGGTTTTCCAGGAAGTTTCTGCTGGAGGTCTTTGAGTTCGCTGTCGAGATCGGCGGCAATACCGCGCAATAATGCTTCGTCATTCGTACGAAGCGTGTAATCCGAACCGAGAATAGTAACTTTGATCGACTCGGCCATCGTTATTTCCTCCCCAACGGTTGCGTGAGTTCATCGACCCGATCGATGAGCGCATCGACGGTCTTCAAGAGTTGCAGCCGCTCGTCACGGGTGAACTTGAGTGCATACACATCCTCTTCCGCTCGGGCGTCGCGAAGCTCTTTCGATGCCTTGTCGCGTTCTTCGCGCAAGAGCTCGAGCTGACGAACGATGTGCGCGTTTTCGTCGCGCAGTTCGACAAGCGCCTGTTCGAGTTCGCCGATACGATGCGCAGCTTCTGTAATCTTCGATACCCGCACGGTGAGCTCTCCCTCCAACGATCCGATGGAGCGCTCGAGTTGTGCGATCGTGGCATCGCGTTCTGCGATCGTCATGTTCGCATGGTGCAGCGCATCGTTCGCTTGCTCGATCTCTGCTTTTGCACTTTCCCCGAGCGCGTCGCGCTGTGAGGTGATCGCGCGTTCGCGTTCGAGCAGCGCTTCGTTCTCGCGAAGGCGAAGCATTGCATCTTCGCGGGTTCGCACGAGCATCTCGACCTGGTCCTCGACGCCGTGGACGAGCGATGCCAGGCGCGACATCGCGCGTGCAAGTCGCTCTCGCGTTTGCAGGATCTCGGCCTCGTGCTGTGTTGCCTCGCTCATGGGGTTACGATCTGAGTGTAGCGCCAATGCGCTCGTGCAGATGACGGGTGACGGAAGCCATAATCGAATCGACCTCCGCATCTTCCAACGTTCGCTCGCTCGAACGAAGCGAAAGCCTCACGCCAAGACTTTTACGCGCCTCGGCCTTCATTTCCTTCGACTCGAACGCATCAAAAATACGCATATCTTCGAGCAATTCCGCCGGAATATTCGAACGAACTTCATCCATCAGCGCCCGGGCCGTCACTTCCCGACCGACCACAACGGCAATATCGCGTTCCACCGCTGGATATTTCGGCAGCGCGGTAACCGTGCGTTCTTTTGTGCGAGCCTCACCCGCAATCGAGAGGAGGGCGTCGTATGAGAGCGTCGCGGCAAACGGCGCTGAGCGCAGATCGAACTCCTTGACAAGTCCTGCCCCAACCTTCCCAGCCACACCGACAATGTCTCGACCGATAAGTACACCAACGGCCTGAGCCGGATCGAAATATGATACTGCCGACGACCAATCGCCAAGCTTCTTGACTTCCGAAAGTGGTATCGTCGATATTTTTGAGATCCCCAACCGTCGCACGAATTGTTCGACGGCTCCGCGAAGCGAGAAAATATCCGCGACGGGCTCCTTCGTATTGTATGGCGACTTCTGCTCCAGTCGATCCTTCAGCACAATTGAGATCTCCCACGACTCGTGGATACGAGCCACTTTCTGGGGTGTATCTGTATAATGGAACACCGCTCCGATCTCGAAGAGGCGCTGCCCTTCCGCGCCAAAACGCTCGTTGCGGCGGCAGACATCGAGCAGATTGCCGATAATGCTGGTGCGCATACGTTCGAGCTCTACCGTAAGCGGGTTCATCAGTTCGACCGGACGAGGGTGGAATTGCTCTGCCACGCGAGCGCCGTACATCGGGGTCGAGATACACTCGAAAAAACCAAGCGCAACGAGTTCGTTGCGCACTATCGTGTTGAACTCTCGTTTCGGCAAGATGACCCGTTCTCGCTGCATCGGAATGCGGCCTTCACGGCTTGTCGGCAAATTATCGTACCCGACAATACGCGCGATCTCTTCGATCGCATCGACTTCCTGTTCCAGATCGACGCGCCATGTCGGTGCCGTCAGCATCCAGGTGGTCGACGATTCCTGGTCGATCGTGAAACCCACTGCGCGCAGATGCGAAGCGATCGTTCGGTCGTCAAGTGATGTCGCTAAGAGCATGTTCGCTCTGGCCGGACGAAACGCAAAACGTTTCGACACGATCTGCATCGGATACTCGTCGATCACGCCGTCGAGTACTTCTCCGTCGCCGAGTTCTGCCATAAGAGCTGCGGCACGATCGACTGCATAGCGGAGATTCTCCATATCGACACCGCGTTCGAAACGGTAGGACGCATCGGTCGATAGTCCGAGCAGTTTTGCCGAGCGGCGAATCGAGCTGGGTGCAAAGTACGCCGACTCGATCAATACTTCTGTCGTCGCATCGGTGATCTCCGAGCTTTCTCCACCCATGATACCGGCGATCGCCAGCGGTTTCTCGGCATCGGCAATCAGGAGCGTATCCGGATCGAGAGCCCGTTCTTTCGAATCGAGTGTAGTGCACGTCTTTGCAAAGCCACCTGCTTTGCGGACGATCACGTGTCGGTCTTTCACCGTTGAAAGATCGAATGCGTGCAACGGATGACCGCACTCCATCAACACGAAATTGGTAATATCAACGATGTTGTTGCGAGGGCGCAAACCGACAGCTTCGAGCTTACGTCGCAACCATTCCGGCGATTCTTTTACCGAAACATTGCGAACAATGCGTGCAATGTATCTCGGGCACAATTCCGGCGACTCGATACTCACTCGTACTGCACTTGTGACTGCCGTATCGCTTCCGTGCAGAAGCGCTGCATCGATTTGCGGACGAGTCACAGCCGAACCCGTCGCGATTGCCACTTCGCGAGCGATACCGATGTGACTCAGACAATCTGCGCGGTTGGGGGTAATACCGATCTCGAGGATCGTATCCGTCTTGCCAAGCACGGTTGCGAACGGCAGGCCGATCGTTGTATTCGCCGGCAGATCCAGCAACCCGCTGTGATCATCGGAGAGTCCGAGTTCGCGGGCTGAGCAGAGCATTCCTTCGCTTGCTTCGCCGCGGATCTTACTTTTCTTAATGACGAAGCCTTCACCGAGATCGGCGCCGATGGTAGCAACAGCAACCTTCATGCCGACCCGAACATTTGGAGCACCGCAGACAATATGCAATGGCTCACCGGATCCGATCGTAACCGTCGTCAGGTGGAGTTTGTCGGCATTCGGATGATCGGCAACCGTCAGGACCTCGCCGGTGACGATCTTCTCGAATCGTTTTCCCTGCTCGTCGATCGCCTCGACTTCGATGCCGAGCGACGTCAACGACACGGCAAGCTGCTGCGGTGAATATGAATGCCGAATGTATTCCGAAAGCCAGTTATACGATATATTCATGTGTTCATTCTCAGCCTAAAACGAACGAGACCCCGCAACTCACACCGGAGGCGGGGTCAGGTGTTCGTTCAAAAGTCCTGCACTATTTGATCACGGTATATGCGACGAGCCAGCGTTCGACCACTTTGTTCGTCGCAGAGATTGTCATGATTGCCGGAGTAGAGAACTCCGTTCTCTGATGGAAATACATACCGATATTCGGATCAACCGCAAATATCCGTTGACCCGTCGCAGTAGCCTGAACGACTAATACACTCCCATCGAGACGAACATCTAATTTGGCCTTACCACCCGATATCGTCGGTGAAGCGATGAGTGAATCGGTTTCTTCTCCGAGATAGCCGCTCGTGGCCGTTGTATAAACAGTCCCAGGATAGCCGCTAATCTGCACGTTCGATGTGTCCTTGCCCAACGCTAGACTCGTCGCTTTCGAGAACGTGGGCACCCTAAACCAAGGGGCCGGCATTTGCAGCGTGAACAATGACGCGTCGATATATGGAATGTAGACATTCAGATCGCCATTGGCATCGAACGCATATACCTCGGTGTCACCCAGCGTTGAGATCGCCGTTACTACTCCTGTCATCCCTGCAAGCGTATCCCCGCTGCGAACGATCGTAACCGTCAAGACCGTATCAATAATCGTTGCCGGCTTTCCTGCAGTGGAGTCGCGCTCGTGCTGACGAAATTGATACGTTGAACCTACCTTGGGCGTAATCGGCTTATTGGGGGTCGCAGGCGTCGTCGTGCTGTCACTGCAACCGATGATGGCAACAGATCCCAGCACAGCAGCAATAAGTGCAACGGTGGAGAAAAACGACTTGGTGGTCTTCATGCGGTGACGGAAATTGTGATTACTGGTAAACTGGCATCGTTTGCCAGAAAGTTCGTACTGGAGTCCAATTTTGGGCATCCTTACTCGGCGAGCAATTTATACCACTTCCCGACTTCCGGCGCGCTAATCCGGACTTCCGGATGCTCTTCGCGCAGTGCTTCGGAAAACGTGTTCATCGCTTCAATGTCGCCATGCGTCAGCACAATGTGCTTCGGTTTAAGGCGACGGGCGATCTCGAGCAACTCTGCCCTTCGGGCATGGGCGCTGAAACGGAAACGCTCGATGCGGGCACGAACAGGAACGTCGCGTTTCATCGAGCCAAACTTGATACGCGTTCCACGTTCGGCATGCGAGACGACATACCCAGGCGTCCGCGGATCGGTGTAACCAATGAAGCAGATCGCAAAATTCTCCTTCCGGAGCCATCGCTGGGCCAGCAAATAACTCGACGTGCCTTCCTGCATCATGCCACTCGATGCAAGGACGATCGACGGCTCTTTGAAGAATTTGGCTCCGAAGAGCCCATCCCGACGCGGGATCAGTGTTTGGGGAATCTCGGCAAGTTTCTCATCGCTTCGCAAGCGCGACGGGCTATACGGCATCTTGTCATACACCTCGCTGATGAGTCTCCCCATCCCCCCGGAATAAATTTCTACCGTCGGGATCTTCTTCTGTCGCATTGCGTCCCACACCATCAGCAGTGCTTCCTGCATCTTGCCTAACGCGAAGACCGGTACGAGCACCGAGCCTCCATTCGTCAGTGTTTCGTCAACAACCTGAAGGAAGCGTTCGAGCTCAATATCTCTGGAGTGGCTGAGATACGCATCGGCCTTGCCGTTCGTACATTCAGTGATCAAGACGTCGACCGGCTCATCCGGCAATTCGGCACCGCCGATAAGCGTCTGCGGATGCAGCGACGTATCCCCTGTATGGAAAATTCGTTTGCCCCGATATTCGATCAGAATTCCCCCGGCCCCGAGGATATGCCCGCTCATATACAGAGTAACTTTTATCTCGGGATTCGTCCCTTCGAGCACGAACGGCTTATGAAACCGTCGGGGCTCGATGTTGCGAAGGATCTCGTCGAGTTTTTCTTCGGTATAGAACGGAAGTTTTTCAATAACCTCGGCAGGGTGCTGCTTTGGTAAGAGGCTTGCCGAATTACCGAGCATGATCCTGGCAAGTTCGATAGTCTCCGGTGTCGCAATGACTCGAGCCTGAGGTTGCGATTGGAGCATGAACGGAACCCCGCCCAAATGATCGGTATGGGCGTGAGTCACAATAAACGTGTCGACACCATAGGCATCGAGCAGTTGGGCCTTCGGAAACGCTTCCCAGCCCAGTTTTTCGGGGTGCAATCCCGCATCAATCAGCAGCCCGTGCCCGCCGATCTGTAAAAAGAACGAGTTCGCACCGATCTCCCTGCCGCCGCCAAGCGCCAGAAATTGGATCTGGTCCAAGTTAACATCAGTTACGGCCCCGCGGGTGGGTCCTCAGGGCGAATGAAACTTCTCGTAACCGTCAAGCTCTAAATAAAATAGAGCGACGCTGAAGGGCCTATAACATGTTATTTCTGGTGAATGGTTCGATACTGGGCCGATGGGTCGTGGCTCAGTTTGAAACTGTGTACGATACAGTCATTCTGAGGTCGCCGCGGCGACCGAAGAATCCCTTTGGCGGAGCCTCACAGGGTTTCAACAAGGGATTCTTCGTTTCACTCAGAATGACGAGTGGCATGCAGTCAAAACTGAGCCAATACCGGCCGATGCGCCTGAAACGACCTATTTCCCGAACCAAATCTGATAGAAGCGGTGTTATATGCGGCTCGAAATCAAGTGCTGCGTGGAGCGCCCTTTTTTAGACATTGGGCGATCACTTCGTCCCTCGGGACGTGCGGATTCAGATGCTTGCGCGGCGATGTACCACAAAAATCTGAGAAAGAACTACCATGCCAAGAGCTAAAAATCTACCTGCCGCACGGCACCGTAAGAAGAAACTCCTGAAAGCCGCCAAAGGCTTTTTCGGAATGCGCGGTAACGTTTTGACCGTTGCCAAGCACCATGTTGACAAAGCACGTCAGTATTCGTACCGCGATCGCCGCAATCGTAAGCGCGAGTTTCGTTCGCTCTGGATCGTCCGCATCAATGCGGCAGCCCGCGAGAATGGCATCAGCTACTCGAAGCTCATGGGCGGTCTTGCCAAGAGCGGCATCACAATCAACCGTAAGCTTCTTGCCGACCTCGCCGTCCGTAACCCGGAAGCATTCACGGCAGTTGTAAAAGCAGCGAAGGGGTAAGCCAGCATACGGCAACCGTTTTCTTGAAAGCGCAGGTCATTCCGACCTGCGCTTTTGTTTTTGGCTCGATGCAAACGGAACCTGTTTATAGGTGCTCATCTGTTACCTGCACATTCCTATCAATCAATACGTATGAGCAACGGCATTTCCATTTCGCGTTCAATCGTTATTAATGCACCATCTTCGACAGTCTGGCATGCGCTGACCGATCCCGCAATCGTGAAGCAATATATGTTCGGGACGGACATGACAGCCGAATGGCGTGTCGGCGGGCGCATTACCTATCGTGGCGAATGGCAAGGCCAGTCATACGAAGACGGCGGGACGATCCTTGCGCTCGAACCCGGACGATATCTGAAGGCAACCTACTGGAGTTCGATGTCCGGTACCGAGAACACTCCGGAGAATCAGCTTATCATCATCAACGAACTCGCCGACGAAGCTGGGGGAACCAGGCTGACGATCACACAGGAAAACAACAAGACCACCGAAACGGCAGAGCATTCCGGCAGCAACTGGCAAATGATTCTCGAAGCGATCAAGAAGATCTGCGAAGCACAGTAGATCAAATCATAACCCGTCCCGAGCGACGCGAGGAGTAGGACGGACTCTTAGTCCGTCCCGAGCGACGCGAGAGTAGGACGGACTCTTAGTCCGTCCCTCTTCAAGCCGGCAGAATGCTCAACACATATCTGCCTTGCGCACAGACGGAGCCAAATGCCCGTCCATACGTCGTCATCCCCTCCACCACGAATAATCGAGCGGTTTGCCGGTCTCGAGCATCGTCTTGAGGCTGCTTGAGATCGCATACCAGCCCTCGACAACCATCGTAGGCATCTCCCCGCCCATGACTTCATGCGTGATGTTCAAGCGTACCTGCGCCGGTGTCACTACGATCTCGAACGTCATCGTCGACGACGCTGAAGGATTGGCATGGTCAGTTGTATATGAAAGCAATCTCGGCGGATCACAAATCAATACTTTCCCAACCTTCTCTGCCGTCTGCGTTCCCTGCGGCTGGACGATATGAATATCGGAGCCAACCTTCCAGTCGGACTCCATCGTACGGCCTCCCCAGTATTGTCTGGTGAATTCGGACGATGTCAACGCCTCCCACAATTTCTGTGGAATTGTGTCGATATATATACTGTATGTGAATATTGCCATAGTGTCGAATAAAATTCGTCCTGCGTGAGATACAGTTTAGAACTGCAGTGGCTTGCCGGTCTCGAGCAATGTTTTCAATCCGCTCAAGATCATCGTCCAACCGTTGCTGACCGCATTGAACAGGCTCTCCACTTCCGCGTAGTGAGTCACGGTAAGCTTGGTGCCGCCATTTTTTTGTTCGAGTTCATAGGTCACGATCGTCTCCGGGACACCGGCAAGCGCGGCGGTGCTCACGTCGAGGAATGTGTACTCCATATACTTCGGCGGATCGATTTTCAGAATCTTCGAGACGATGTTCGCTTTACCGTCGGGCATGCTGTACACGATCTCCGAGCCGACCTTCCAGTCGGACTTCACTTCCCTGCCAAACCAGAATTGCTTCGTGAATTCTCCGTTAGTCAATGCTTCCCACACCCGTTCGGGTGCGACTGCGATGTACGTGGTATATACAAATGTATTCTGTTCCATATCGTCACTTGGTTGATGATTCGAGCTGTTGTTTCAAGCGGCTCAACGCTTCGAGCCGTTGATCTTCATATTTATTCACCCAGCGCCGCATGATCTCGTGAATCGGCACCGGATTGAGGTAGTGCAGTTTTTCGCGTCCGCGCCACTTGACCGAGATCAGATTTGCCTCTTCCAAGATGACCAGATGCTTCGTCACTGCCTGCCGCGACATATCCAGATGTTCGCACAACTCACCGAGCGTTTGACCGTTCTTCGCAAACAACTTATCAAGTAGTTTGCGGCGGCTGCTGTCGGCGAGTGCTTTGAATACTTTGTCCATGTCGTGAATTGATCAACTCAATATGCAACTATTTAGTTGCATATTGAGACACATAATTTCTTCAGTAATTTCCTGTAGCGGCGCACAGCAGACGCACTCACGTACATCGTTATGCTTGTCAGCAGACACAATCCGTCGACGAACTAATTATATTGATCCCCATGTTATTCCCCATCATCGGCGAACACTTCCCCATAGGCCGATCTGCCCTGCCACTGCAAACCGACTATTTGGACACAACACTTTTTGCATTTGAAAGGAGGAGTATCCACTACACAAGAAAGGAGAAAACAACTAATGAGAACCGTCTCGGTGGTTCGACGAGATCAGTATCCGGATTACTACCTGTATACGATCGCTGACGAACGGCATCGCAAGCATACGGTCGAGGTCCCCGCTATAGTATTGCAAGTAGACCCTGAGGAATTTCATCGGGGAAGTAATACAGAGCATCTCGACATCATTGCATGTGGGGCAGTACTATTAAGTCTCGATGACGAAGCAATCTTCCACAAGGTGGATTGTTCGATGGTCGATCGAGCCTACCGTGCAGCCTCAGGCGCTCAAATTCTTGGACAATTCGGCATGTAATGTACCGAACTCTCCAAGCACTTGAACAGCGGCTGTTAGTCCTTCCCTGGACCGACAGCCGTTATTTTTTACGGTTTAAATTACGGATCGCTTATACCCCAAAAAAAACAGATGTCATTCTGAGGGAAGCGAAGATCGTTGCATCGGATCAGGAGCGGGTAAGCGACCACGTGCACATTCCCCTACTTCACCTCAGAATGACATACAGAATCAGGACACTGAACGCTAATACAAAAAACGGGCCAAAGCTGGTTTGTATTGAAATATAGAAGATTGTGCGATTCGCCTACCGATCACGTCAAGTTTCTTTACACGTAGTCTCGCCCTTCACTTCTCATTCCGTACGAATAGGAATTGTTGAAAACCACCCGAAACGCTCGTGGCTGCGGCACGTACCTAATTCCCTTACTACACCATACACCATGCAATGCACATTCTCGGCATAAGCGGGAGCCCCCGCCGAGGCTCGGCCGCAGCGAATCTTCTCGGATCTGTCGCCAGCATTGGCGACGATCAGGTGACGATGACAATCTACGAATCGCTCATCGAGCTCCCACATTTCTCACCTGAACTCGATATCGAACCTGCTCTCGATCCCATCGCCGAATTGCGCCGGCAACTACGTGATGCCGATGCGATCATCATCTGTACCCCCGAGTATGCGTTCAGCATGCCGAGTGTATTGAAGAACGCATTGGAGTGGTCCGTTTCAAGTGGTGAGTTCAATACCAAACCGACGGCGACAATCAGTACATCTCCGCTGTACGGTGGAGGCGAACTTGCACATCAGGAACTGCTGATGGTTCTCAAAGCTGTTGGTGCGCAGATTCCGGAGCACGGATCGGTAACTGTGCGCAACACTCGTAAGCGCATTACCCCGGAGGGGACGATCGTTGATGCGGAGTTGGAGCGAGAGCTTCACGTACTGCTCGAGGGGCTCCTTTCCCTCGCGCGGAGCAAAGCCGACGAGTGAGACGTTAGTACGTCAATGCCGACCACCACCACCCCCACGCCTACATACTTCGAGACCCCGGAGCAATTCCGTGCATGGCTGAAAAGGAATCATGCCTCGGCAACCGAGCTCTATGTGGGTTTCTATAAGAAGAGCTCTGGCAAACCGAGTATCACATGGCCCGAATCGGTCGACGAGGCGCTGTGTGTCGGTTGGATCGATGCCGTGCGCAAACGGATCGACCACGAGCGATACTATATTCGATTCACTCCGCGCAAACCGAAGAGCATCTGGAGTGCGGTGAACATTAAACGCATCGGCGAACTCAAGGCCCTCGGCCGCTTGCAGAAAGCCGGTTTGATTGCGTTCGAGTCGCGCGATACGACGAGATCGAACAAATACTCGTTCGAGCAGTCGGTGCCTATCGAATTCACACCGGCACAACGTGCGCAATTCAAAGCCAACAAGAAGGCCTGGACGTGGTTCGAATCGAAAGCGCCTTCGTATCGCAAAGCAGCGACCTGGTGGGTCATTAGCGCCAAACGCGAAGAGACCAAAGCGAAGAGACTTCTGACACTTATCGAGGACTCGGCCGCAGGCAGGGTGATCAAGCCATTATCGTATTAATGCCCCTTTTGGCAATCAGGCGGACACTTTCCCGTCGGAATCGCGTTTCTTATTATTCATGACCGTAAGCGAATTACAAGCAAGAACTTCCGAATTGCTCACCGAACTTCGGGGTGCGACAAGCGCCGCCGAGCTCGAATCATTCAAGCTTGCCCATTTGGTGCGTAAGGGCTCTATTGCCGAGCTCTTCGAGCAACTAAAGACTGTTTCCAAGGAGGATAAACCCGCTGTCGGCAAGGCACTCAACGCGTTGCGCACAACGGTCGAATCCGCCTTTAAGGAGAAAGAAGAGGGCATCGGCAACGGTCCTGCCAAAACGACGGAAACGATCGACCTAACGATGCCCCCGCGTCCGCTGCCAGTATACGAACCGGGTCACGAACATCCGCTGACCTCGACACTCGAACGGATGGTCGCCATCTTTACGGCGATGGGCTTTGACGTTGCCGATGGTCCGGAGATCGAAGATGACCTACACAATTTTGAAAAGCTGAATTTCGCGCCCGATCACCCGGCGCGCGACATGCAGGACACGTTTTTTATCAAACCGTCCGCCGATTGGACGCCAACAAGCGAGGAACGACCGATCCTGCTTCGCACCCATACGTCGCCTGTTCAGGTGCGCGTCATGGAATCATGGCCGTTGCCGATTCGTGCGGTTATGCCGGGCCGAGTCTATCGCAACGAAGAGATCACGGCACGCAGCGCGGCCTGCTTCTTCCAACTCGAAGGGCTGGTGATTGACAAGGGTGTGACAATGGCAGACCTCAAGGCCGTTCTGCTCGAATTCGCCCGTCAGTTCTTCGGAGCCGATTCGAAAATCCGCCTGCGTCCGTCATACTTCCCCTTCACCGAGCCGAGTGTGGAAGTGGACGTCAGTTGCTACCTCTGCGGTGGCAAGGGCTGCCGCGTCTGCAAACATAGTGGCTGGCTCGAGATCCTGGGTGCTGGGATGGTACATCCGAACGTACTGAAGGCCTGTGGCATTGATCCGGAAGTGTATACCGGCTATGCATTCGGCATGGGCATCGACCGCACAGCGCTCATGCGCTACGGTATCAACGATATTCGGATGTTCACCGAAAACGATTTTCGTTTCTTACGGCAATTTTAGCAGTCGATCCCCCGATCGGAACTCGATGTCTGTGCTGTTACTCATTCGCTCTATCGTTATGAATCAACGCTCCTTTGTTACCCGTCTCGGCGCGGTTGCGCTCGCTCTGGTGTTTATGCTAAGCATCTCAAGCTGCGGCAACTCCGGCTCATCCCCGAACAACCCGACCACCGGATCGAACGACTATGGTGGGAATACGTTTCCCAAGACCGGTACAACCTATACCTATGACCTCTACCAAACCGACTCTGTCGGCACGAAGGTCGTAGGTACGGACACGACGATCGTCGCTTCGGTCGTTGGCGCGGGCATGACGTACCTTGGGGAATCAAATGTGTTTGCAGTACAAGACGGCGGCACAACCAACCATTTTACATTTACTCATGCCGGCGATTTAAAGATGTCTCCAGATACGGCAGGAATAACGGCAATGCTCAATGGCATAGCCAACGCGAGCATTGCGAAATGGTTTACATTTCTGACGGGCACAAAATTAGCAGGCGATTTTCACGCATTTGACACGAGTATCTCCTTTCCCTTTACCTTTAACGGATTACCGATACAGGTTGGAGTAGATATCTCCATTGCGAATGGATATATGAAAGAAGAAGCAGTGCAAGTTGGAAGTGAGTCGCTACAATGTTCAAAGATTCACATCAAGTATACGGTCGATATTCATGCCGTTATCGTCAACTCTACAATTATAATCGATAACACGTACTGGTTCTCTCCGAAGATCGGGTATTTTGCAAAAGAAGTATCGACCAACACCGGGCTCGACATTCTCGGTATGCCACCTTCCGGTAGCGTTCAAACACTTACGTCCTACCATCTCAACTAACTACGGATTTGATGAAGGTATAACAAAACACTGCGAACAATCGCGATGCATGTCGTTGTTTACACTGCCGCTAATCAATGACTGACGTGGCAGACATCAAAACCATCGGAGTATTGACCGCCGGCGGCGACGCGCCGGGAATGAACGCATGCATTCGTTCGATCACGCGTGTTGCCAGACATTACGACATGAAAGTGCTCGGTGTCAATCATGGCTACACCGGACTCATCAAAGGCGACTACACCGATCTTATTCGCTCGTCGGTCTCGAATATTATTCAGCGTGGCGGTACGATTCTGAAGTCCGCACGCACACCGGAGTTTCTCAACCCCAAGGGCCGCGCCAAAGCGTTCGAGTCGATGAAGGCGGCGGGCATGGATGCGCTGATCGTCATTGGCGGCGACGGCACGTCACGCGCAGCGGCAGCGATGTGCGAAGAGTACGACATTCCAATCGTCGGCTGCCCCGGCACCATCGACAACGATCTGTACGGCACCGACTATACGATCGGCTTCGACACGGCCGTCAATACTGCGCTTGAAAGCATCGATAAGATTCGCGATACCGCCGACGCATTCGAGCGGACGTTCTATATCGAGGTCATGGGTCGCACCAGCGGGTTCATTGCACTCGACGTGGGTTTGAGCTGCGGAGCGGAGTTCATTGCCATCCCCGAACGCCCGACGACCGTGGATGATATAATGCAGGTCTTTCAGAAACAACGCGCTACCAAACGATCGAACATGATTGTCGTCGCCGAAGGAGCGGAAGGGGGCGGTGCGATTAAACTTGCGGAAGAAGTAAAAGCCCGCACCGGTATCGACTACCGAGTAACGATCCTCGGTCATGTCCAGCGTGGTGGCAGTCCGACGGCTCGTGACCGCATCCTTGCCACAAAACTCGGCGCAGCAGCGGTCGCCGCATTGCGCGATGGTCGCACGAACGTCATGACCGGCGAGGTGAAAGGTGCGCTGACACTCACCCCGTTCATCGAAGCGGCAACGATCAAGAAACAGGTCGATCCGATCCTGAGCGAACTCAGCATGGTACTGGCCGAATGATGGCCCGGCCTCTGCTGTTCCATCTATTATGAAGTGTATGCACCGACTCTACGCCCTCCTTTTCCTGCTCGTCTGTTCTCAGGCCGCCGTTGCACAGCGTGCGAACTACGATTCGCTCTTGTCTGCGATGCCGACCGAGGTAACGGGCCGTGTCTATCAGCTCGTCAACGACGGCGAAGCATTCCAGTCAACCCACGATTACGATAGTGCTATCAATTGCTACCACAAGATCCTTGAGATTCTGCCGAACTTTGCACCCGCACTCACAACAATCTCAGGGCTCTACGGTGTATCCGAACGCTATCGGCAGGAGATCTACTGGGCACATAAGGCGATCGCTGCGGATTCGATGTATCTAAACGCATGGTTGAATCTGGGCAATGCCTATGCGAGCCTCAAGAGTTATGATACTGCGACAATGATCTTCACGCTTGCAACGCACGTTGATTCTCGTTCTCCAATCCCGGCCTATAGCCTCGGTACCATCGAGGAAGAGCAAGGCCACTATCAGCAGGCGCTGACGTATTACATTTTTTCCAGCGCCATCGACTCCAATTTCACCAACGGCTATTACAATGCCGCAATGATGTACGCACAGCTCGGCAATCCGGAGGAAGCTAAGAAGATGTTGCTGCGTCAACTTGAGATCGACCCCTACGCAAAAGATGCCGAGATCGCCTATAAAGAGATCGAGGCAAAGCAAAAGGAGCTTGAGAACAAAGATAAGAAGGCGACAAAGAAGAGGAAAAAGTAACGGTTACTCCCCTTTCATCCCGACGAACTTGTCCTCATTGTCGCGGAAGAGGACGTTGAATGTCGTCAGGCTGCCGTAGGATTTGGTGATGTATCCTTGAAGGTCGATCTTCTCCGCCTCGTCTAACTTCGTATTTGCGTTTATTTTCTGTTCCAATACGCGAAGGTTGTTGCGCACGGCAACGATCTTTTTGAAGAACACATCGATGTCAACCTCTTTCGGCTGCAAATGAGGATCTTCGGGCTTGAGGATAACTGTGCCCCGGTGAAACTTTGGTGCGATCTCGGCAACATCGTCGCCGCGATTGAGTTTTTGATCCAGTGCGTCCGAAAATGCTTTGAACGCGACGCGGTAGGCTTGTTCGAAATCCATTGAGTCCATCGAAATAGATTGATCTGTCGGGCTCAACGAATGCCTCGGTCGTGAAATTCCGCTCGGATGCCGGTATCACATTTTTGTGCAGATCGCCAGCACCGCTATAACTGGCCCCAGGTACACCAAGATAACCATAATCCACCGTTTCATCGCCATCACCTCCAGATAATAGTACCCCGAACGAGAGGCTCCGGTGGTGCAAGAACGTGTGACCTATGTTAGGAGTCAGTAGTCAGTGGTCAATAGCCAGGACCCGTCGGATCCGTGAGTACTGTTTACTGACAACTCCTTACGCCTCTTCCATCTGGGCCTTCTTCTTCGACTGGCGGAAGCGCTCAGTCGGGTCGAGGATCTTCTTGCGGAAGCGGGTGGTCTCGGGTGTGACTTCAAGCAGATCGTCGTCGTCGAGCCACTCGATCTGTTGTTCGAGCGACATCAAACGCGGCGGATCGAGCTGGATGGCGCCGTCGGACCCCGAGGCGCGCATGTTGGTGAGATGTTTCTTCTTCGTGACGTTCACGATCATCTCGCCTTCGCGGCTGTTCTCACCGACGATCATGCCGCGATAGACTTTCGTACCCGGCGCGACGAAGAACACAGCACGCTCTTGCAGATTTTCCATCGCATAGCCCGTCGTGTCACCGTCTTCGAGCGAGACGAGCGCACCGCGCGTGCGGCCCGGGATCGCGCCTTTGAAGGACTCGTAATCGTAGAACAACTGGTTGAGGATACCGGTACCGCGCGTCATCGTCAGGAATTCGCCGCGGAAACCGATCATGCCGCGTGACGGCACGTGATACTCAAGATGCGCTTGTCCGTTGAGCGTGGCCATGTTGACCATCTGTCCCTTACGGATGCCAAGCGCTTCGATGACGCCGCCGACGTACTCTTCCGGCACGTCGATCACCACCTGCTCGACCGGCTCCATGGTGTCGCCGTCAACGACCTGCAGAATGACCTCGGGCTTGCTCACGGCAAACTCGTAGCCTTCGCGACGCATCGTCTCGATGAGGATGGCAAGCTGCAGTTCACCGCGTGCAGCAACTTTGAACGTGTCGGCCGAAATCTCTTCCATGCGGATCGAGATGTTCTTGCGAAGCTCGCGCTGCAAGCGTTCGCGAAGGTGGCGCGACGTGACGAACTTGCCTTCGGTACCGGCGAACGGCGAATCGTTGACGACGAAGTTCATCGCGATCGTCGGCTCGTCGACGTTGATGATCGGCAGCGGATCCGGATGCTCAGGGTCGGTGATCGTTTCGCCGATATGCACGTCTTCCAACCCGGCAAGCTGCACGATCTCGCCTGCTCCGGCTTCTTCGATCTCGACGCGCTTCAAGCCCTCGAATGCATAGAGCTTTGTAATTTTCGCCTTCTCGATCGAGCTATCGTGTTTGATGCGAGTGATCCAATCGCCCGGATGCACCTTCCCGCGGAAGATGCGGCCTACAGCGAGGCGGCCGAGGTAATCGGACCAATCGACATTCGCGACAAGCATCTGATACGGTGCGTCGAGCTCGCCCGGCGGCGGCGGGACGTTCGTGATGATCGATTCGAACAGCGGAGCCAGATCCTTCGGCTCGTCTTCGAGCTTGTTGATCGCAAGGCCCTGCTTGCCGATGGCGTAGATCACCGGAAAATCGAGTTGCTCGTACGATGCGCCGAGCGACATGAAGAGCTCGTAGATCTCGTCCAACACTTCGGCCGGACGTGCGTCCTTGCGGTCGATCTTGTTGATGACGACGATCGGCTTCAGGTGCAACCCGAGGCTCTTCTTGAGCACAAACTTTGTCTGCGGCAGGCAGCCTTCGGCAGCATCGACCAAGAGCACGACGCCGTCAACCATCTTGAGGATACGCTCGACCTCACCGCCGAAGTCGGCGTGGCCTGGGGTATCGACGATGTTGATCTTGCGGCCATTCCAGTGGACGCTCGTGTTCTTTGCGAGGATCGTAATTCCCTTCTCGCGTTCGAGGTCGTTGGAGTCCATGACGCGCTCGACCAAGTGCTCGTTCGAGCGGAACGTGCCGCTCTGGCGAAGCATTTGGTCAACAAGGGTCGTTTTGCCATGATCGACGTGAGCGATAATGGCGACGTTTCGGATGTCGTCTCTGCGATGTTCGGTATGCTGTTCTGCCATAGTAGTCGCCGCGTCTAACGAGGGGGTGGTGGCATTGGTTCACCTATGAAATGGGCACCTGATTTATGTCCCGTAAATCCATTGTTTTTCATCCGATTCCACCTACCCCCCTCTCAAACTGAATTGCATAAAAAAGGTGGCTTTGGCAGGCGTGGGGTTTGGGTCTGATTTCTCATGTGATTCGGAGATTTCGTCGGTCCATAAATACATAACGATATGACCTTTGGGGCAATAGACTAAGTCCTTATTTTTGAGCTTCAATCTTGCGGGCATCTGGGGAGGGGTAAGGGGTTGCGCATTGTAGAGACGCGCACATGCGCGTCTCCCGCTTTTGGTGTGTTGCTGCTTCTGGAGGGTTGGATCGCCTCTCTCAAAGATCACAAATCCAAACGATTCCACGAAGCCGCCCGATGATGACATATCGCAAATCGGACAACGGCGTGCATAATCCTCAACATCCATCCGAGGCGGTACACTGTATTATCTGCTAAGACAATACAAGACTACAATGCCGATTCGCAAGTTTCTTACGATCTCGTTAGTTGCGCTTTCACTGGCAGCCTGCAAGAAGGCCGATACTGCACTCGTCATTCCGAACCTCATGCCGCGCGGAGGCGATTCGACCTCTGCCGAGTTTGTCAATGCACAATCGGAGGTTGCAACCCTTCGCAGCGACCTGACGCTGCACCCCGATAAGCTCGACGACTATACGAAGCTTGCGATGATCTTTCTGCAAGAAGCGCGCGTGAGCGGCCGCCACCACGAGTATTTCCCCGTCGCGTCGCGGTTGCTCGACGAAACCTTGCGGCGCGACTCGCTGAACTTCGAGGGGCTTGTTCTTCGTGCCGGTATGCAAATGACAATGCATCGGTTCGCCGAAGCGAAACAAACGATCGTCAAAGCGATCAAGGTGAATCCGCATAACTCCGGCGCCTATGGCATCCTCGCCGATGCAAATACCGAACTCGGACTGTATGACGAAGCCGTGAAGGCGGTTGATACAATGATAAGCACACGGCCCGACCTGCGTTCGTATGCACGGGCATCGTATCAGCGCGAATTGCGTGGCGACCTTAACGGCGCACTCGCTGCGATGCGTCTGGCTGTCGATGCCGGTGCCTATGGACAAGAGAGTCGCGAATGGTCCGTTTATCAATATGCCAATCTCTTCTTAAACGAAGGCAAACTCGATACTGCCCAATTTCTCTATAATGGTATCCTCGAAGAACGGCCGAACTATGGGTTCGCACTTTCGGGCTTGGCAATGGTCGCTGTAGCGAAGCACGATTATCCGACAGCAATTGAACACCTTGTGAAGGCCACACAAGTTCTGCCGGAACACATATTCCTCGAGCAACTCTCCGACCTCTACGTCGCAATGGGCGACCGAGAGGATGCCAAACAGCTTGAAGAAAAGGTCATCGCCGCATTCGCCGTACACGAGGCAGATGGTTGGAATGTCGCCCGCGAATATGCACTCTACTGCGCGAATCACGGTATTCATCTTGACGAAGCGCTCACTCGTGCCGAAGCCGATTACCGCACCCGTCCGCATAATATCGATGCCCTCGATACATACGCTTGGTGTCTGCTCAAGAACGGCCGTGCAGCCGATGCTGCCCCGCTCGCCAATGAAGCCCTACGAATGAGCCCGCTCAACCCGACGATCTGGTATCATGCCGCCGTGATTGCCCATTCTACCGGTGACACTGTCGTAGCCTCGGCCCGATATGCCCGTTGTGGATATTTGCCGTGCATCTATACCTCCACTTCATTGGCCATACGTTAATATGCTCGTCTGGACGAAACTTGCATTCGTCGTGCTGCTGCGATTGCACAGCATCCACATTAGCTACGCGAAGGCGGAAGTGAGCGAGTCGCAAGTACATTTCAAAGTGTCGTACTATAAAGACGATTTTCGTCAGTCGCTCGACGCATGGTATTCGGGCAAGAGTACATCGCTCGAAGGTGACGCATTACGTAATGCCGAAGTCGCGTATTTTACAAACTTTCTGAGGATGTGGTCAGGGCCGGAGTTCACCCACCAACTCACTCTTTCGACATGCCACGTCACCGACGACGGCTCTTCGGTCCTATTCGACGCTACATTTGCCAGCGATACACCGATCGCGATGCTGACGATCGATCACCGTGCGATCTGTAAGGAATATCCTGACCAAATGAATATTTTTACGATCAGGATCTTCGGCGCCGAGCACAATGTCATTGCCAACGCCTCGAAGCCGACCACTACACTCACGCGCTAACCACGATGGACCTCTTCCCTACATTCTTTCGCATCGGTTTCGAGCACATCGTGACCGGCTACGATCATCTGCTGTTTTTGCTCGGACTGATACTCGTCACGAAAGACTGGCGTTCGCTCCTTTCCGTTGCAAGTGCATTCACCGTTGCGCATTCGACGACGCTTATCCTCTCCGCACTCGGCATCCTGAGTCTGCCACCGGTCGTGACGGAATCACTCATCGCGCTATCGATCGTCTATGTTGCCATTGAAAATGTCGTCCGCGAAAACCCGTCGAGCAGCAGATGGATCGTCGCCGGTTCATTCGGGCTCATTCACGGCGCCGGATTCTCAGGGCATCTCACCGAGATACTTAAAGGCATGCTCGAAATGGGAAATATCTGGTGGCCGCTTGCCGGCTTTAACGTCGGCATCGAGGTTGGGCAGATCCTCGTGATCGCTGTTGTGTTGCCGATCATGTGGCTCGTGCGCAAATACGGTGTCGAACGTAAGATCGTTCAGGAAGTATCACGAGTGATCGCCTCGGTGGGGGGCGTCTTACTGTTGCTTCGTATCTTCGGCCTGAACCCATAGGCGATCGGCAACAGCTCTGACGCTATTGGGGTATCGTCATTCTGAGCGAAGCGAAGAATCCCTTGAGGTAACTCTGTGAGGCTCCGCCATAGGGATTCTTCGCTTCGCTCAGAATGACAGCTCCTTACACCGTTTCAGACAGAGCCACGACCCGCTATTCCGAGGGCGAACCTTTTAGATGTGCCTCAGTTTCTTATTGAGTATTGTGTGATTCCTACTCGTATGAAACCGATCGCTCTCTTCATTACCCTTTGTATTGCATCGAATATATTCGCCAGCGGCTCGCCGCAGATCGTCAAACGCGACAACGGCACCTTCGGCGGCAATCAATCGACCAAGCTCGGCAAGGACATCACCGGTTGGGAAGAAACAGCAATCCTGCAACCGAAAGGACCCTGTACCCTCGACGAGATCGACGTGTATCTCGATGGCACAATACCCGGTCAGGTAGTGGTATGGGTGATGGCCGATCCTTCGGAAGGCTCGATCCCCCCGACCGGCTGGGTGCGAAGCTACGCTGCCCTCTGTGGCCCGATCACTGTCGATTACGATGGCAACCCCGGCTGGGTGCCAATCGACGTCAAAGATAGCGGTCTTCGTTCCGATGGCTTCGACCGACTCTGTATTCAGCATACCGTCACCTCCGCAAACGGACCGTACTTCGCACTCGATAAAAGTCCGTCCACCAACAGCTCGTTCCTGATGAATCCGAACGAGCCGCTCTTTCAAGGTCTTACCATCCCGGGGAAATATTATCTCGCAAACGCGAACTTCATGGTGCGGATGTTGGTGCGATACGAATTCCCCGCCGGAAATACGTCGGCTCTGCCACCGGCCGCTACGTTCGGTGATCATGCAAAAGATGTCGGGCTCGTGGTCAACGGCAAACAGTTCGCTTCGGCGCGCGCCAGTGTTGCCGACTGGAACGGTGACGGTTGGGACGATATTGTCACCGGAGGAAAGTTCTTTCAAAACAATGGCGATGGAACGTTCAAAAATGTGACGGCAACGATTGGGATCGACTCAGCGGGTGGCGGTTATGTCTGGGGTGATTTCAATGGTGACGGCTTCATCGATTGCTATAGTGTCAATGGCGGAGCTGGCGATAAGATTTTCGCTGGGCAAAGTGACGGCACATTCAAAGATGTCACGGCGTCGACAAAGATTTCGAACCCATATCCCACCATCACACCGATGTGGTTCGATTATGACAAAGACGGCAATCTCGATCTATATATTTCCAACGGTCGAACCGCCGACACCGCCGGAAACGAGACGTACTATCCGGATCAACTGTGGCACAACAACGGCGACGGCACATTCGAAAATCTCACGCAGAAGAACGGAATCAGTGATGCCGAGCAACCCCCATATTACGATTGCTGGGCATCGACTGTTGGCGACTATAACCTCGACGGATACCCGGATATCTTCGTTGCCGATTACCGCCTGCAACCCGACATGCTCTTTCGCAATAACGGAGGCACATCGTTTACCGATGTTGCTGCCGAGACCGGTGCGATCGGTGTTCCGACCGCCGATCCGAACTCCTTTGGACATGGTGCAGGATGCGAGTTTGCAGATTTTAACAATGACGGCCTGCCCGATCTCTTCGTCGGCAACCTCGGACATCCCGATTGGCGAGGCCAATTTTCAAATCCATCACTCCTATTTATTAATCAGGGCGGTGCCGACCACAAGTTCATCGATATGCATAAACAAATGGGCGTGAAGTTCTTCGAGATGAACTTCGGAGTTGTAACGCTCGATGCCGATCTCGATGGGAATCTAGACGCGTTTCACTGTCAATATGCCTATAATGCGACCTCAACGGGAGAACCGTATCGCCGTTCACGCATATATATCAACGACGGTCCGTCGAGAAATTATCATCTCTCGGACAAGACGTGGCATCTCGGCTGCAATATTCACGGCGCTTGGACAGCGGTACGCGGCGACTTCGATCATGATGGCGACATGGATCTCGTTGCGGCAAGTCCGACCGATCTTGTGCGCTACTTCCGAAACGATGTCACACGCAACGGGAAATATCTTTCCATCCGGCTCAAAGGTGATGCATCGCAGCATGTGAATACCGATGCATACGGAACGTCGATGACGATCTATGCAAATGGAAAGAAATGGTATCGTGACCTCATGAGCGGCGGCAGCGGTTCGACCGCTTCACAAAACTCGAATGAGATCAATCTCGGGCTCGGACAGGTGCCGTCCGTCGACAGTGTTGTCATTACGTGGCCGAACGGACGGAAGGCAACGCTCACAACGCTGCAACCGGATCATGGTTATCTGGTGAAGTATCCTGATATCGTGAATGTCACGTTCCAATCCGTACGACAGGAAACGACAAACCAGGCGAGCATTGTGGCTTCGGTTGACGGAGCGAACCTCACAGTACGATATACCGGCAGCGAAGCCATCTCGAACGCACGCATTGAAGTGCGAACACTACTCGGCTCGTTGGTTCGTTCACAACAAGCCGCTACAATTGGATCGAGCGAAGATTACAGAATTGATATCGCTGGGCTTGCATCGGGGACCTATCTTGTAACGCTTTCGAACGATTCGAACACGCACTCAGCGACGATCGTCGTTACTCACTAATCGCTTCCCACACCTGCAAGGCTTCGCGAGTCTGCCGCACATCGTGCGTGCGGATGATCTTCGCTCCGTGCGCGACGCCATAGAGCGCAGCCGCAACACTACCGCTGACGCGCTCCTGCGGAGGAATGCCGCCAAGGATCCGACCGATCGTCGATTTGCGCGATACGCCGAGTACCATCGGTACACCCAAACAATCGAACTCGGCATGGTGCCGAATGAGAGCAAGATTATCCTCGTGCGTCTTCGCAAACCCGATCCCCACATCAGCGAGGATAGTTCGTACACCTGCAATGTGCGCTTGTTCGACCCGACGCTCAAGCCATGCACCGACCTGGCCGACAACATCGTTGTAGCGATATTCTTCGATCGTAGACTTCTGAAACTCCGGACCGTACCCATGCATGAGGATAATCGGCGCATCGAGCGATGCTGCGACCGATAACATTGCGCCGTCTTCCGTCGCACCGCTGACATCGTTAATGATCGTTGCACCGGTATCGAGCGCCCGTCGTGCGACTTCTGCTTTAACAGTATCGATAGAGATGATCGTGTCGGGGAAATCGGAGAGGATATAATCAACCACCGGCAGCACGCGTCGCAATTCTTCATCGAGCGTCACAGGGGGTGCACCGGAGCCGTATGCACTCCCCCGAGGGCGGGTCGATTGGCCGCCGATGTCGATGATATCGGCGCCTTCGGCGAGCATCTCCTGCGCGCGCCGAGCTGCCACTTCAGCGGCAAGGAATAACCCGCCGTCGCTAAATGAGTCGGGGGTAACGTTCAGCACGCCCATCACGAGCGGCCGCGGTTCGCTCAGGAGTTCGTTGAATCGGGTGGTTTGCATAAAACGAAAACGACGACAATTGCTTGCCGTCGCCCTTCGAAGAATTCTCGTGTGACGCCGCGAAGCCTTACGCGCGCTTACGCGTGGCCTTTGCAGCAGCCTTACCGGCGCGGATCTTTGCCTTGCGCTTTTCGGCCTTCTTCTTATGGAGCTTCTTTGCGACTTTGCCTTTCTTGTTCATAACTGTTCTATTGTGAATGGTGCAAAAATACGAAAAAAACGGGAGCCCTCCGGGTGAGCGCTACTGTGAGCGTTTATTCCAGTCGGGAATATAGCCGTCGTTGCGGATGAGATCGTTGATCGTTTCCACTTCTTTCACTTTCGGCAGCAGCGACTCCAGATGTGCAATGAGCATCTCCAACCGCTCGTTTTCGCTGCGAACCAGCAATAAGGTTTGGCGCTGATCGGGCAGCAAGCCGGATTTCTGCGCAATCGCGAATGACGGCTGCTTATCGCTCATATTCCATACCACGGGGTCGAGCGGCTCAACCGAACCCCGGTAGGCAACCTCGCAGAGCTCGTTAAAAAGGGCGATCGCTTTTCGTGTCAGCACCTCGTCTCGGACTTCAGGCTCGTCGTCGATCCACCGGATGCGGGCATACGCAAGCTCCGACGGCGCCCCTTGGTCGAGCTGGACAACTTCATATCGGCGCACACCCTCGGTCACGATGTCGAGCTTTCCGTCCGGGTAGCGTTTCGTCACTTCGGCAATACGTGCCGTGCAACCGACGGAGTGCATACTGTCGTCCTCGGTAAAATTCACGCCGAAGGTACTCTTATGCTCGAGCGAGCTGGCACAGAGCCGTTTATACCGTTCTTCGAAGATATGCAGCGGCACACGTGCTCCTGGGAACAGAATCACGCCGAGCGGGAACAACGGGATACGATCGAGCGTCTCCATCGCTTAGTTGCCGTGCTCGTCCTTCCATACCTCGTACCATGCCATCTGCACGGCTTCGAGTTTGGCCTCGTTCGAGGAATGGATGTCGTCCTCCCAATCGGGCAATGCCGCGATCCAATCACGCAGATCGGTGAATCGCACAGTCAGGGGATCGATGTCGGGCTTTGCCTCGAAGAGGGCTTCGCCGATGTCGTCGATGGTATTCCAGTTCATTGTCGTAAACGTTTAGTCGGCTTTGGCGCCTTCGTGGAAGAGGTGCGCGATCGATGGGTTGAGTTGAGGGATCTCGACGATGATCTCGGCATCCTTCTCGATACGAGTCTGGCAGCCAAGTCTCGATTGAAGGGTCAATCCTTCGGCTTCGTCTAGCTGATCGGCTTCGTCGTCCGTCATCTCAGGAAACGCATCCATCCCCTGTTTCACGATCACGTGGCATGTCGAGCAGGCGCAGACCCCGCCACAATTATGTTGCAAGTCGATGCCGTTTGCGAGCGCCACGTCGAGAACCGAGTCCCCGACCAACGCCTCGCACGTCACGTTCATCGGTAAGTAAGTGATCGTTGCCACGGACGAATTAAGAATTATACATTGAGAATGAAACCCTTTCTTCCATTATGGAAGTCATTCCGACCGAGGAGAGGAATCTGGGTTGTGACATTCTTCAAGAGATAGCCTGCCCAGATTCCTCGGCGTTCGTCTCGGAATGACATTCCATTCGACACGTACTTAACGAGCGGCGAACTTCTTATACCGGTCGTTCGCACGGCCCCAGTGGATATCGCCAATGAAGTTGTCGATATACGCGGCACGCTTCGGGCCGTCTTTGTGGTAGTACGCATGCTCGAATACGTCGCAAGCGACGAGCGGGATCGCACCCCACACTGCGCCATAGTGATGTTCGTCGACAACAACATTGCGAAGCTGGCCCGAGCCAAGCTGATCGACGATCAGCACGGCCCACCCTGAGAGCTTTGCTGCGATGGCGCATGCTTTGAAATCGGCCTTCCATGCATCGAACGAACCAAAATCGCGTTCAATAAGCGTTTTCAGATCCGGGGCATTTGCCACATTTCCGTCGCCGCCGAGATTTTCCCAGTAGAGATCATGAAGCACATTTCCGGCATGGTTCCACGTCCATCGACGCTTGAGTTCGCCGTAGACGGAGTAGTTGCCGTTCGACTTCGAGGCATCGGCCGTTTCGAGCGACTTTTCGATCTCGTTCAACTTATCGACATAGCCCTTATGGTGGGTATTATAATGCCAGTCGGTTGTCTCTGCGTCAATAACTTTCGCGAGCAGCGTCTTTGCTTCCTCATCGGAATACGGACGCGCTTTCAATTTGTAATCGTAAGCTTTCACAGTATTCAATTAGAATAAGTAAATATATCGGGTACACTCTTTCGTGTGCAGCCGCTTACGCGCCTGCTTCTTCGACCGCCTTGCCCGCAAGCGCTTGCGAGACCGAGGCATTGAGTATCTCTTGTGCAAGCGGTTGGGTCACTTGCTCAAGCGCTTCGGTCAGCGCCTGAATCTCTTTGGCACTATCGGAGCCTAATGCTTTTCGAAGTCCGTACAAGGCATCGATGATCTTGTCGATCTTGAGATCGGCCATTCGTGCGCGCGAGAACGTGATGGTCCCTCGGCGAATATCGCCGAGTACCTTCTCGGTTGCATTGGCGATCCGTTCGCCTTCGGTTTTGGCCTCGCCCAAACGACGGGCGGCAATATCTTCCTGCGCGTGAACGATGCTGTCGCGAAGCATGCGTTCGATCTCGTCATCGGTCAACCCGTACGACGGAGTCACGTCGATCGTCTGTGCGATGCCGGTATGCGTCTCGAGTGCGCTGACATGCAAGATGCCGTCGGCATCGATCATGAACGTCACTTCCACCTTCGCTGCGCCTGCAGGCAAGGGCGGAATGCCTTTGAGCGTAAACGACGCCAGGTGCCGGTTATCTTTTACGAAATCTCGCTCGCCTTGATACACGTTCACGACGACACCCGTCTGATTATCCGCGAACGTGGTGTATGTTTCCTTTGCCTTCGTCGGAATCGTCGTGTTTCGGGCGATAATCGTGCTCATCATCCCGCCGATCGTCTCGATACCGAGCGATAGCGGCGTGACGTCGAGCAACAGCAGTTCGGTC
This sequence comes from Bacteroidota bacterium, assembly GCA_018266755.1. Classification (NCBI taxonomy): domain Bacteria; kingdom Pseudomonadati; phylum Bacteroidota; species Bacteroidota bacterium. Next base: position 710,704 of record JAFDZW010000005.1, read on the forward strand.
GAATTCCCGGCGAGCACATTGGCCTGGATCGCCGCACCGAGCGCGACCGTCTCGTCCGGGTTCAAACTGTCATGCGGTTTGCGCCCGAAGAGCTCCTGTACAAGCTGTTTGACAGCCGGCATGCGCGTTGCGCCGCCGACAAGCACGACTTCGTCGATGTCTTTGGACGTCAGATGCGCATCCTTCAACGCATCGATGCATGGCTGCTTCGTACGATCGAGGATCGGACGGATCATCATTTCAAGCTCTTGCCGGGTGAGGCTGCGCTTGTAGTTGAGGTCCAGCCGAGGGATCTTCACCTCCAGCATCGCATTCGGTGACGACGAGAGTGCGATCTTCGCGCGCTCGGATTCCGTACGGATGAGTTGAAGTTCTTCGGCGGTCGGCACAAAATTCGGCTCGATACGCTGAAGCTGCGAGATCACCAGCTCCATGATGCGGCGATCGATATCGTCGCCGCCGAGGTATGTATCGCCGTTAGTCGAGAGAACCTCAAAAATTCCGTTCGTTAGTTTCAAGATCGAAATATCGAACGTCCCGCCGCCGAGGTCGTACACGGCGATGATGCCTTCCTTCTTTTTATCGAGTCCGTACGCAAGCGCCGCTGCCGTCGGCTCGTTGACAATGCGCAGCACATCGAGCCCGGCAAGTCGCCCAGCGTCCTTCGTCGCCTGACGCTGTGCATCGTTGAAGTATGCAGGGACAGTGATCACGGCTTTCGATACCGGCTCGCCGAAATACTTCTCTGCTCGTTCTTTCAGCTCTTTGAGCACAAATGCGGAAAGTTCGATCGGCGTATACTCGCGGTCTCCGATGCTCACACGGACCAGGCCTTCTTCCTTCGGTACAAGCCGATAGGAAAGCATCCCGGCTTCTTTCTGCACATCGGAATACGACTTCCCCATCAATCGCTTGACGGAGTACACCGTATGCCCGGCATCGGTCAGGGCGCGACGCTTCGCGGGATTGCCGACGGCAATCACGGCGCCATGATCGTCGAGCGTCACGACTGACGGAACAAGCCCGCCGTCGCGGCCGGGTATGACAATCGCGTCGCCGTCCTCGACGTAGGCGATCAGCGAATTCGTCGTTCCAAGGTCGATACCGACGACCTTGCCGTCAGGTTGTTGTCCCGGTAATGCGATCTGCAGTGGCACGAGCTTCGTTAGTCGTTATAGAGTTCTGGAAACAATCGGCGTTCGGTGCACTCGATGGCGATATGAATCACCTTGATGTGCAATTCCTGAATGCGGTCGGTCGTTGCGCCCGGCACGACGATAGGAATATCGCAGAGCGGTTTCATCTTTCCCCCATCTTTGCCAAGCAGGCCCACGACCTTCATCCCCTTCTTCTTCGCGGTCTCGGCGGCAAGCAGGATGTTCGGGCTGTTACCCGATGTGGTGATACCGACGAACACATCCCCCTTTACACCAAACGCATCGACCATGCGCTCAAAGACATGTTCGAAGCCGTAGTCGTTCGAGACACAGCTCAGATGCGATGGATCGCTGAGTGCAAGAGCCGGAAGGGGCTTGCGGTCTTTGCGATAGCGGCCGGTCCACTCTTCGGCAAAGTGCATCGCATCGCAATGGCTGCCACCATTGCCGGCGGAATATACTTTGTTACCGTTGCGGAAGGTCGTCTCGAGCAGATCGACAAAGGCGTCGATCTGCGCAAGCGTATGCGAATCCTTCTGCAGTAGGATCAGGTTCTCCTCTGCGGTCTTTAGAAATCCTTGGATGTGGCTCAGACTCATCGGTCGGTCGTATGCAAAAAAGATCGTTGCTCAGTGCTTCAGGACAAGTGAGCGGCCCTCTTTCGCGGCGCTGAGTGTATCGTGTAACGTTTGGAGATAGGCTCTGGTGGCAAGGGAACGAGTCAGTGTCTCCAGTATCTTCTTCTCGTCATCGCGCAGTGCCGCACCCGGTATGCTATGTTCTGCGATCGAATCCCATGCCGAACGCTGCGTGTCGATCTCGCTGCGCAGCGCAACAATGCGTGCGTTGAGATCCGCTTCGACGTTTTGCAACTGGTTGCCGAGCTTTGCACCGGCTTGCATCAGCGCCACATGCTCCTGTACGCTCATCACGAGTTCGAGCAGATCCATCGGCACCTGCTTCGCATTCTCGACTGAATAACCAAAAAGCGACAGCAGATACTTCGTGCGCGAGATCGGGTCGCGAAGTGTGCGGTATGCAGCATTGATCTGACTCGAGCGTTCGAGCGCATCGCCGATCGCGTCGCCGCCTTTCGCAGCGGAGTGATCGGGATGGTAGCGGCGCTGCAATTCGTGAAAACGCCGCTCAAGCTGAGCGGCGTCTTCATCCCGAAAGGTTCGGGCAATACCCAGAGTCTCGAAGAAGTCGTTCACGTCGTTGTGACGATAAGGGTCTCTCCTCTTATGCTCCGAAGGAGCTGCCGCAACCGCAGGTCTTGGTCGCGTTCGGATTATTGAAGACAAATCCGCGGCCGTTGAGCCCGTCGGTGTAATCGAGCTGCGTGCCGGAAAGATAGAAGAGCGACTTCGGGTCGACGAAGATCTGGACGCCATCGATCACGATCGTCTTGTCACCTTCGCGCGGTGCCTTATCGAAACCGAGCGAGTACGACAAGCCCGAGCAACCGCCGCCTTTGACGCCGACACGAAGGCCGTACGTCTCGGGGATGTTGTTCGCCTGCATGATCTTCTGCACCTCGGCGCGAGCCTTCTCGGTCAGTGAGATCTCTTCTTCGATGTTCGAAAATGCCTTCTCGACGGTCGTTTCCTCGACCGAAGGCATCGCCATTACATCTTGATCCATCATAGCCATAGTATTCTTCTCCTCAAAATGGCTTCGAACGAATCGAAGCCGGGTGGTACAATCTACATTGCGTTATGCGTTCGCCACTTCCTCGTGCAACTGCGCTTGCTTCTTTTTGTAATCTTCGAGCGCGGCCTTGATCGCATCTTCGGCAAGTACCGAGCAGTGGATCTTTACCGGCGGAAGATTGAGCTCGGACACGATCGTCGTGTTCTTGATCGCGAGCGCCTCGTCCACCGACTTGCCTTTGATCAGCTCCGTAGCGAACGAGCTCGACGCAATGGCCGAACCGCAGCCGAACGTCTTGAACTTCGCATCTTCGATGATGCCATCGTCTGAGATCTTGATCTGCAGACGCATCACGTCGCCACATTCCGGTGCGCCGACGAGGCCTGTGCCTACGGTCGGGTCGTTCGGATCGAGCGTTCCAACATTACGCGGGTGAGCGTAATGATCCATTACCTTTTCAGAATACGCCATCGTTATCTTCTCCTTATAGCTATCTATACTTTTGTACGAAGTTCTTGCCCCGGAGATTCGTACGTTCTCACGTAAGGAAGACGGACGAAGTTATTTCATCCCTCATGTTCCTTATTTCTTCAGCCACGGCGGCGGAGCCTTGGCTCCGGCAGGTGCGGCACCACTCGCAGCAGGAGCGGCAGCGGGCTTCGGCGCTGCGGGGGCAGCCGGTTTCGGTGCTGCCGCAGCGGCGGGTTTCGCAGCCGCGACAGGCGCTGCTGCCGGTTTTGGCGGCGGCATCGATGCTTCGGGCGAGACACCCTTCAACCCTTCGATCGTCCCGCCTTCTTTCGGCGTCGAAAGTTCGGGATAGTTGAGCACGAACCCATGCGGGTTCACGCGGCGGAAGATCCCCTCTCGCTCGTAGGCGCGGGCAACTTCCAAAGCGATCTGCTCAGCACGTTCGTTGCGGATCGTCAGTCCCTGCTTGTCTTCGAAGTAATCCTGGATCGCATATTGCAGATCGCGCAGGAACACATTCGAATTATGAAACACCGGGGTGCGGATCTCCCGCATATAGCTCAGAAGCTCGTAAGGATATTCGATAAAGATGTCTGATTGTACCATATTCGGTATCGATAGTCTATCCTACAAAAATACGGCTTCGAGCAATTACCGATTGATAATTAGGAATTAGCAATTGGCTAGTGGTGTGCCCACTCGATCGACTTCAGATCGACGCCGGCTTTCGCCAACTCATAGAGCGGCGACATGTCGCGCAGATGCTTCACTGCGCCGATGAGCTTCTCGGCCGTGTAGTCGATCTCTTCCTGTGTCGTGAAGCGGCCGATACCGAAGCGGATCGACGTATGTGCCAGATCTTCACCGACACCGAGCGCCTTCAGGACGTAGCTCGGTTCGAGCGTCGCCGAGGTGCAGGCAGAGCCTGAGCTAACGGCGATGTCCTTGATCCCCATCATCAACGCTTCGCCTTCGACGAAGGCAAAGCTCACATTCAGATTGCCCGGCAAGCGGCGTGCTGCGTGCTTGATCGGGTCCGGTCCGTTGATGTACACTTCGTCGAGCGACGCCGCGATCTTGTTCCAGAGATCGTCGCGCAAGCCCTGGATGCGCTTCGTCTCGCTCTCCATCTCCGTGACGCAGAGTTCGAGTGCCTTGGCAAGACCGACTATGCCCGGTACGTTGAGCGTGCCCGAGCGCATGCCGCGTTCGTGGCCACCGCCGTCCATCTGCGAGGCAAGCTTCACGCGCGGATTCTTCTTGCGCACATAGAGCGCTCCGACGCCTTTCGGACCGTAGATCTTGTGTGCCGAGAGCGACGCGAGATCCACGTTCATGCGTTGCACGTCGAAGGGGATCTTCCCCACGGACTGGGTGGAATCCGTGTGAAAGATTACCCCCTTCTCGTGACAGATCTTTCCGATCGCCTCAAGATCCTGGATCGTCCCAACCTCGTTGTTCGCATGCATGAGCGTAACGAGAGTGGTTCGGTCAGTGATAGCATCGCGGAGTTGGTCGAGATCGACAAACCCCTCTTTGCTCACGGTGAGGTACGTGACTTTCACACCTTTTCGTTCGAGCGCTTTGCACGTATCTAAGACGGCTTTGTGCTCGGTCGTTGCCGTAATGATGTGGTCGCCTTTCGAGGCGTACATCTCGGCGATGCCTTTGATGGCAAGATTATCGGATTCGGTTGCGCCGCTGGTGAAGACGATCTCTTTCTCGTCAGCACCAATATACTTTGCGATCGTCGTGCGTGCCCAATCGACCGCTTCTTCGGCCTTCCAGCCAAAGGGGTGGTTACGGCTCGCTGCATTGCCGAAATGTTCGGTGAAATACGGCATCATCGCATCGAGGACGCGAGGGTCCATCTGCGTCGTCGCGTTATTATCTAAATAGATCGGTAGCTTTACCATACGTTTCTTCCTATACACTCTCGTACAATCCTGCGCGAAACGTCCGAAGACGCTATCACGCTGTCATCAGCTCTGCAATCGTCGTATTGCCGATCGACTCGGTCAGCTTTTCCTGAAGCTTCGCCATTGGGTGCTTGATCGTGCAGCTCTCGAACATGGAGCACGCTTCGTGGTCGGGGTTCTCGGAGGCGCACTCAGTTAAAGCGGTTACCTCGTCGAGCGCTCCGACGACTCGGTTCAGCGTGATCTGTTCGGGCGAGATCATCATGCGGTATCCGCCCCTGACTCCTTGAAAAGAGTCGATGATGCCGTCACGCTTGAGCGACTGCATGATCTTCGCCAGCAGATCGTACGGGATGTTCGTCGCATCCGATATCTCGCGCGACGTGGCCACCTGCCCGGTCTTCGCCAGGTATTGTAGCGCCATCAATCCGTATTCTACTCGCTTCGATAGTCTCAGCATATTCGCCTCATACCGGACTAAATTAGTCCGACTTTGGTCCCAAATAAAAGGCTTCTTTCTCAAGCCTAATGATTCTGACACTAGTGTAAACTCCGAGAGGTTCCTGTAAGTTCAGACTGAATGATGAGTAGTGACAAGTATGGATGGTGGGCACCAAGAAAGATGGCTCCAAGATATAAGGAAACACAGTGCCAGTGATGAAGTATTAATTCAATTGCCAATGCCCATTATTCAGGAATCTATCAAAAAAAAACCTGAGTTCAAATATCCTCTTAATCAACCATATAACAACTCTATGCGTACAATCTGGCTTTTTACTACCGGTTGTTTTTTCATCCTCAGTTTTGTACTCACGAGATCTGGGGGTGCTGTGACTCGAGACACTCTTTATGCGAATGTTGACTCCACCTCTTCAGTGAGGGTGATTATTGAAGAGACTTCTAATTGGGATACCGTCACTATATCCACGAATCTAACATCTGTACACACTCCGAATATTTCTGGCACCGCGGTATTCGACAGCGACATAACTATGACCCTCGCAGCGGACAGCTGTGTGTTTGGAATCCCGAGCAACGGCAAGAAGTACTGGGTAATACCAACACTCCCACCGCCAGGACAGGCGCCCGTTAGGGCGAATGGAGGCACATCCATTACATCGCGATGCTATGGGTGTAACTTTCCTGAAGGCACTAACTGTTATGTGGTTTGGACTATAATTATGACACCGTGGGGAGCGTTCCCATGGCCCGATTGCAAAGGATTTTGCGGCGGCGGTGATGATGATATGCCTTGCAGTTGGTCCTCTCGGCCCGGAGGAACAATTTTGTCTGGACCGAACCTTCTGCTTCACGCAGTAACGCTCGTTCTAAATGGAACGACATATAACTGAGGTTGGACTTATGAAAACGCGCCCATTCCCAAGCTTGAAAGTATGAGGTCAATTCCAGGAAGGAATAATTGTGCAATTCCAAGTTAGCTCGTGATGTACTTGTTGACGCCGAAGTATATTTGCATTGCGTTGCTCTCTTTGCAGAGTATCATTCAGCGCCCAACTTGCTCCGGAGGCTCCAGCGATCGTGTGGAAGAATCCAGGTACACAGTATTCGTATCTGGCTTCCACGCGCTATTGAATCGTCCAGAACTGCGCTGTTTGGATTCGACAACCGAATCCAAACGAGCGTCTTTCGTTCGCCGCATTCTTGCTGAAGCAAACCATTTCCATTCTGGGTCTATACGCTATGTGGTTGAAAGAAAGGCACCTTATGAGAGCAAACCCCGCTTGTACGAATGCGAGATGCGATATACTCATGACGCTAATTCCGGCAAGATCTCATTCCTACACGAAAGTGCGACAGTGCGCTCACTCTACTCAAGAGATACACTCTTTGCCTACTTCAAAAAAAGAGGTATCCTTATTTATCGACCCGGTCGGATCACCGATCCCGAGCGCGAAATCACTGCCCTGTGGTGGCGCTTTGCCTATGGGTTTCCGGGCTGGCGAAACGGGTTGCCCTCCGAGAATGAACTTATTGAATCGGGGCAGGTACAACTCGTCGGAAGCGACACATGCATCCGATTCTGCAATCCGGTCAGGCACAATCAAGTAGGTGCAAATGATCTACTTGATTCCTCACAGACACAACTCCTGATCTCACGCCTCGATCCAAGCCACTCTCTCTACGAGGAAATCTATTGGCACCCAGCAGATTCTGAGCTATTTAGGATGAGTGGGACAGGCGGCAATTACTCCACCAGCCCAGATCCCGAGATTGCGACTGAAATCGACAGCATGATTGATGCATATCGCCATAGCCCAGAGATTCGGTTCTGTTCGGAAGATGACTATGCTCAAATCGATAAGCAACTCCATGAGCCCACGAAGGAGCATCGGCTCCAAATCGGCGATACGATCCCTCTGCTCGATATCTTAACCGGCCCAGACCAAAAACCCTTGAATAAGTCGCCTCTTGCTTCGGCAAGGGTTAGTATTATTGAGGTGTACCATAATGCCTGCCAGCCGTGCATGCTCTCGCTTCGAGGCATCTCAGATCTTCGCGACACACTACGATCATATGGTGGTGACATTATTGGTATAGATCCTATCGCTGAAGACCAAGCAAACAAACCTCTAAATCAGCGAATCGACCGGATCCTCGGGCGTAGATTTAAAACGTTCAATACTCGTGGAGTACTATTCGATAAATCTTTCGACGGCCCTTTCCCCACGTTTTACGTGCTGGATGACATGCAGAGGATACGCAACATTTTCACTGGTTACTCAAAGGGCCCAACCGAGTACATGCTACTCAACGCAGCGAAGTCAATACTTCGGCAACGGTAGATTCAACGAGCTAAGGGCAGACAAATGGTTTGCAGCTAGGCGTTGCACACGCCGATAAGACTCCTCAAGATGTGTCGACCGTAAATACTGCTTACACTGCAAAGGGCAGCCCATCGGGCTGCCCTTTACTATACACGCGTATCTCGAACGGATTAGTGCTTCACGAGGCCCGTGAAGGCAACCGTGTAGCTATTCGTCGAAGCGTCGTAGTTGACGACATAGTTCGTCGGGTACGAACCGGTCTGCTGCCATGCAGCAGGCTGCTGGATCGCCGTCGAGACTTCGTTCGGCTTCGACTCCAAATAAGCCTTGGTGATCATCGGCTCCATGAAGATCACGTTACCGTGATAGCTGCCATAGATGAACGTCTTCGTGAACGTCGCGCCACCGAATTCCGGCGAGGTCGGATCGACCCAATGCACACCCATCATCGGGACGACGGAGTGATCGCTGATGAAGTGCGCCGGCAAGTACTTCGCGGTATCGAACGGCGTCATATCGGGCACCGTATCATTGATCATCATGACCGGAGCCATATCTTCCATATAGAAGTGGAAATCGAAGTGCGGCAGCTCGTACATCGCAGGCGGATGCCCGGCCGGATTCCAGTCGACCATCGCGAACTTCCACGGTGCCGGAGCGTTCGACGGGAAGTTGATCATATATGCAGCACCAACAGGGGTGTTGTTCTCGATGCTATCGAGTGCCTTCGCGCCGAAGGTGATACCGACCTCGGTCACGTCCCCAGCATCGTTGGTGATGGTATAGGTACGCACAGAATCCTTACCCATTGCAGCAGCTTGGCCATAGCTGAGCTTGGCAAGCGAGTTGGTTGGGGTCGTGGAATTATCGGAAGTACAGCTTGCGACTGCGCCAGCGAGCGAGAGCATGGCGACCGCACGAAGAAGTGTGTTTTTCATGGTTTGTTGTAACGTGAAAGAATGAATTGCACGAACACAGAACGGGCACATAAGTTATTTAGGGATAAATAGATTCCCCATGTTGGCAGTAATGTTGACGGCCCTCGGAATGTGTCGTCCCGAGCTCGGGGTAGCTCTACGCGGGCATGGTATATTTGTAACAAGTGAACCCATCGTGAACATCCTTTTTTTCTGCCTTCTGCTCTTGGTCGTGGCCGCGGTAGCTATGTGGCTGCGCTTCTATCGGTACCGGTTCGTCTCGTTTATCAAGCATGGCTACACAGACGACATGGGGCCGTTCGCGCTCGAAGGCTATGCGAACAAATTGTTTTTCTACTCCGGCGAAACGATAGACTTTTACATCCATAGTGAATTCGACGCCGGGCATGCGGTGATTACTCCCTACGCCACCATAGACGTAAACCTCGCTGAGTTCTCGTTCGCAAAAATCATGCAACCGCACACAACCACCGACTCGGAGAACGGATGCCACTGGACGCGAACAACGAGCATCGAACTCGACAGCCAGTTCACCCCGGGATACTACACCTGCCACCTCGTAAGTGCCGACCGAAGCACACGCTTCGATATCCATTTTATCATCGGTTCACGAACCCCAGCAAAAACGGTGGTCCTTGCTCCTGTCGGGACGTGGACCGCCTATAACTGTTGGGGCGGAAAATCGCTTTATCAGAACAAGTACGAAAACAAGACGGTCTATCGCGTCAGTACACAACGACCATATACACCTTTCCCTGTGAAGAATAATCTACAGGCGGAGGAGAATATATTCCGGTGGTTCGCCACTACCTATGACGATGTCGCGATCCTCCCCGACTTTGCACTCGAAACAAATCCCGAGCTATTCGAGCGTTGCGAATTGCTCGTACTCGCATATCACATCGAATATGTTTCGCGGGCGATGTACGATTCGCTTCTCGACATCCTCACGCGCCCGGTATCGATGATCTCGCTCGGTGCGAACCAACTCTATTGGAGCGTACGGTGGAACGCGGACCACACGCAGATGGAGTGTCACAAAGACCTCACCTCATTCTCGAACCCACACGAATATGGCGGCATGTGGCGGCATCATTTACGGTTCGTACAACGCATCATGGGCGTAGGCTACAATGGTGCAGGAATGCACACTTGGGCGCCGTACCGTGTGACGAATGCCTCGCACTGGCTCTTTGAGGGTACGGGTGTCAAGAACGGTGACCTCTTCGGAGTAAAGGGCATTTCGAATCGACCGATCTGTGGATCCGAGACGGATATGATCGGCACATTCTCAGGCAAGGTAGAACGGATTGCACGTGGCATTAACTGTGCGAGTGCGTCGCAAGGTTCGCTCTATGACGGGGATGATACAGTCTGGGATGGTGCGGGCGGGGGCGACTTCGTACTGAAGTATCTCCCAAACTCAAACGCAGTACTCGCGACAGCGTCGATCGAAAGCGGCGCCGGGTTGGGCGTGGATCCGGTGTTTACGAAAGTAATCGAGAATTTTGTGAAGCGCTACGGGCCAAGCGGCACGGGCTGAAAGCCGGTTTCACTTCTCACTACCTCAACATCTCCTCCACAGCCCTATATACCTGTTCTACTTCAATCGCTCGCACACAGATAAAATGCTCCGCGGGATTAGCACGATAGCACGTCAGCGGTTTCGGTGAGTAGACAAAACATGGACGACATTCAATACCCGTCTGGACGATCGTGTACCGTGTCTTCCATGGATGAACATAGGTCTCGTTCGTCGGACCGAAGATCGCCACCGTTGGCAGCGCGAGTGCACCGGCGATATGCATCAGCGACGAATCGTTCGACACGAAGATATTCATCTTTTGCATCAGAGCGACCGACTCCATAATCGACGAGGTCTTCACTTCAACAATGTGATCCGAGGCATTGCGGAGGATAAGGTCGTTCGCTTCTCTGTCGTCAGGTCCGCCGAAGAGCAGCACAGTCGCGTTCATCTCGGTGCGGAGCCGTGTTGCAAGCGCAGCGAATTTTTCCGGGGCCCATCGACGATTAATATGATTCTTGAATCGTGCGGTCCCCGCATGGAAACCGACGAGGTGCGTCCCAGGGTGTATCTCGTGGTCGCGCAGCCACTCGTCAGCAAATTGTCTGTCCTTGTCGGACAGATATATTTCCAGAGGAGGTAGTGTTGCTTCGTCGAGCAGAGGATTCACCCCAAGTCTCGACAGTAATCGCACGTTCTCTTCGACGCAGTGATAACTATCGTCCTCGCGAATGGTGTCCGTATTGAGCCAATTAAGATTTTGCCAATCGCGCCGCAAGTATCGAACACCGAGCCGCCGCTTCGCACCGATGATGAGGGCAAAGAGATTATACTCTCGTCGATTTTGCGGGTAGATGTTGATCGAGATGTCGAAAGCCATCCCGCGCAAATGGGTCAGAAAGAGCAGACCTTCGAGTTTATTACCACCGATGAAATCGAAGTAGTGGACATGATCGACATTCGGATTACGCAGGAACAGGTCGCGTGTCGCACCAAACATCACCAAGACATGAATCTCAGCATCTGGTTTTGCTTCGCGTAGCAAGCGAAGCATCGGCGTCGAAAGCAGCGCATCCCCGATCCCCGGAAGCGCGATGATGAGTATCTTCTCAGACGCTTGCTTCACGCTTCGGCTTTCTGCTGACGATGACCAGTCCAAGCACCGATGCGCCGAGCGTGACGAGCGTGATCATCGAGCCTGTCGCAAATGCGCTCGACTCGTATCGCAACTCGACCGTATGATCCCCCGCCGGCACTTCCACTGCACGCAGCGCAGTGAACGCACGGTAGAGTTTCGTCTCTTTGCCGTCGATATAGGCATGCCACGCCGGATAATAGATTTCCGAGAAGAAGAGCATTCCATTCTGTGACGTATGCACCTTGGCGTCAATCTTGTCGGTCTCGTAGGTCGTGATCTCGGCCGTTGCTGTGCTGTCTGTCGCATTCATCGCAAGTGCGGGCTGCTCTTCCAAGAGCATCGAGTTACGATAATCGAACGATGCATCCGTCTTCAGAAAATTTACGGCATCGGCATCCGGCTTGACGACCGTCTTATAATACATCTTTACGCGCGGCAGATATGTCGGACGCTGGCCGAAGCCGACCTTGCCGCCATCGGTCATGACGCTCCACTTGATATTCAATAGATCTGCCGTCACTTCCGGTGTTACGCATGCCGGTGCATTTCGTTGCAGCACGAGCGGATTGTATCCCTCGAGTAGCTGGATATGATCGTACGCGCCCTGATTGCGTTTGAGCAGGATTGCATTTGCCGCCCGGATCCGTGCGCGCGACGGCTCTTTTGCTTCATCCTGCTTGAGCATATCGACAAGCTGTACCTGCTGACGATAGGCCTCGCGCGGATCGTCGGTCGTTGCGTTGAGACCGGCACCATAGGTATAGAGCTCGATCATCGTCACAGCGATTGCGCACCCTGCCAACAACACCCCTGTGAACTTCTTGCTTGTTGCAAGCAGCACGATGGCAATGGCGGCAAGCACCGGAAATGCGGCAAGTCCTGCAGCCCATGAGATCGATTGATTCGCCTCGGCAGGTGCGTTCGGGAGGAAAGACGATGCCGAGAACACTCCCGTGATCGCGCCGATCCAGATTAACCCGACGAGTGCAAGAATGCCAAGCGACACCTGTTTCAAGCGCGCGGTGATTTCTTGTCGCAACAGCATTGACAACCCTACTCCCCCAAGCGCACTCATCGCAAAGCCGAAGACCATCATCATACGAGCCGGAGTACGAAGTTTGTCAAAGAGTGGCAACGAGAAGAATATCTTATAGATAATGAAGTGGTCGCCGAGCGAAAAGAGCAGCGCGAATAATGACATCCCGGCAAAGAATGGGACATACTTCTTCTTCCAACCGCTCAATCCTGCCATCACCGCAAGTACAAGCGGGAGCACACCGATATAGCACATCGTCTCCCACGAGAGGAAATACGGGCCATTCCAATACGGCACCTTCGCCTGTTGCAGTGCATCGGTTACACCAAAGAGCCGAGGCATCACCAGCGTCAGCACATGCCCGAACGTCAGCGAGCCGACAACCGATTGATCGAACGTGATCGTCTCGCGACGCGAGAGACCGGCCAGTTCTTGTGCAGGGAGTAATTGGATGGCAAAAATACCCACGGCAATCACAACCGGCACAAGCATTCGCACGACCGTCAGCGCAGAGAAGGTCTCATTCTCGCGATGTCGCAACCGGTAGACGATCTCATATACACCGAGCAGTGCAAGGAAGAAGGTCAGAAAGAGTGTTGTCTGCGGGTGACCGGCGAGATACATCACGCCAAGCGCGAGCCCCGCACTAATGGAATACTTCCACGAGTCCGTTCCTTTTGTAAAGAGCATCACTACCCACGGGAAGAGCGCGAGCTGATATATGATCATCTGATGCATCGGTTGCGCAGTCATATAACCGCCGAAGGCATAGGCAATTGCCGCGAAGAGGGCCGACCATTCGTCGATGCGGAAGAGGCTTCGTGCGCAGAGGTACATTCCAACTGCTGCGATGAGATAATGCATCACGATGAACCACTGCATCACAACCGGTGAGAGATACCCACCCGAGACGAATAATGACTGCAGCATATTCAGCGGATACCAGAAGGCGATCTGAATATCGGCCGTGAACGGCATGCCGCAAAAGACATAGGGATTCCAACCCGGGATATGGCCCGCCGCAAGAGACGATGTCGCCAGCGTACGGAACGGGAATTCCTGCTCGACGAAATCCTCCCACAAGAACTTGCCGCCAAAGAGCAGCGGGTAGTAGAAGATAATGACGAGTACTGCAAGAACACCGACAACGATCGGGATCGTCAGCCGAGGCAGCGTTGTCGCCCCTTTCGGCGCCACGGATTCGGGTTGTTTAGCCATAGCTACAAATTTACGACACTCCCAGCCATGAGGACTGAGTCTGTGCTTGCGTTAAGATAGCCTGCACATTATGATCACAAATGATTAGGTGGGGAGTATGACAAACTGCTTACAGGAAGTCTGGCAATACACGAAGGAAGAGTCCGTAGCACTGCTACTGGTGAGGTGTTACTTATGCAAGCGCCTGATCCTCAGGATCTCAAAGAACATCTTGCTCGAATCGCTCAGGGCGCCGACGGTCGAGCGTTCGTCGTTGTACCATTCGACCGCAACTTCTTTGACCCTGTAACCGTGCTTTTTCGCCAGATAGAGGATATCGACATCGAACGAGAACCCCATAACCTTCTGCTCGCGAAAGAGCTTCTTCGCCGCATCGGCCGTAAACCCTTTGAAACCGCACTGCGTATCTTTGATGCCGCTGAAGACAAAGAGCTGCACCAGCAAATTGAAGAAGCGGCCCATCATCTCCCGATACCACGGTTGATGAACCTTCACGAGTTTGCGGCCTTCGAGCGCGCGTGAGCCGATAACGACATCGCAATGCTCGTTCTCGATCGCAGTAATTACCTTCTCGACCTCATACACAGGCGTTGAGAGATCGGCGTCGGTGAAAATCCGAATCTGCCCTTCTGCCGCCAACATCCCCGCCTGCACTGCCGCACCTTTGCCCCGATTATGTCCCAACTCGACGAGATGGAAATGAACATTCGGTACCGACGGCAGCGAAGCGAATTCACGATTGACAACCTCGACGGTCTCATCCGGCGATCCGTCGTCGCAGACGATCACTTCGCAATCGTACGCTTGTGCGGAAAGATACTCGTGCACCTTTGCAAGCGTCGGACCGATTCGCGTCGCTTCTCGAAATGCAGGAATTATGAGGGAAAGATACAACGTCAGTCGGACGAAATATTCCATATTCAGAGGGCGACCGGACGGTCGCCCTCCATGTGCTTCTCAACTATATATTGAGCAACTGTCGGTCGCCCCTGGGCTCATACGTTACTTCGTCTGAGCCGGCGCAGCCTGTGCAATCGTATCGCCGAGCTGGCGGTGCATCGAATCGACGTGCTCCTTGATCCGGATAAACTCCGCCTCGTACTGGCTTCGTGGCAAGCTCGGGCCAAACTGTGCGAAGAGCTTATCCCAAAGTGCAAGCGCACCTCGCTTGTCGCCTTTACGTTCGGCGATCATCGCCGAAAGCTGCAACCAACGAAGTTCGATATTGCCACGCCATTGCTGATCCTGCGAGTTCGAGCGCAAGCGGTTGTATATATCGAATGCCTTGTCGATCTGCCCCGCTTCGATGAGTGCATCCGCGTACTGCGACTGGACCGCTGTTTCACGCGAACCGAGTGTCGTCGACTTCAGCGTCTCGTTATATTCCTCTTCGAGCGACGCAAGTGCAATATGCGAGTACTTGGCAGACATCGTCTTGTCGCCAACCGCGGAATAGATCTGCGACATGCGGCCCGCAAGGTTTGCGATACTATAGGTCACGCGCGTCGGCGGAACGGTCGCATCGAGTGCATCGAGCGCCTTCTTCGCATCCTGCGGACGGCCCTTGGCCATGTAATACTCAGCTAATTGTTCGTAGGCACTCTGCGTCGTATAGAACGGTGCATCGTTCGTACGGTCGTCGTTGCTCCAGCGAGCGGCCGGATCGGTGAATGTATTGACGAGGAATCCGCGATGGAATTCCTTGACCGGTTCCTTAACCATCTTGAAGCATTCTTCCGCTTGTGCCTGCTCATTGATACGCAGACCGTACGGCAACATCGCAGCGGCCGGCGATACTCGACGGCACATTCCTTCGAGCATCAACTGTCCGTCGAGACCTGTCTGATACTCCGGATCGACACCGAAGGCAAAATAGATCGGACGAGTGTTGATGTTCCCCTCGACGACGGAGCGAACGATCTGGTCGGCCACCGTATAAATGTACTGGCCCTCACGCGGGAATTGGCCGCGATACTTCCAGGTCATCGTGGTCGCCTGCGCATTCGGATCGCCGGTGAAATGCTTCATCGCGTCGGCGTTGACAGCCACCGAGACCGGCGCAGCGTTGTTCACCTCAAGGTGGACACCCTGCTGGCTGTCATCCGGCTGGTTGAGAAGTGCATCGGTGAAGCCCGGCAGTGTAACCGCTTTGCCGGCACCGTTCCAGACGTCCTTGCGGAGCTGTTTAATATACCAGCTCATGTTCGCAAGGGAAAGATTGATGATGCGCACGTCGCGACGAATGCCATAGACATCCTGCGCGCACCAGAGCGGGAATGTGTCGTTATCGCCCGCCGTGAATAAGATCGCATTCGGTTCACACGATTGCAACGTATTGTACGCGAACTCGAACGGGATATTGCAATGCGCACGAGAGTATTCATGCCACTTCGATGCCTGCGCGAATGATTGTCCCTGCGCCATCCCAGCAAGTCCTGCCGCCTGATTGAGCGGTACGGCGATCACGAGTGCTGCAAGCGCACCGCCGAGGAGCCCCACATTGCCTTCGCCGGTCGGTACTTCGAACGGCAGTTTCTTTTCCGGATCGGCAGGTTGCTCCCCTTTCTTTTTGCGGAGCAATTCCATTACGCCGACGGCGCCGATACCGACCCACATCGCGTAGAGGTAAAATGCTCCGACATAGAAGTAGTCGCGCTCACGAGGCTGCGGATCCTGCTGATTCTGATACAATGCTGTCATCCATCCGAAGAGGATGAATGCACCGAGCAGCGTAAGCGCTCGGTTCGGATCTCGTCGAAAATGCCAGTACAATCCGAAGAGTCCAAGGAAAAACGGTATGCCGAGCGTCTTTGTCCAATCGACCCCCGTATCCTGCTTTTGGCTCGGGCGTCCGATGAAATTCCAACCGAGGTAACGGTTGAACATGTGCTGGATCTGGTAGCGCCACATGAAGTCCCAGTTGCCACTGTAGTTCTTGAACGTCGGGGTTTCTTCGCCGCGCTCCGGATCGACTGCCTGACGCGGCCACGGCGGACGGTACCCGTACTGGTCGCGGTTGATGAACTTGGTGATGGTCGCGAAGTTATCGGCATGCCACTGGTTCATCGGCGGCTCCTGCGCGGCACGGACAATAATCATATAATATGTCGAGTACCCAAGAAAGATCAACAGCGCAGACCACAAACTCAGGTTAAGCGTTGCCTTACGTTTCGTCTGGCTCCAGTAGATACCGTAAATCGTACCGCCGAGCAATGCGATCGCAAAGATGCGCGCCAACCCACCGGCGCCAAGCCATTCGACGATCTTTGAAAGAACGACCTCGAACGCGATCAGGAATGCGACGCAGCTTGCAAGCACCATGCCGAGCCATGAACCGATCGTTACCTTATCGTTACGACGACGATAATAGATGAGCATGAATGCCGGGAAGATCGTCAGCAGCGCCAACTGATGCACGCCGAGCGAGAGTCCGATGACATAAGCAGCCAGCAACAGATACTTCTCGTTATGCTCTTCTTCTGCATGGTCGAGCCAGACGACCATGATATATGGAACGAGAGCAATAAAGAGCGAACCGAACGCATATACTTCGCACTCGAGGGCGTTGAACCAGAAGCTATCGGTGAACGTATAGCTCAATGCAGCGATGAGCGCTCCGCCGAAGGTGGTGAGTGCATCTGCCATCGTCTTCGGTTCGCCGCGCCAGATCTTGATCAGGCGTGCGGTTGTCAGGTACAGGAGCCAGATCGTCAGAGCTGAACTCAGGACCGAGAAGAAATTGTAGCGCGCGACGAGATCGCTAAATGTCGGGAGCATGATCGCGATTCGTCCGACGATCGTCCAGAGTGGAGATCCAGGCGGATGAGGAACCTGTAGTGCCGCTGCTGCCGAAGCGAATTCGCCGCAATCCCAAAACGGGGTCGACGGCTGCATCGTGTACCAGTATGTAAACAGGGCCACGAAGAAGCTCAGACCGGCAAAAAGATAATGAATTCTTTTGAATTGCATTCCTGTACGTATTGTTTAACAATGAGTAAAGTAAACCACAAAAGATTGTTGTCGGCTCCCTCGAATATGCGATTAATGGCCAAAAATGCGGGACCGATGGATGAATTATAAATAATCTGTAACAACATTTAATGTAGATACGTATATTTGTCCGAAGATGAAGATCGAGCAAGAGATCAAGCAATCGAAGTTCAGGAACGAATACCACAAGTTGGCAATCAATCTCGCATATACTGCGAACTGGCTGAGCCGAATCACGGCTCAAACGCTGAAGCCCTACAAGCTGACGCCGCAACAGTTCAATGTGTTGCGCATCTTGCGAGGCCAACAACCCAACCCTGCTTCGATCAATCTGATCACCGAACGCATGATCGATAAGATGTCGAATGCTTCACGGTTGGTCGATAAGCTGCTGGAGAAAGCGCTTGTCGAGAGGACCGTATGCCCGACCGATCGCAGACAAGTTGACGTCCGGATCACGGACAAAGGCATTGCACTGCTTGCCGAACTCGACCCGAAGCTCGACGAGCTGAACACACTGCTCGGCCGCATTTCGGTAGATGAAGCTGCGAAGCTCAACGAGCTGCTCGATCGCATCAGAGACTGATGCATTTTTTATGGCTATACCTGTGTCGATACAACTATTGTAACGGCACTGACACGTTTACTTAAACATCTGATACTTATGAAAATCCTTACAAGCACTGTTGCACGCGTTTTATTCGCGATCCCCTTTCTCGTTTTTGGTATCAATCACTTCATCAAAGCGGATATGCTTGCCGGCATGGTCCCCTCGTTCGCCCCGGGCGGCATACTCTGGGTATATCTGACCGGCATCATACTCGTACTCGGAGCACTAACCTTTATCAGCGGAAAATTCGCCAACTACGGGGGGTATGCGATTGCAGGATTTCTTATTATCACTGTACTAACGGTGCAAATTCCCGGCCTAAGCAATCCGCAGACGGCAATGATGGCGTTTACTGGTATGTTGAAGGATACCGGACTTGCCGGCGGCGCACTCCTGCTTGCGGGATTAGCAAGTACAAAGCAACAGACTGCATAAGATAGTTGTTGGTTCGAAGTGAATGATGATGATGATGAGTGGGGCGGCGCATTCGTGTGCCGCCCCCTTTGTATGCATACCAAAGTAATCCCTCGAAGATTACCCTCTCCCGTCTGGAACCTCACGCCGCGTCAGCCGTTTGATTCTTCTCATTCATTCATTACGCCGATCATGCGGAAACGCTCATCGTTATTCATTCTCGGATCGCTACTGGTCGTCCTCGCCTCGTGCCAGCAATCAACGACTGTCGGACCGACCGTCGATATTTCGAAATCAAGCTGGCTCGCACTTCAGACGAAAGTCATTACGCCGAAATGTGTCAGTTGCCATAGCGCAGGTACAGATTATGCAACACAATCGGGCCTCGTCCTAACCTCCGATGTCGCATACAAGAATCTTATAAATGCTGCAGCACATTATGACAACGCACACGCCGATGGGCTCAAGAGGGTTGCACCGGGCCATGCTGATTCGAGCTTCATTTATCTGAAACTTCACGGCTTCCCGGCTGGCAAAGAGTATGGCAGCCCAATGCCACTTGGCGATAAACAGCTATCGATCGGACAGATGGAATTCGTTCGCCAGTGGATCGATGCGGGTGCTCCGGATACGGGCGTGGTCGCAGATGTGACATTGCTCGACGACACGACACATCTTGCGGGTACCGACTTTGTCCCCCTCCCTCCGCCACTTGCAGGACAAGGATATCAGCTCCACCTGCAGCCATTCACGGTATCAAATACATATGAGCGCGAGCTCTTCAGCTACAAGCCCATCGGCAATACGGGCGATATTTTCGTTAACCGCATTCAAACTCGCATGCGGCCGAACAGCCATCACTTTTTGCTCTATACGTTTCAGTCGGGCACCCCGGCGAGTATCATTCCGAAGGATTCCTCGCTGCGAGACATTCGCAGACCCGACGGATCGGAGATCACACAGAATACAAGTGTGATGGCATACCACCAATTCTTCGCTGGGTCAACGAGTCCCGAACTCGACTACCGACTCCCAGAGGGTGTCGCACTCTATGTACCCGCCAACACGTCACTCGATCTCAATGCGCATTACGTCAACCATACCGGCGGTGATGTAACCGGCGAGTGTTTTGCAAACCTCTACACTGTACCCGCAAGTCAGGTCACACATCCGGCGACGACGCTCTTTCTGCCGAACACATCGTTCTCGTTGCCACCGCATCAGCAGACCGTCGTGCGCCAAACTACGCTCAATACGTATGGAACGACGCTCCATATCTTTATGCTCACGAGCCACATGCACAAGCGTGGACAGGATTTCAAGATCTACTTCCAAGGCAAAGCCGGTGATTCGCGCACCGGTCAATTGCTCTACGAATCAACCGACTGGGAACATCCGCCTATCAAGACATTCGACACACCGATCGTTCTCAACCCCGGCGAGGGCATTTCGACGGAAGTCACCTACTATAACGAAACGAACAAAACCATCAGCTTCGGCCTCACGAGCGAGGACGAGATGGATATCGTATTCGGTTACCTGTATTAATCCTTAATCCTGAGGCGGAAGCGGCGCCGAACCATCGTCTGGTGTTGGTTTCGGTGTTACCGGGGGTGTCGGAGGAGTCGCCGGCGGCGGCGGTGGCTGCGGATTGTTTCGCGGCACATTCGTATTCACTTCCAACGGCTTACCGCTGAGGTAACCGGCAGAGCTGATACCCATGAGAGCAAGCAGCGTCGAATCAATCGCAGGCATTTGCAGATAGCTCAGCACGTTCGCGACAAATACGCACATGATCACGACCGTGAACAGGACGTTCTGCAACCTGTGCACACTCAGTCCTTGGTCGTCGGACAAGACATCGTAAATAATCCCCTTTGACGGCACGAATATTGTACTTGCTCCCGGCTTTTGAAAATTCGAATTATCGAGTCCTCGTGAGATCGTCGATGTCCCGACGCTGATTCCAAGCAGGATCAGCACCGATCCGTCGATCGTCGGAAGATCGAGAGTGATGATCCAGATATAGATATACGACCCGACCACGATCATCGTCCATAACAGTAACTGCGTTTTCGACAGACTGAACACAGTCGAGCCGCTTGGCAGCGTCGTCTTGATCAGCTCACGCTTTTGGCAGAGTTTGTAGACGCAGAATGCCAGGATCACATAGAGCACATAGAAAATATAGGTGACCGTCTTATTAAAGAGGATTATCACCAAATTGCGTGGAGCGTTCGAAGGATTGAGACCTTTCGGGAAGATCGGTCGATCGTTCAACAGCCCTGCCGTGACGAATGCTTTGAACCTCCCTGCCGTCTTGGTCATCACCGAACCGGGTAAGAGGTGGTGCCAAGCAGAATCGGTCTGCTCGTTATCCAGGAAATTGAAAAGGAACACCTCCGTATCGAAATCCGGAAGGATCGGGTTAAACGAATGAATGGTCGATAGTGGGATATTATCGAGATACAGGATCAGGGGTACCTTGAGTACCTGTGCTCGTTCATAGAGTGCCTTGCACCCGGCGATGCGCACGGCCACATTCTCGCCTCTGGATATCGTACCAAAGTCGGCCTCGTCCCCCGGCCTACCGGCACGTGAAACATTGACCAGCGTAATGGATGAATCGACTAATGGTTGTGCAACAGCTTCCGCCGCGAATATTACGAGGCAGAGCAATACAACAACAGTGAGTTGGCGAAGAACACGATACGAAAACAGCATTTACGAGTGAAGGCAATATGAACGCGGGACAAATATATGGATATTTCGTCCCGAATCCAAGCCCCCACTCTACAAGACTCACTCAGAAAGTGCCTTAGCCGCAAGATACGCTTGCATCGCAGCTCCGGTCTTCAATGCCTCTTCGTCGATCGTGAAGTGGTCGTTGTGAATATCGGCGGTAATGCCGCATTCGAGGTTTCGGATTCCGAGACGGTAGAACGTACCGGGTTTCTTCTCGAGGTAATACGCAAAGTCTTCTGCGCCCATGAGTCGTTCGGCACGAAAGACGCGGTCGCTGCCGAAGAGCGTTCGAGCTGCCTCTTCGGCGAACTTGGTCTTAGACGGATCGTTCACGAGCACTGGATATCCTTTGTCGATCAGAAGATCATAATGTGCACCGGCAGCCTCACACGTGCCGCGCACGATCTCTTCGACCCGGCGGTGTGCGTATGTTCGCCACTCCGGCGTCATCGAACGAAGTGTGCCGACGAGCTTTACCTCTTCGGGGATGATGTTCGGTGCAAATCCGCCATGCACGGAGCCGATCGTGATTACACCCTGCGCAAACGGATCCAGGTTTCGCGAGACCAGTGTTTGTAATGCAAGGATGACTTGCGAAGCAGTGACGATCGGATCGATCGCATAGTGTGGTCGTGCACCGTGACCGGACTTACCACGAATCGTAATATAGAGTTCGTCGGCGCTTGCCATCATCGCACCTTCGCAAAACCCGACCGTACCAGCATCGTGTTGCGCGATCACATGCAGACCGTAGATCTCGTCGACGCCGTCGAGCGCGCCATCATCGATCATGAACGGGGCGCCACCGGGGTTCTTCTCCTCACTCGGCTGGAATAGAAAGCGTACTTCCCCGTTGAGCTTGTCACGCAATTTCGACAGGATCATTGCTGCACCCAGCCCGATCGCCGTGTGTGCATCGTGACCGCAGGCATGCATCTTCCCTTCGTTCTTCGATGCGAATGGCAGGCCGGTTGCCTCTTTGATCGGCAGCGCATCCATATCGCTGCGAAGCGCAACTACTTTCTTCCCGTTTCCTCTGATCGTCCCGAGCACACCCGTGCGAGCTACTCCTGTGCGAACGTCAACACCGATGGAGCGTAGTGTATCGGCAACGAGCACACTCGTTTTGACCTCTTCGAACGCGAGTTCGGGATGTGCGTGAATCGTGCGTCGAAGTTCGACGATCTTCGGATAGAATTCTTCCGCGAGGGCAATAATCTGCTGTTCGAGCGACATACGTGAAAGTGGTGGTTACGAGCATGACGCTTGTGCGCCCCTACTATTTCTTTCGTAGCACAAAACGCACATCCGGCGGCAGAGATTGCAGGACTTCGATTCCCCGAGGGGTTTCGAACACCGGAGTAATCGTTTGCAACGAATCAAACTTCGTTGCATCGTAGACGACACGCGCCTTAATCAGGAGCGGCGACAGCTTCGCGAGTTGGTCAACGCCGCCACGAACAACGACGGATATCGCCGGCGGATCCAGGAAGAGCTCGCGGTCAGCAGGCAATGCTTCGACCGAAACCGGAACGTCCGAGAACGTCCGTTCGGCGATCGCTTCGACGGTGACCCGGACATTGACGGAATTGGTCGAACGTGACGTCAAGAGATCGCGGATCGTATCGGAAAGCTCGATCGTCTGGTTGAAACTTTCACGCACGCCATGTGCGTGTAGCAGTTTGGTCGGGTACCCACGGAGTGAGTCCACGATCGCATTGGAGCCTTTCACGGTCACGAACGCCGGGGTAACAACCGGGTCGCCAACAACGACATACCCAGCAGCGGGTTCAACGTCGGTGCGCAACTCGACCGGCACACGACGTGCGATCTCCCGCGAGAACGTAACAACGAGAGAATCGGGCTCAATCTTCAGCAACTTCACATCGCTCGGCAGCGATGCCGTGGCAGCCAGTTCGTCACGGGTGATATAGAATCGGCCGAGCAAGTCTCGAGGGTCACGCTCGGAAAGATCGATCTTTAGTTTGGATTTTCCTGTCGAAGCAAGTAGCAACATCCGCCATCCGGGGCCGGAAATTCGTGCATGTACTTTTTCGGGGAGATCGCTCGAGACCGCAAAACCGGACGGGGTGGATACGACAAGCGGAAGATCAATCTCGCTTTCATACGTACCCGAAAGATGGACGTACGACCAGAGCAACACTGCAAAAAGAATCGCTGCTAGTAAGATTCCGATTCTTCGTGCAAGTCCCACGCGAACGTGTGTTGGCTAAGCGGTGCGAGTGTAGGTGGTTAGTTCGGTAGTTGCTGCCATTCGCTATAGAGCATCGGCGAAGACTGTTTGAAGATCGCGCCCGTTTGCTCGAGCAAGTCGAGCAACTCCGCGCGATTCGCCTTCGAGATCATACGCCCTTTGAGTGGAAAGTTCTCGATTGAACGCGCAAACCGTCGAAGCTCATGCACATTCCAGTCATGGACTTCCGTAATATCGAGTTCTTCGGCCGAACGAACTCGGCGCTTCGGGTGCTCCTCTTCCGTGGCAGGGGCACTCCGGGTAGCAAGCTTGAGCGAGCCGAGCAGCAATTCCATCGCAGCAAGATCCGGCTTCGCAAAAAAGGCTACGTCGTTCACTCCGCCGACCGAGCGAACATGTTCGCTCGCATGCTGCACCTCGGCAAGGCCTCCGGCAATCACGACCGTCACGACACCGGCAGCATTCGCTTCGGTCGCCCCGACGATCCGAGCACGCGTCTCGACACCGATGCTTTGCAGCAGTCGTGCGAGCGCGATCGCTCCGGTGACCTCTATCACCGAAACGCTTTCGGATGCTTCTATGGGTGCAGTTCTCGTCATAACAACGTATGTACAAACATACCACTTTTTCCCAAAGATTCCAAATTCGCCCCTCCACACGGACGCGGAATCGCTTTAAATAAACGTGGCAACGCCTTGTAAACTATTGAACTACAACAAATCGTGTCACGAGTGTTTGAACCGGCGTCGTTACCTCGACCCGATATGCCCCGGCGTTCTTCACTGCTCCGGCAGGGATGAGAAGTTCTGCTATGCCTGCCGAACTTGGGACGGATATACCATTGGCAGAGTAGACAGTTCGCCCCAACATATCAACTATTCTGAGGTCAGCCCGGCTGTCGTCTTTGAAGGGGAAATGGACTTTCACGACTCCGCCAGATGATGGGTTCGGCTGTAATGATAGATCGGTCGTGTTCGGGCACGAGCCACTTGCCACAGAAGAACTCACGGTATCCGATACGATCACCACCGTCAGTAACGATCCTTCGATGTCACCGCAAAACACCTTCGTGTCCCCTCTGGTCGAGATCGAAGCCCCGCAGAAGAACAGCATCGAGCGGTCGGGGTTATTCTTGTATGTATCGAAGCGTAAGCGCCCGAGATCGGTCGGATTCGCAAGCATGGATCCTCCAGCATTCCCCATCGTCACCGTAACCGTATCACCATGAATCGACCCCGATTTGAATATCCATCCCGCAGGCGGAGAATAGTATTGCGACATCTTCGCAGCGTTGATGTCGATCACATTCGGATCATACGACAACGAGAACGTGACGCTGCTGACGGTCATCGTATCGACATGGACCGCCAGCGGGAAGCGAAGTGCGACAGGGATTGTCACAGATTGTCCCACTGTCGCTTGAACGGTATTATCATACTGTGGATAGGCATATCCATTGGACACCGAAAGCGGACGTTGGAACGCCCGTACGATGCCGGAATCCTGATCGACCAGAATCGTTTGGTTATATCGTACGTTCGTCAGAACCTGCCTCCCCCCCGGCT
Organism: Bacteroidota bacterium; assembly: GCA_018266755.1. NCBI lineage: Bacteria > Pseudomonadati > Bacteroidota > Bacteroidota bacterium. Next base: position 736,084 of record JAFDZW010000005.1, read on the forward strand.
GCCACAAAATCACAAGCGAATCGATCACCCCACTCGACGCCTCGCAGCCCGGCGAACCAAAGCCGAAGTGGGCCATAAGAGGCGAGTATCCAAGTGTCCCCTGAGTATAACCTACTTCACGATATTGGGGAGTGCCCTTTGTATAAGCTATCACCCGACTTCCTATCCCCTCTGAGTTTGCACGATGGCCTCGAAGTTCAACGCTCAACCACAAGTTGCTGTTGCCAGATGATCGAAGTAGGCGCGTAAATGCAGGGGTTACAATCGTGAAGTCAATGAAGCCGTCGTTGTCAAAATCTGTCCATCCACATACACTTTCGAGTGAATTTTGGGTTCGATCCTGTATCAATGACTTACGAAAGCCTGTAGGGCCCCCATACCATATCTCCAAAATACCGGTGTATTCCAACAAGATTACATCAAGATACCCATCGTTATCAATATCCTGAATAAATGAACTTCGGTATACTCCAGGTGTGAGGATCAACCCGGATGATGCTGTCATGTCCACAAACGATCGCCCACTATCATTTCGTAAGAGAAAAAGATGATCGTCTTGACAATATAGGAGATCAGGGTAACCGTCCGCATTCAAATCAGCAAATGCGGCTGTTTGAAAACCATCGTTATTTCTATGCGAATTCAAAAAACTGTTATCGAAGTTCGTGTACCCAGACGATGAACTAACAAAGCACTGGTCGACAGAGTGAATATTTGCAACATAGTAGTCTGGAATGCCATCAAGGTTGAGATCTGTCGAGAGCAAGAGATGTCCTTGCCCTGTATTTGTAAAAAGACTGTCTTGTGTGAAACTGGCCCCGGCAAGGTTTCGCTCAATCAATGTACCAAGCCCTGCCTGGGTACTCAAAAGCAAATCGGGATATCCATCCGAGTCAAAGTCCGACCACACAACGCCTGTGGCATAATTACCAGGTGAGACGATTTTGGACGACTGATCCTCGAACCGGAATCCTCCGAGGTTGTGCCACAGGGAAGGGCCAGACGCGTCGAAGTGATTTTCATATAGATCGATGAGTCCATCGCGGTCAAAGTCACCCCATGCAATATGACCATTGTACTGGGGCACTGCCGACGGAAATGCGATTGAAGAGACATTACTGAATGTCCCATTCCCGTTATTGCTGTATAATTCGCTAAGGAGATGCGAGCTTGCATTACCACGCGCTATGTATAAATCCAACCAGCCGTCATTATTAATGTCAATCCACTGACAGTTATACGATGGCGCATTGGAGGGAGAAGCTATACCACTTTGGTTAGTGACATCGGTAAATGCTACCTGCGAAAAAACGGGAGTTCCTTTCAACGCAAGTAGCCCGAAGGCCAATAGGAATATTTGTCGGACCAATCGTTTTCCAATCATCGCGCTATTCCTGTCTTGGACTAATCTGTGAGCGATTGGCCAACACCATCACGCTCATAGGGAACAAGAGGATGACAGCCGGGAAGAAGTATCTCGCTTCTGCATTTATCGGAAGTAGTACGGCAACAAAGTAGAGCATGAACAGCAAAAGAACCCCTACGCCCCGACTTTGTACTCTACTCTTCCAGTACCCAAGTAATGCCAAGAACAACAAAATAACTCCCGAGAGTGCTGAAAATACTTTTATGAGTGCCCGAATCGGTGTTGCTCTAAAATCTGCCAATATTCCCTTTTGAAAATGTTGCGGAAAGTCCTCCTTATCGTTGGTTCGGGGAGCAGGGTCATCTTGTACGAGCAAACCACGTGGAACCAGGAGGAGGGGAATGCGACGTGGAATCAGCGAGAGGTAGAAGAGCGGATGAGACTCAATAATATTTACTGCTTCGCGAAATCGCTTCCTATCACGCTCAATCCCATTGGGGTAGAGCAAACTTGGATACCCCTCATGATGTGCAATCCTATAGTCACTATAGACAGTCCCCAGAGTATCGCCAAACTGACTGATCCCCTGCCAGAGTACAGTACCATTGCTATACCCCAAAGGGATAATTTCATCAGTCAGAAGATAGTTTCTAACGGTGTGCAATCCTATAATTGCATAGAACACAAGGGTAGCAGGCCAGAGTATGCGAAGAGAAACACGGAATGAATAGATCAATGCAAGACCGATAAAAAGCCAAATCGGCAGGAACATCACATCGGGTCGAGAAAGAGAACCAAGCCCGAGTACAAATCCCGCCATAAGTGAATTCTGGAGCGACTTCTTGCCCCACTTCTGTCGATTGCCGTCGATAGGTTCGATTGCCCGAAGAAGCAAGTACGACGTAAGAATGAGTATGAACGGCATCATCGCTTCGGGCAGGATCGTGACTTCAAAACGGGCATGGTTAGGCCAAACAGCGCACAAGAATGCCCCAAGAAGTGACTTTACCTCATCGACCTTAAGTAACCTGAGTATGCGATATACGACTACGCATCCGAGACTTAGTAAAAACGCCTGTACAAGTTGTACAGCAACTGGCTTGATACCAAAAATAAAAAAAACCGCAGCAATAAAACTCGGATATCCGATAGGTTTGTCAATAAACGGTTCGTAACGGTAATTGTCCGGTGAGCCAAAAGGAGCGACGTTGACATAAAACACGAACCCCTTGCCTTCGACAACATTCTTTCCGACATCCAAGCATCGTTCGGAGACGCCTCCGAAATAGTTCGGGCCTGGGAATTCAAGTACAAATGCGAGCCTGACAACTACAGCAAGTATATAGCAAAGCCAAAGACTTCGACGAATGTTTGACGATGCCAAATCGACGAACTTTTGAAAAATCATATTTTATTCCTCACCCCCCTTACCTGCCTCATGACTCCGCGGGCGCTGATCGAGAGTTCGCGGCGCATCGAGATGAAGGCGAGAATACCCATCACGCCGGTCGAGATCAACACTGCGAGCGCTGCACCTTCGGCGTGCATCGTGGGGTCGAGCAGACGGTTTAGGCCGAAAAATACGATGGTCGCGGCAAGCACCGAGTAGAATAGCCCCTTCACCTGCCCGATGGCAATCAGCACATTGGTGGCTACAAGCACTAGCGGCAGAATAAATCCTGTAATAACGAGAAGCTCGAACACCGGCGTGATCCCCGGGAATTTACCTTTATAGATAATCGCAAGGATCGGATCCGCTCCGATTGCAAGCACAAGCGATACGGGCACCAGCACCGCGAAGGAAATGAAGAGCATTTTCTCGATCAGGTCGGATAGCTGTTGCTTATCGCCTGCGGTATGCATCTTCGAGACCACCGGCACGATGAGCAATGTTGCGCCTTCACGCACCGCATCGAACCCGCGATAGAGGGTCTTTGCCGCGGAAAACAACGCGACGTAACCGGGTGCGTACACGCCGATAAGCAACGGGTCGGCCCATTGTTGCAGGGTCAGGAATGCACTCGTGCCGGCCTGGTACTTCGCGAATGAGAGCAACTTCCTGTATTCCCCGCGCGGCACGCGTAGCAACGGCATCGCGAGAAAACCGCTGCGACCGTACACAAACGCGACAATGCTCGACAGCACTCCGCCAATGACGTTGATGCGCATGAAGTCCATCGCCGAGTGGAACATTCCGAGTGAATGCAGCAACACGGTCAGGAATATCATCGAACCATAATAGGCCAGATCGACCCAGAAAATTTCGCGGATACGGTAATCTACCTGCAAGAACCGAATGCCGATCCCTCGGAATATATTCAAGAGTAACGCCAGCGGCATCCATAGGAGCATATCGTAAAGCTCCGACATGTGATAAAGATCGCTGAAGTAACCTGCCGTGACGGCGAAGATCACGCCACTGACGACCATCACCAGCGAGTACAAATTGAAGCTCGCCGCAAGAATCTGCTCGACCTCTGCCTCATGCTCACTCGCAAATTTGACCATCGGTTGCAGGAAAACCGAGTCCGAGAGGACACAGATGATCAAAAAGATCGTCTGCCAAATCGTGAACGCGGCGTACTCGTGTTCGGGCAGTACCATGATCACGACAAAGATCACGGCTACGCCATAGACGAGCAGAATCGCCTTATCGGCCGCCGCCCAGACTCCCTTATTGAGATGATCGCGTAAGTTCAATAGTAACGATGCTACCGGATGATTGACCCGACGAACGCAGGCGCAACTTCTGCGCCTGCGTCTTCGTCATATATGACGGCGAAAACTCGTATGCGAGCAGTTCTAACTCCGCGTTGCCAGCCGAAAGTTCGATGCTGTAACGATTATTTCGATAATCGCTGAGTATATATCGGTGCGAGCCGTCCGGCTCAAGACGCCAGCGCGGATGAAAATGCAGATTCCATTCCACGGTCTCGTTCACATCGGCGACGAAACGGTCCTCGATCGCAAACTTCCCTGCTCCGATCCGGCAGAAGCGCGAATGAACATTCCGGTATTGGTCGTACGATGCTTCAACGGAAAACCCTGTGTCGGTGTCGTCGATCCGATCGATTCTTGCCGGCGAACTTGTCTTCATCCAGCCGAACCACTGCTTCAGTACGGCCCCGGTCCCCGAACCGAAGATGATACGATTATGCGCTTCGGCAACACGCAACGCGTCGCGCTCCGTAGGGTAACCGACGTACACATACGTCCCCGGATCGACGAGAATCGGCAACCCATCGAGGTACACCACCGGTGCGAGCAGATCGTCATGGGCATGCGAAGAAAAGCCATCGCCTCCCCACCCGAACTCTCCCGATCGCAAAAAGAGATAGTCACGTCCGAGTATTGCAGTAATATGCTGAGCCGTGGGAAACACGTTCAAGCGGTCGGTCGAGGGGTTTGGGTCGGCACCGAACACCACATCGCGCCAATCGCCTGCGAGTTCGATCGCTTTCCCGTTATCGAAGTCTCCGAACTTTACGATCCCTCCGTCGGTCGCAACAACCGAGTTACGGTAACGCTTCATTAACCGTGCTCGGTCTACCAGTCGTTGTGGGAGGGCAGCTCCAACGGTTGCGGCTGTTCGCTCGCAGAGCTCGACAAAATCGGTCACAAATCCATGATACCATCCCGATGCCTCCCGGCTTGCACCATCATTATACGTTTGCTCGAGTACAGCGTCAGTCAACACACGTATCCCGCGCGCTGCAATATCCTCCGAACCCGGGAAATCGAACAGCGACGAGACTACCACCATCCCCGCCGCCTCGCCGATGAGATGATTCGACCGGACGATCTTGTCGGTCGAGAGATCGGCGGAAAGAAATGTCAGTTGCTCCCAGATCGAACGTGCAATGCGTTCGTTCGTAAGCAAGAAGCCTGCGTCTGTGAGCAGACGAATCGTGGCCGTCCAACTGATGAGGCGTATTGCGATCTCAAGCGGACTCGACCAGTTGACACTTTGCATAAACGGATTGCCGTCGATCCACGAACCCATCCGATCGTATGCTTCGCTTGCATAACGTTCGTCATGAGTGATGTACGCCGCAATGCCTAGCGTCGGCAGATCTTTGAAGCGATTGATTTCCCATACAAGCTTCACATCTTTCGGCGTATCGGCCGAATGCACGCGTGTTTCTTCGTAGGTGCGTCGTGGCCAGGATGCCTTCTGCAACGGATCGTAATTCCACGGATCGCTGACACCGCGAAGGCGATACGGAAACGAGAAGAAGAAATTTTCATCGCGCACCATCGCATCGGCGTGCTCGATGGCCGACCGGGACACTTCTTCGCTCAGCGTCAGTGCCGGGCGTTTCGCTACCGAACGGAGTCGAACCGAATATACATCGGCAATGAGTGACGGGTTCAACCGCCGTTTCTTTGCTCGCTTTTCGACAAGCAGCCGTACGGTCCCGACGGGGCCGAGCTTACGCAATGCAAGGGAGAGTGTCGAAATTGCGCTCACTAAAAATTCGATTCGTCGCGCCACTGCACGGCCTTCCAAGGATCGGAGGCTTGTGAACGGACAAGGTGAAAGACAGCCCGGCCATCGGTATGCAACACATCACTCGATGTCAGCGTGATATCGAGAGAAAACGCGCGTGTGACGTCATAGACCGTATCGGCGCCGACAGAGTCGATGATATTCCCCCATAACAGATCAATCTCGCTGGTATTTGCAAAGAGCGCTCCGGTATGCAGCATTTCCTCGTCGCGCCCCCATTGCAGATCTAGGCCGCGATCATAATTGTGATAACTAAATACGAACTGCGGATCGAGCAGTTGGCCATAGAGGGTGGTGTCGCGAAATTGATATGCTGAACGGAATGCCTGGAAGTATCCGTCGATCGTATGCGGGTCGCCGAAGGAGTTTTGCGGAAGGCTCTCGTCAAGTGTCGGCGAAAACGGATTGCAGCTCACCACGAATGCGGCGAGCACCAGCAACGGCAGCCATCGAGAGTACCGCTTCACGATGACAACTGTACTTTGAGATCGGTGAATGTCTTTGCCGAAGTCGTGCCGGCGAAATCACTCCAGGACACGATACGCCACTCTTTCGTCCCTTGCTCCGTCGTGACGAGCTGTGCTTGAAAGATCAGCGATCCCGCGATAGAAGACGGAAGGGTCGAGTTTGTCTGTGTCGGAAGCAACACAGAATAATCTACAGCAATGCGCGCTTGCGTAGAGCTTGTTTGGTCGATCTGTTCGTTCGAGAGTGTCACGCTCAGCCGTGGGTTACTCACAAGAGAGGCACGAAGTTTCGTCAAAAACGACTGCTCCGATTGGACGGTCCACGCATCGAAAAGGCTGCGCGAGGCCTGGTCCAATCCCGCTCGCGGACTAAAGCTATATTGTACAGCGCCGCTGACAGCCGTATCCTGAGCCGAAACAAAGCAACGCGAGTAGTTTGCGGCGTCGACCGCTTGAAGCGAACCGCTAAAATCTTCTACCAGAGTATTTGGTGTTGCCGCGGGAGTCCAGACAAATGTCGAGCCGAGATCGGGAGATTCGGGAGTACGCGTCGTGAACAGGTCGCAGCCTGCGAACGCAAGCGCGACGATCATCGCAACCACCGGCCCAAGACTACGCATCCTTTCTGGCAACGATAATCACGCGCGGAGAACTCCCCTCATCGAAGGCGGCGCCGTCATAATTACCGAACACCTCGGCAATGTGCAAGCCCTGTCGGGTTATCATCCCCTCGATCTCAGCGCGAGTGAATAGCCGGACGGACTCCTGAAATTCTTTTACGCCGGCATCCGTCTTGATCACGATCTTCTTATTTACTCGTGCCCCGTCGATCTGGCGGTATTGATCGACAGGCTCGCCACACTCGAGCGTACTTTGTGAATGCGGAATGAGCGTCGCCCGAACGACCGAGGCGTTGAAGTAGTCGATCACGAAACAGCCGCCTGCTTCCAACCCTCCGGCGACATGGGCGATGACTTCCTCATTTTCCAAATCGTGCTCGAAGTAACCGAAACTCGTAAATAGATTTACGATGAGATCATACGTCCCGGTGAACTCTCGCATATCACGATTGACAAAGGTGACATGCACGTGTGCCTCTTCTGCCGATTCGCGAGCTTTCCGAATTAGCGTGGGCGAGAGATCAACGCCGGTCACATGTGTATATCCTCGTTTGGCGAATGCGATAGAATGGCGCCCCGCCCCGCAGGCCAAATCCAGGATACGCGCGTCTTTGTGCGGGTGGACTGTCCGCTCGATCAGATCAAGCAGCTTCGATGCATCTTCTGCGTTCCGATGCTGATAGAGCGCCAGGTAATGTTCGTCAGCGAACCAGTCCTTATACCACATGGGTCGGTCGTTGGTGAGCGGTCGTTTGTGAATGAAGTCAGTGACAGTAGTTAGACGTTATTATGTACTCATCTTACTTTCCGGTCACAGCCTGCTGATCACGCTAGGAGTCTTCCTTCCAATGCCTTTGCGATCGTCGCGTCGTCGACGAATTCGAGGTCCGAGCCGATCGGGATGCCTCGAGCAATGCGGGTGACTCGTGGGACGATATTTTGCAAGAGTTTCGCGAGGTAGAGCGTCGTGGCTTCGCCTTCGATATTCGGATCGAGGGCAAGAATAATCTCCTTCACCCCCTTCTCCGGAGTTAAGCGGTGCAGCAGTTCGCGAATCTTCAATTCTTCCGGGCCGATCCCGTCGAGCGGAGAGAGAGAGCCACCGAGTACATGATATAACCCTTTGAATTCGTTGGTGCGTTCGATGACCAGCACGTCGTTCGGCTCTTCGACGACGCAGATGACCGACTGGTCTCGGCGCGCGTCACGGCAGATCGGGCATGGATCCTCTTCGGTAATGTTCGCACACACCGAACACGTACGGACCCGTTCCTTCAAATGATAGAGCGCCTCGGCAAGCGACTTCGCGTAATCGTCGGGCTGCTTGAGCACATGCAACGCCAGTCGCTGCGCCGTTTTTCGACCGATGGTCGGCAGCGATGACAGCCGTTCTATGAGCGTTTCGAGTGCGGGGGATGTATAGAGCATTACTATAGGATTCGAGCACAATGAATACGGTTTCGTCACTCGGGCATCGCGCTTCGAACCCGCCTATTCACGTGCGTTGTCTACGATTGAATGAGTTTACGTAACATCGTTCAGGGACATTCCGTTAGCACTCGGACCGAGGATATATTTTTTCGAGGGAAGCGACATCGGCGTATCGAACGTGAATCCATACACTGCACCCGAGTGCTCAGACTCCGAACGGCATTCCCGGAATATTCGGCATGAATTGCTTTGCAACGGCATTCACTTTTTCTTCCGAAAGCTCTTTTGCCATCGCAAGCGCGCGGTTAGCAGCCGCAACGACGAGATCTTCCAACATTTCCCGTTCGTTCGGATCGATGACCTCTTTCTCGAACGAGATCGAGACGATCTGTTGCAGACCGTTGGCCGTGACCTTGACCATCCCTCCCCCCGCTTCGGCGGTGGCCGTAATGGTAGCAAGTTCTTTTTGAGCCTTCTCCATCTCGGCTTGCATCTGCTGCAGTTTGCCGAGAGCATTCATCATATCGGGGTTCATTGGAGTGAGTGCGTTTGAATGGTATTCGTTCATGCAAACGAGGAGGGCGAAAGATTGGTTGAGCAATGCCGATGCACGTCATTTCCCGTGTCTAGCCGTATTTCCGGCAAAGAATGAACACTTGTATTGCGCACCTGCGGGATGTCCGCTTGCGAGGCCACGATCTCACGGCGGACATCCCTTGCTTGTGCGAGCTGTATCCCACAGATCAAACGTTGCTGACTGCGAATGCATTTACGTCGGATGCGTCATAGACCTCGGAACCATCGTTATAGAGTCGATAGGTCCCATCGGTTGCAAGCGCCGCGACGTAGAGATTTTCTGAAAGAGCCGCTTGCCCCGGGCAAGTACCCAGTAACTGCTGGATCGGAACATCCTGTGTAAAGACTCCGCCACTAAGTGCGAATCCATCAACCCCGGAGATCACATATCCATTTGCAGCTACCCCCGTCGATTCGGTGTTGTTGCCCTTGATGACCGAGAAGCTGAACGTCGCAAAATTACGCGGATGCGAAGCGATGTAGCTGATCCGAACACCTTGCGCGAGATTTGTGTACTGGATGAAGCCGCATTTGCCGGATTTCACCGGTTGACCGTTCTGATATACCAGATTTCCGGCTCCATCGGTCAATAGCACATCCTGAATATCGGCAACGCACGGTGCATTATCGATACGCACCTTGAACGAGAGACTCAATGCATTATTGAGATTCCCTCCATCAAGCCGCAGATCGTAGTTCGGCGCATCGACCGAGTTGCCGGTATTATTGTAATCCGATACTTGGAATACCTGCTTCGGTACCGAGACAACCTGGAACACCCCGTTATTGTCGAGATGAAGTAATTCAAGGTCGAAACGGTACAGGCCGTCTTGAAGCGAATGCGAATCGAGCGATGCACTCCAGAAGTCCGGGCTGGTCCATTGTATGGTCAATGCTTTATCGGCAGCAGGGACGAGCGGCTCTTGATAAATATCCCAATGCGGGATCTTATAGCCGATATTCTCCCCCGCACCATCGGCGCCGAGCGTGACGGAATGCGTTTCGAAATGGAAATGACCGGCTACTTGCGTGATAACATAATAGTCCTTTGAGACTGCACCGTTTATCACCGTCGTAGGCGGATTGAGTATGTCGTTGAGATTCTCATCCTTGATGCGTGTCTTCTTCCAACGATAGTGTGTAATCGTATTCGTCGGCAATCCATCGCCAAAGAGCAGACGGAAATTGAGTCTGCTTCCGAACGGACTGATTCGATGCGCGTCGATTATATCTGTACAGCCGACATTGCGCATATTCACCCCCTGCACATTGACGGTGTTAAGGTCGTTCTGTTCGATGTGCAGCGCCGTCGCGTTCCAACCGATCGACTTGAACCACACGATCTCACCGACCGCTTGATCGTCGCAATTGCACGGCATCACGCGCGGGTCGGTAATCTTGATCGAAATGACCGAGCCGCAATCGTAATTCCAATATGTATGACACGGCAACGCCGGTTTGTAGACCGTCACCCATTGCCCGTTAATATTTACCTCTACCCAGAAGTACAGATTCAACGGCCCATCTTCGAGCAGCGTGTTCTCCCAGAGTTCGAAGTGCCCATTGCAGTCGGTGTACACAATGGTCTCTTCATCGTACGTATAGATCCATGGCCAAATCCACGGCCAGAGGCAGATATACGGGTATAGAATGTCGTGGTAATCGTAGAGTGCACTGCGCACGGCCGAGACAGAGCCGGAAGACATTGCCATCGCTACTTCTTCGGGTAACGGTGGAAGCGCTTGTAACCTCAGCGACTCTTGCAACGGCTCCGACGCCCGAAGCGAGTTCAGCGGAACGTTCATCTTCTGCATCCGCGCGATCTCACGCCCGGCAGTCTTACCGGACGATTGCGTTCGAGCAAGCTCCGAAGCAGCACTCTGGCGGTACGGATCGGGTGGAAACGGCGGTACTACCTTGATCACTTCACGAAACTTATCGCTGATCTCCTGGATGATCCAGTCCGGAATCTGTCGATAATAGATCGGGATGTGTGGCAGCACGAGTTCGGTCTCGACCTCGCAGATATGCACACGGGCATTACACACGGGCAGTGTTTTCCACTGGCCGTCGATGAAAAAATCCTTCGTGATATTACCCGAAATAAGGCAATTCCCCCAAAACCACGGCTTCAATGCTCCGCTCGGGATGCGGGATACATCGATGAATGTTCGGTCGGTAAATGCCTTCGTGACTTGATACGCACCTGCTTTTCGCAGATCTCGTTCATTGAACGACGAGGCCTCGGTCCCCTTCGGCAGGCCGGGAGCAATGAATATTTTCGCACCACCTTTTAGCGTCGGCGCTGGTGTCTTCAGTCGTGCTTCGAGTCCGTCGAAACTGCTGGCCTCGATAATGCGCCCAGAGTTGTCGGTGACGAATACATGTAGATTGTCGGTCTTCTTAATGCCGGAATCCGCAGATATGCGGATGACGATCGACCCGTTCGTGTCGGTTCTCATGGTTGGTAATCGTGTTGATGCACTGCCTACTCTTATGGTCCGGTTTTCGGCAAACCCGGCGAGGAGCAGACGATGAAGAGCGCAGAGCGGACTATGCTGCAAACTATACTGGCGGATTCGTTCGTGTTTGAGGTGAAACGCCGAACCGCACAGGCATACTCCTGCGATATATTTTCCCCCATCTCTCGCTATCACGGCGATCGCACATCTGGGGAGGCGGTGCGATGTCTTACTCACTCAGAAAAGCGCCATGCCATGATCCCTCGCGGATAGTGGACCGACGTGACGTGGCAAGTGTGTAGGCTTCACCACGATCTGCTAGCCGCGATCGAAACTCATAGGCACCGTCTGCAAACCTACGACGGACGAATCACTTTCCACCTCACGAAAACCTCATGATTGAGGAATTATCATCTCTTGTGTTGCGCCGATGACGCCGAGAAGAAAGCTATGAAGATGCTGCGACGGTGTGAGCGAGAATTTACGCCGAATGTTGCTTCGATGATTCTCGACGCTTCGCTCGGTAATCGAAAGCACCTCGGCGATCTGCCAACTCGGCATGGCCTCGAAGAGCATGGCGCAAATTTCGAGCTCCGTTCTCGACAGCGTCGGAAACAATCGTGCAAGTTCGCCGAGGAAGTGGGGATGCCGCTGGCGAAATTGTTCTTCAAATTTGAGCCACCCAAGCCGATGCTTGCGGCGTGCTGTTCTGCTCCTTCCGTCTTTTGTTGTCGGCTGGGGGGTCACCGCAACGCTGGTCAATGTACTAAACATAGTTGTATCCTTGATGCTGATGAATGAAAATCGTTATAAAGCAACGTCTGGTCTTCTAATATACGGCAATAATTTCTTGTTGACAATGAAATCTTAGGGCCCGGGCATCCGCATGAGTTTATGATCCTCGCTCGTGCCATCCGGCTGCCAATTTTATCTGCCGGCACCCTATCGTGCTCCGTTGGGAGTGTATCATTGCCAAACGCTCACCGACTGCAACAGATATTGCAGTCGGTGAGACATCGGCATGTATTCGCGAATAGATACAGCGCGCGATTCTGGCAATTAACACCAGCCGACGCTGTCGCTCCAGATCTGCTTACCCAGCACCGTTACTGTTGCCGAAGCGCCAGTCGGGATACCGATGTGTGTGCAAATATTCGCACACGCCTGAGCGGATGCACCGCTCGGTACCCATGACGGAACCGGAATGCAGATGCTGCCGATGACCGGCAAACTGAAGCAGAGTTTTCCGTTATTCACAGTTGCGGAGACACATGTGCTATAGTCGCTTGCCGTCACGGAAGCGTCTGTCGCATACATACCCGCGCTGCCCCGCAGAACCGGAGCTGCTTGAATTGGAATAGTCATAGTGGTTTCCTTGATAACATGAATGTGATGGAATCACCGCCGATGCCGGACACGAACTTCGCCTCCGACACCCGACGACTGTTGCCTTAGCAAATATGGACGCCCGCACAGATCTGCTGCGCTGCACTTTGCGCACCCGACCAGCTCTTGAGCGAATCGCACCCGAACTGTTCGCAGATCGCATCAAGCGTTGCATCGAGGATCGGACACACGACATCCCCGATTGGGTCTTCCGGTCCGAGGAATGCAACTTCGCATGCCGCGCCTGCCGCGATACCTACGCCAGTACACCCAAGCCAGCATGTTCCATTCGCTGCGGTGTAGATCACTCCGGCAAGCACATCGGTACAGACCGAACACCCGTCCTGCGGCATCACGGATCCGCCATGCGTTCGTCGCGACAGCTTCGATGTATGTCGCATCCGCTCAATCGGCCTCGCTTGTATGGGAATTCTCATTGGAATGAGCCTTTCGTATTCGTAGTGACACGATCCTAATACACATCCCACTGCCGCATCGTACCGACGGTGACCGGCACGATGTCGCTGACATCGATCGTGTAGCGGTAGACCCGACGTGCCTGCTCGAAGCGCTTCGTAGGATTGAAGAATGAGAGCTTGACATCCCAGCAATCCGAACCCGGTTTGCAAATCGGGCTGCGCTCGACATCGATCGAATCCAGTTTCAAACCACTCTTGATGGCATCGCCATACACCGCCTGAAGCTGGAATGCATTGGTCGCTGCGTAGTTCATCGCTCGTTCCTGGGCAGTCACGCCAAGATTACGGATTTCGTAGTAGATCCGCGAAAGGAACTGGTGGATACCGACAGAACGATCGGTGTATTCCAGCATCGCTTCCTTTGCCTTCGGCGCTTCACCGAGAACTGCACTCACGAGTGACTGCGTCGTCCAGCTATACATACCGCGATGCTCCGGGATGATCAACGGAACGACTTGTCCGTTCAATAGTCTGCGCATGCCGCCGATCGTGCCCGGAATCGAAACGCGCTCGACTCCTTCGGTAATCTGTGCACGCAGAAAATCGCGCATGCGGTCGTACGTTGCCGCCGCAAACGGGCCAGTAGGTGCGATGGCATAGACGGGCGTCTCGTCGATGGTCAGCGTCCAGTGCAGACTGGCTGCGGACGCCGGGTCGGAGCTGAGATACTCGACCATTTCGGCATTGCTCGAAACATTGCGTCCGGTTTGCTGCGAAAACGAGTCTCGCCGAGCCTCGGTCCCGAAGTCGAGACCAATCTGGCCGAGTGCATACACGAGCATCGGGCGAGCCGGTGACGCTTGCTGCGACGGTTTGTTATTGCATCCGCACGGTTCGCTCCCCCCTTTGCAGGAGCATTCCGACGGCACAATCGCGGCATCGTGTTCTTGTGGAATGATCATTGCGGAATTGGTGTCCGCAGTATCGGGTGCCAGCATGGTGGCAACCTCTTCGGTTTGTTGATTGTATTCTGACATGTTGACTCCGTTAGTTAGTAAGTGAAACTTCTGTTCTTCATACGGTTCGCCTTCCGGCTGCTCGATCGCTCGCATCGCTGCCGCGACATCGAGCCTGCCTGAAAGAACCCGGGTGCAATCGGTCTCCACCTTCGGATCGCAAGGAGACGACGAACGCATGATCGCACGAAAGACTGCTCGCGGATCGGGCGTGTACCCGAGTTCGATCTGCATGCTTAGCAACAGCGCTGCAACGCCCGAGACAACCGGAGTTGCATAGCTCGTCCCGGTCTTGCGCCATACACTGCCGCCTGCACGTGCACCCAGAATATCCTCGCCCGGTGCAAGAATGCCGTTGGACCGATAGATTGCACCGAAGTTGCTGAAGTCGAGTGGCGTCCCGTCGTGTCGCATCGCTCCGACCGCGAGGATGTGCGGATTGGACGCAGGGATATGCTGGCAATCGCATCCGTCATTCCCGGCCGCTGCGATGATGAGAATCCCTTGGTCGGTACACCGACGAATTGTGTCGGCAAGGAATGTCTCTTCCACCCCGGAGATCGAACGTTGCCCGCCGGAAATGTTAATGATCTGCGCACCGCGATCTGCGGCCAACGAAACAGCTTGCGCCAATTGCACTTGCGTCGCCGGTTTGAACTCACCATCGATATCCGAACCAAATAGAGGGATGACCAACCCTCGACACCCGGGTGCAATTCCTTCTACGGCAGAACCCCGCTGTCCAAAGATGATGCTGGTTACATGCGTACCGTGTTCGAGCGCCCGGCCTGCAACCGATCCGGTCCCAAAAGGGTCGATCGTTTGAAGATCCGCGCCGCGAAAACATTCATGGTCGAGATCGACATCCCCGTCGATCACCGCAACACAGATAGCTGCGCTCCCCGCAGAGCGTGAGAACAGTTCTGTGAAACCGGGTACAGAATCCCGATCAAAAATATCATTCCCGCGATCGATATGGTCGTCGTGTGGCTGCATCCTAATTGTGTTGATTCGGTAGTGTTGATGGCGATCACATTCCGTGGCCTGCCCATCCCGTGTGCTGTTACTGCACTAATCAAGTTGACAGACCAAATTTACGAGCGACCAATCGGCTTCCGCCACGTATAAACCTCACGAATAATGTTTTTTTATTCGAGACGAGGTACAGCAGTCATTGTCGGAGGAAATCGAAACTCTAACAAACTACAGCAACCGCACGACGATATTATCGCAGAACCGGTATCCCGTTGTAGTCAGGCGAAGTATGTCACCTTCGATGGTAGCCAAACCTTCATTGATAATACGCGCGAGTTCACGATTGGAACGGAGGTCTTCGCGAAACGAGGTGTTGAACTGCGAGATGTGTACTCCGGTCGATCGGAGTCCACAGAAAAGCACTTCGATACGTCGTTCTCGCAGATCCGGACGCTCGGAATTATTACGAGGAAGAATACCATGTTCGATCCGGTCGAGGTACCGATCGAGTGAGGAGAGATTCCACGAGCGCTCGCCGCCGATGAATTCATGTGCTGAGGGACCGAAGGACACGTAGTCTGCATAGCCGTCCCAATAGACAAGATTATGCCGACAGCGTTGAGCTTCGGTTTTTGCATAGTTCGATATCTCGTACTGCACAAAACCCGCATTCGAAAGCGTCTCCTGCACCATCTCATACATCTCCGATGCTTCATCCACCGGCATCTCGTTAACTTGGTGCAGCTTTACCATTCGGTTAAGTGGCGTCCCCTCTTCAACGGTGAGATTATAGACGCTCAAGTGGTCGGTTTCAAGTTCAATAGCCTGCTTGAGCGAATATGCAAGCTTCTGCATTGTTTGGCCCGGTAGCGCAAACATCAGATCAATGCTGACACGATCAAACCCAGAGGAACGTGCGAACCGAACGGCATCGCGGGCCTCATCGGCGGAATGAATACGAGAAAGCCATTCGAGCTCATCGGCATGAAACGACTGTACGCCAAAGCTGAGACGATTCGCGCCGAGCGCACGATATCGTGCGAGTTCCGATTCGGTGACGGTACCGGGGTTACACTCTAACGTGAACTCAAGGTCGGGAAGAAGGACAAAGTGTTTAGTGATCGCCTCGACGATCGACTGTAATTCCTCCGGTGTGAGCAGCGACGGAGTGCCGCCTCCGAAAAAGATAGTCGATACGGCAGAGCCTTCGAGCGACGGATAGCGGGCGATCTTCAAATCGATCTCACGCACAAGCGCGCTGACGAAGCGCGCTTGTGCGGATCGGTCTTCGATCGAATAGAAATCGCAATAGACGCACTTTTGCTCGCAAAACGGGATATGGAAATAGAGCGAAAGTCCGTCGCGGTTCGTCAGTTGATATTGCGTAGTATCCTGTCCCACCGAATGTGAAATGATTGCGTCTCTTCAGGGTCGTAGCCATCCCCGTGATCCGACGGCGGATTGTACCACGACCAATACACGAACATTGCCTTGCCGACAACGTTCTCTGCCGGACAAAAGCCCCAGAAGCGCGAGTCTTCCGAATTATCGCGATCGTCGCCAAGCATCCAGAGATAATCGCGGCCAACGGTATAACTCGTTGCCGTTACCCCGTCTATACTCACCGATCCATCCATCGCACAGTTCACGTGATGACCTTCGCGCTCGATGAACACACGCCAGCCGTCGATGTTTTTCGCATCGAGCTGCAACACGTCCCCTTTCTTCGGCACACGGATGGGGCCGTACTGATCCTGATTCCAACCGGAGTATTTCGGAAAGATCCGAGAGTCTGAGAGTCCCTTCCGTAGTGGCTGTTCGTCATATCTGCCGTTCGGTGGCAGCGTCACCGCAGTTCCATTGACATATACCTGCTTATCGCGTATCTCGACCACATCACCGGCCAGCGCGACGGCGCGTTTAATAAAATCCACATTATGCTTCGCCGGTACGACAAGATCACGTTCACCGGGATATTCGAACACCACCACATCGCCGCGCTTGACGTCGGCATAATCGAATCCGATATGCGGGATCGGCATGTCGGTAAACGGCAGATATTTCGGTGTATGAAACCCGTAGGCAAGTTCATTGACGAACAGATGATCGCCGATCAGCACGGTGTTCTTCATCGAGCCGGTTGGGACCTGGAATGCCTGCACCGCAAACGACCTCACGGCAATCGCGAGCAGCACTGCGACGAGCAGGGAGCGAACAACGCTCTCGTTCTTCTTACTAGTCTTCGGAGTCTTCTTCATTCGAGTACATGAATGGTGATCAATGTGCTCACGCCTTCGTGAGCGTACCGGTTTCGGTACGCCCATGGTGCGATGTAGTTACTCGAATGGACGGAGTTTTGCCCTGCTTACTGCGCGCTATGGAAGAGGCGGTTCCAGCGGACGTGCAGGTTCTGCGGCTCCTCGGGGTCGTAGCCGTCGCCGGTATCTCCCGGCGGATTGTACCATGACCAATAAATGAACATCGACGAGCCGATCACATTATCGACCGGACAGAACCCCCAGTAGCGTGAGTCTGCCGAGTCGTCGCGGTTATCACCCATCATCCAGAGATAGTTGCGTTCGACGGTGTAGCTGGTCACTTTCTTTCCGTCGATCGTGACCGATCCATCAGCTCCGCATTCGCATGAATGGCCTTCGCGTTGGATGAAAACACTCCATGCGTCGATGTTCGCAGAGGAAAGCGCGATCACGTCACCCTTCTTCGGGATACGGATCGGGCCGTAGTTATCATGATTCCACGTCGTGTTACCACGCGGGAAGATCCCCTCTTCCGGATGTCCCTTCGGCAGCGGCGGGAAGTTGTAGCGCGAGTTCGGCGGATTCTTGAATTCTTTCCCGTTGACATACACCTGCTTGTCGCGAACCTCGAGCGTGTCGCCGGCAACGGCGATACAGCGTTTGATGTAGTTTACGTTCTTCTCTTTCGGTTCTACGAGGTCGCGATCGCCCGGGTATTCGAACACGATCACATCCCCTTGCTTGACGTCGCGGTAATTAAAGCCGAAGTGCGGGATCTTCCAATTGGTCAGCGGCAAATACTTCGGCGTATGAAACCCGTAGGCAAGTTCGTTGACGAACAAATAATCGCCGACGAGCAGCGTGTTCTTCATCGAACCTGTCGGAATGCGGAACGCCTGGAACATGAACGAGCGGATCACCAACGCGATCACACCTGCGACCAGAAGCGAACGCCAGAGGCTCTCCTTCTGCTTTACTTTCTTCTTCGGTAGAATTGCCATACGAAAAATCTTGTCTGTCCTGTAGGACCAATGAGTCTCAATCCGATATCTGCAAGATCGCCATGAACGCTTCCTGCGGCACTTCGATGCGGCCGACCTGCTTCATGCGTTTCTTACCCTCTTTCTGCTTTTCGAGCAGCTTGCGCTTACGCGAGATATCGCCACCGTAACACTTCGCGGTCACGTCCTTGCGCATTGCCTTGACGGTCTCGCGTGCGATAATCTTCTGTCCGATGGCCGCTTGGATTGCGACTTCGAACATGTGTCTCGGGATTAGCTCGCGCAGCTTCCCGCAGAGCTTCTTGCCCCACTCGAACGCCTTGTCGCGGTGCACGATCGTGCTGAACGCGTCGACCGGATCGCCGTTGAGCATGATGTCGAGCTTCACGAGATCCGACTGACGATACTCAAGGAATTCGTAATCGAACGATGCATAGCCCCGAGAGATCGACTTGAGTTTGTCGTAGAAATCGAAGATGATCTCGGAGAGCGGAAATTCGTATTGGATATCGGCGCGTGTCGAGTCGATGTACGTAGTTGTCTTGTAGATCGCGCGGCGCTCAGTTGCGAGCGTCATGATGCCGCCGACATACTCGCTCGGCACGATGATCTGCGCCTTCACGTACGGTTCTTCGATGTACTCGATATTGCCCGGAGGCGGCATGGATGAAGGGTTGTCCACCTTCACGACATCGCCCGCCGTCGTTGTTACGTAGTACTCTACGTTCGGGACCGTCGTGACGATGTTCTGGTTGAACTCACGGTCCAGGCGCTCCTGCACGATCTCCATGTGCAGCAGACCGAGGAAGCCACAACGGAAACCGAACCCAAGCGCGATCGAGGTCTCGGCTTCGAAGATGAGCGACGAATCGTTGAGCGCAAGCTTATCGAGCGAGTCGCGCAGTTCGGTGAACTGCTCGGCGTTCTGCGGATAGATACCCGCGAAGACCATCGGCTTCGACTCTTTGAAGCCCGAGATCGGCTCGGTGGCGCCGCCACGGAAATGCGTGATCGTATCGCCGACGCGCGTGTCCTTGACGTTCTTGACGCCCGCGATCAAATAGCCGACGTCGCCCGCTTGCAGTTCTTTCTTTGCCTCGCGGCCCAGGCGTAGCGTACCGATCTCTTCAACTTTGTAGCGCGCCTTGTTCGACATGAAGATGATCTCGTCACCTTCTTTGATCTTGCCGTCGAACACACGCATATAGACGATCGCACCGCGGTAGGCGTCGAACTTCGAATCGAAGATGAGTCCGCGTAGCGGCGCGTCTACGTTGCCTTTCGGCGCCGGAATGCGCGTGCGGACCGCTTCGAGAATCTCCTGAATACCAATGCCTGCCTTCGCGCTGGCGAGCAGGATGTCTTCCTTCTTGCAGCCGATGAGCTCGATGATTTGGTTCGAGACCTCGTCGATCATCGCCGATTGCAGATCGACCTTATTAAGTACAGGAATGATCTCGAGTCCTGCTTCGATGGCAAGGAACAGGTTCGAGATCGTCTGTGCCTCGACGCCCTGTGTGGCATCGACGACCAAAATAGCGCCTTCGCATGCTGCGAGCGAGCGCGAGACCTCGTAGGTAAAATCGACGTGTCCGGGGGTATCCACCATGTTGTAGGTGTACTCGACGCCGTCGGGCGCGAGGTACTTCATCATGATGGCATGGAGCTTGATGGTAATGCCGCGCTCCTGCTCGAGGTCCATATCGTCGAGGACCTGATTGTACTGCATCTCGCGCTGCGCGATCGTCTTGGTTTCGAGCAACAGCTTATCGGCCAGCGTGCTCTTGCCGTGGTCGATATGGGCGATGATACAGAAATTACGAGTTCTCTCGAGCGACATTCCTAAAACTACCTCTCCCTAAGAATTAGCGAGGTAAAACAGCAGGAATGGCGGAATGGCTCCGTGCGGGAATTCGTCGGTTTTTGGACAACGGCTGTATTTTTGTGTCTATGATTGCCAGATGTCTTCTCCTCTTGGCTCTTGCGGGAACAACTAGTTCATGCCATTCTTCGCGCTACCCTACACCCGAGGAATTCACCGGCATGTACCGCAGTGTTGACACGACCCGTCACGAAGCGCTAAGCTTACTATGTACTGTTCCATTCTTGAGAAGTAATAAGACGTTACTGTATCTTCACACCTATCGAGATACCGATGGACGAACGGTAACATCGACTGGCCAGTGGGATATTGATCTTGGCAAAGGACGTGGTCGGGATTATGACTTCGGGTATCCGCCCAACAAATGGAAAATCACACTGTATGACTGGAAACCGTACCCAGGAGATTCTATCCTTCCGTACGGTTTCCCAGAAAAATACTGGCCTGAGACGGGCCAAAACCCCTTGTATGGATGGGGTCATTATGATAGTGATGGCTCAAAGGTGATAGTATTGGATTCCTTTGGAAGAGAACCACAAGTGAAGTTCAGGCATCAGGGCAAGCCAAACCGTTGATCTCAATTTGTGTTGCAGCGTAACGTAGAGGTCAATCGTTCACGAACTGACCCTGGCTCCGCTCATTGGCCACCACTGACGGCTTCAATTGATCAAGAACTTTCCGTTCGAGCTCCAACTGCCGATCGTTGCATGATAGAAGTATAGCCCGGGCCCGAGGGTGTTTGGGAAGTTAATCGATTGGCTCCCCGGACCCAACACTCGCTGCTCGCGGTACACAATCCTACCGGAAATGTCCGCCAGCTGCACACACACAATCGCCGTCGACTCTAACACCACCTCTAACTCCGCGAAGGCAGACCGCATCGGATTGCGCCGGGGCCCCACTCTTGGTATTGTGGACTCTGATTCGGTCGGTACCAGCAACACAGGCTTTCCATATGGAATGCTTACACCTATCTCTTCCCAGAAGACTTTCGAAGTAATCGTGCCGGAAGTCATTCCGCCCCAAAACGGTCGCACTGATGTTGCTGAGTCAGCGGGGATAAGTTGCAGGCCAGCTACCCGCTTACCGGAAAGCAGAAATCCAGGTGCCGATTGGTTGGTCGCTCCCTTCGTCTCAAACATCCTACCACTACGACTGTCGTAGTAGTACGAGTACGTACAGTGCAAGCCGCCAAGACTTGGAAGTTGGATGAAGACCGAATCAGTGCGTAGCAATACGTCTGCTGGTAAATCGGAAACCTCGAGATACCTTGTGCCTGAACCGGTGTAGCTTTCAACCCAGTTGTTATGCAGCCAGAGGGATGCTCCAAAGTCCCACTTCACAAAGGTCATATGTCCCAGTGTGAGTGAGTACTTACCGGGGACTGGGATTCCATCGCGAAGGATCACCCGAAACTTCGCAGTGTACGCAACATACTTTTGCGGAGGATAGTCCGCGGCATTCGGCCCGAGATCCTCGTACACGCTGCGGTCAACCTGCTCCAGAGCCTTCAGCGCACAGCGTCCCCATCCAATTGACCAGTCGGAATTGGTGTCACCCTCACGAAAGATCGTGATATTGCCTGCACACCCACGATCATAATCAGGTAGTGAATAGGTCACAGCCGAGTCGGAGGCCGAGAGGATGGGTAGTCGTGAATCGGTTACGTAGACTTGCATTGGTCCGCTAAGCAGTCCACTTCCTCGAAGAGTCAGGGTGTGGTTTAGGTCATCCAATGCCAGCGAGTCCACCTTAACCGTCTGCGCGGAGGTCGTCTGCGCGAACACGAGGGCGTACATCAAAGAGATTCGGAAGATCTTCATTGTCAGTAATCGAGAATATGAGCTCAAACAACAGACACGCATCTCCTCAACACAAGCGAGGCAAGATTCTTTGCCCTAGTTCATGACATGGATCCATGAACATAGCATACTAACCTGTACAGCGACGTTGGCTTTGACGCAAGTAAATAATTGTGGAGCGTCACGATCATGCGGCCGCTGGAAAGCCATCACTACTTCCCTGGCATGCGCATCTTCAACTGGTCGAGGTGGAGGCGTTGGTTGAGGACGGCGCTCTTGAGGGACGTCTTGCCAGCGGGGTTGAGCACTTTGTTCGTCGAATCGAGCGTCGTCTTCATTTGTGCGACTTCGGGCGACGTTGCCGCTGCAGGGATCGATTCGAGTTTTTTCATTGCGATCTCAAGCGCGGCTTTCGTATTCTCGAGTTGATCTGCTGCCGTTTGCGCGATGCGCTGCGACGAGTCGGCAAGTTGCTGTGCGTCGGTCGCTTGTTGTTTCCAGGTGAAGCCCATCACGCTGCCTTCGGTAAAGCCGGCGTTGACAAGAATCTGGTTAAAGCAACTCGGGAACACGAGCAACAGCAAGAATGCAACAATCAGGATTGCTTCGCGGACGGTAGCCAGTATATCTTTGAGTTTGTCGATCATAGGACAGATGACATTAATGAACAGGGTTGACGATGTCCGGGAGTGCTAATCTACGAACGTTTAACCAGAACTCGTCGGTTGTGCCCCGCTCACTCACGGAGCATTCCGAAGCGTTCATGAGGTGCCCACAATGTTAAATCTTTACATACTCGTCAGGGGCACCTTGACAGCGTGCATGTTTGGTTGTATATTACCGGCGTCAATGAGGGCACCGATCGAATGATGAACGATCATGTGAGAATATGGGCCGGTGATATTGGGAAGAAGTCCGCTGCGGCGGACTTTCGTGCGTCTGGGGGTTACGCTGCGTGCGTGTGTATAACGATGTTGTTGAATAATAATACGCTTGCAGGGATGGGTGCCCGCAGATCATTGAAGTTACGGCGAGGGGGTGGTGCCCGCGTTTTATTGGAGTTAGCGCGTGTATCGGAGCCAGCCGATGGCTTGGACGATGCCAATATCATACTTCAGGCCTTGACAGAGGCTGGCGCGATGGCGGCGCCCGACGAATGCGCGGGGTTCGGGAATTCAATAGACAAAACACGGCGAGCGCGTGTTACACAACGACTTACAAATAGCACCGCTCATGCTGACCGATTTCTACGATATTTCTGCCCTGCTAAGCGAAGACCAACGGATGATCCGCGACACGGTTCGCTCGTTCGTGGTCGACGAGGTGTTGCCCGTTATCGAGCACCACAACCAGGCCATGACCTTCCCGCTGGACCTCGCCCCGAAGATCGGAGCGCTCGGCTTGCTCGGGCCAACCTTGCCGGAGAAATACGGCTGCGCGGGTCTCGACGCCATTGCGTACGGACTCATCAACCAGGAGCTCGAGCGCGGCGACTCGTCGATCCGCTCGTTCTCGTCGGTGCAGTCGTCGCTGGTGATGTATCCGATCTATGCATACGGTACCGAAGAGCAGCGCATGCGCTACTTGCCAAAGCTTGCGACGGCAGAATACATCGGCTGCTTCGGGCTCACGGAGCCGGATTACGGCTCGAACCCGGCAGGCATGGTCACCCGCGCGAAGAAGGTGGACGGCGGGTATATCCTCAACGGCGCGAAGATGTGGATCACCAACGGCACGATCGCCGACGTCGCCGTCGTGTGGGCGAAAGTCGACTCCGACGATCCGAAGTCCATCCGCGGTTTCGTGGTTGAGAAAGGCATGAAGGGCTTCACAGCGCCGGAGATGAAGGGCAAATACTCGCTTCGTGCGAGTGTCACGAGCGAACTGGTATTTCAGGACGTCTTCGTGCCGGACGAGAACATGCTGCCGAACGTGCAGGGCTTGAAGGGTCCGCTCGGCTGTCTGACGCAAGCGCGCTACGGCATCTCGTGGGGTGCGGTCGGCGCGGCCATTGCATGTTACGAAAGCTCGGTGGAATATGCGAAGAGTCGTGTGCAGTTCGGCAAGCCGCTCGCAGGGTTCCAGTTGGTACAGGCGAAACTGGCACACATGTTGACGGAAATCACGAAGGCGCAATTGCTGTGCCTGCGACTCGGCCAGATGAAGAACGACGGCACGATGAGGCCGCAGCATGTTTCAATGGCCAAGCGCAACAACGTCGGGATCGCGCTCGATATCGCCCGCACCGCACGTGACATTCACGGCGCGAACGGCATCCTCGGGGAGTATCCGATCATGCGTCACATGGCAAATTTGGAATCGGTGAACACGTACGAAGGAACCTACGATATTCATACCCTGGTACTGGGTATGGAGATCACCGGTATCTCGGCATTCGAATAGCCAACAAGAGCGCACTACGATTCGAACCGGTTCAAGACGAACAGTATAGTATGTGAGGGCCAGAAACTGAACCGGGTGATCCGACACTATGATCGGATCACCCGGAAGATTGCAGTCGATCTCGATGCTTCATTTAATTAGCCTGCATCGCCACGCAGCTATACACTTTCGAGCCGACCGTCATACGGACGATATAGGTGCCTTCGGGTAATTCGGGCAGGAAGGTCCGAATGGCCGCACTTCCCTGACTGATACCGACATGCGACTCTGCGGAGACAACGCGTCCGAGCAGGTCATAGACTTCCAGTCCGCATTCTGCGGCGTTAACCTCTGACGGTACCCAGACCGTAAGCTGACGCCCGGCGATTACTGCAACCATACTGCGTACGGCATCCGATGCCGAGCGATATACGCCATCTGGTGAACCAGAGAAGCTGCCGTTGATCGGAGCAATGACCAGTGCTCCCTTGGTACCGGAATTCTCGACATCGTAATTCACGGTGATAAATGCGGAGCGATTCGTATAGGCCCGTGTGACATCCGGATGCCACTTCAGGTCGAGCCACATGCTGTCGGAATAGTTAATATAGAAGTTCGAGATCGGATCGACGCCGTACTCGTTGCCAGTGATCGAGAACTCCGAAACGTCCGGCCCACTGAGCTGCACGGAGTTCACAAGGATTCGCTTGGATGTCCCACGATTCGCAAGATAAATTCGGACCGTGGCTTCCGGTGTTCCTTTCGTCGAATCGGCTGTCATTGCGATCACCGTCGGCGCCCATTCGACGCCAGCGTTATATCCCTTGCCGCTCAACAACGAGAATGCCTTCATCTTCGAGTCGAGGGCCGGCACAATATCCGATTTCCAGTACAGTGTAGCCGAATGCGAGTCATGATCTTTCGGATTGAAACAGACATTGACGCTGATCGAATCGCCGGCCTTGATCGTCACCGGCAATGTCGCAAGGAAGGCGGGGTCGACCGAGAAATCAGTGCTATCGCTAAGAACTGGCCAATGCAGTGTCAACGGCAACGTACCGACGTTCTTGAGCTTCACAACGTCACACTTTGTGTCGCCCATGTCGGTTTCTGCAAAATTCAGATCCGTCGCCTGCAGCAATCCGGACGCACCATGTCCCTGGAGTACGTACGTAAAGGTACTCCCGCAATCACCTGTTAGAATAAGCGAACATTGAGTCGCCGCCGTATCGGCCGGATTGAAGCACACGGGAATCGAGGCATTCGATCCCGGAGCGATTCGGATCGTATCCGGCTGTGCCGAGGCGAATTTGAAGTGCGCGGTATCACCCGTCAGTTTTGGTCTCGTAACGACAAAATCGCGAGCACCGGCACCGCCAGGATTCGTCAGCACGATCGCTCCGCACGCATTGACACCACATGGAGCCAAACCATACGTATACGTATTCCCCGATACACTTGAAAGCTGACCAGAGCCGGCTGCTGTCACACTCGGAGCCTTCGAAAGATTCACGAGCAGCGATGCGCCGGAGTTGTCATATACTTCGATCGTTGCAGTTGCAGCGCTCGAGGGAACAGTCGGTTGCACGGTGAACGTATAACTCTTCTGCGTACCATCGAGTATGATTTCTCCCTTATTCAGAGAGTCCAACGATACATCGAACTGAACGTTGACCGACGGCGTAATTGCCATCGAATACGTTGCCTTTGGATAGTTGACAATCTCGATGTAACGAATTCCCGCATGTGTATCACCCGAATCGTTGATCGTTACATCCCATTTCCCGCAGTTATCTTTCACAACGGACGTGAGCTTCGCCGGTGTTGTACCGAACTCGCCGTAGTTAAATCCAAGCGGATTGCCATACGAGTAATAATCATTCGCATTAAAGCCACCAAAACCGAACCCAAAGCGACGATTGAACGATACTTCCGTGGTAAAATACGCTGCCATTTTCGAGCGCTTCCCTGGATTTTGCAGATCGTTCGCCCCATCGACCAGATAATACGATCCCGTATTCGTGATCGATGCTTGAATTCCCATCAGCGAGTCTTCGCCGGGAATATCATTGAACTGCTTCTTGATCGAGACCTGGCTTTGCACCGGCGACGGCGCAACACCGTTATTGCTCATCAAGATCTTCTGTGCAGCCCAGTCCGACTTCGGGAAGATAAGATAGAGATACCGTTCGTACGTCGTATTATCCTTGATGGTCGGAACATAGAAATAGTACTCGCTCTTCCAGCGCGACTTCGGGATAATACTTACCATGCTCGGCGTCGGATACGGGGAGCTTGTTCCCTGCATCCGATTGTCATACTGCATGACACCGAATGGCTTCCCGTTATAATCCTGCCAGCCGGTCGCCTGCTGAATATTCGTTGCCGCATATGCTCCGTACTTCGGCACGGTCACGCCAGTGGGAGAACCACCGGAGCCATTCTCAAAATAGACCATGTTCCCTGCATTCGGTACTGCAACGGCACGAATTTCATCGCCGTACCCCGCTGTCGTCGCCGGTTTTGAATCATAGAACGGGATGGTACAATACCCAGTAGAATCCCATGCTTCCACAGGGATCAGCTGCTCGACCATGAAGTCGCGTCCTTCTGTACCGGATGCAACAGAGCTTGTCAGTGTAAATGCATTTTCGTGTCCTGCCAATACGCAGACAGGCTGTGAGGAGTTGATCACTGTACCGGACAGATCAGCGCCCTGGTCCTTTCCTTCCGCATAGATCGTATAGGTTTGACCTCGATTCAGCGAGACTGAAAATGGTTGCGGCGTTCCGTTGGCACCGGTCCCAGAAATAGCACCAACGTGTCCACCGGCCGTTGTTGTCGAAGGTGTGACGAAGACGTTCGTCCCGTCATGACCGGAGACGATCTCGATAAATCCGCGCGAGGCTGCAGTATTGATATACCCGCCATTGCCTGCTGGGTTATCATTATAGCTTTGAACAACATAATTCTTTCCCCAACACTGCAGCGGATAGGAAAGATATGAACCGCCCGAACACGTCCCCTGACTGACGAACTCAACACTGATCGGTGCCTTGGACGTGATCTTCATCGTACCATAACGAACACCGTCACCCGTCGTCTCCCACGTTTGGAATTTGGTCATATCCAAGGGGAATTGAAACGACTGCTTCGCTGCGATCTTCTTCGTTGTCGCACCATTTTCAAATCCCGTCGAATCGATGTAAACGAAGGTCACACTATTGTCGACCGATGTTGTGACATGCACGTATGACTTATAGGTGGGGCCTGAATAACTGTTTAATGTTGATTTCTGCCGTTGGATCGATGGATACGGCACCCCAACATAAAACTCGCGGCCTTCACTCGGAATGCCGGTCTGTGCCTGTACTAGCGAAGCAATTGCCTGCAGGATCACTGCAACAATGATGGTCCGTTTGGTCATAGTTCTCGTGGAAAGAAGGGAAAGCAAGGTCACTTGCTCCAAAAGGTGAATAACAACACACTCACACGGTGCCACTGCTACAGATATTGGTCGCCAGAACGATCAATTCTGATTTCAATAGTGGTCAATAGCCGTTGTCCATGCAATAATCGGGCCTACAGATTCGACCTCGGCACCCATAAAACACCCACTACAACATGAACACCACACCTTGCGAGACACACCACTTCCTCGTTTGTTTCAACGTGAAGTGAAATTGACTCTCAATGTTGAAAAAGCTCTAACTTATTATGATTTATGGCGATAGGAACACTAATGCACTATCTGTAACTTTGAAAGCAATCGCTGTCGCCCCGAAGTCAACACGAAAAAGCAGCTTCCACTAAATCTGGGTGGTATTGGGATGTGAATGATCCCTGCATTCGTACCAGCCGGTATCTGAACTGGACGTACCACTTCTCTTCCAAGAACATCATGGATTTCCACCGAACAGTCTTGATTTTCTATTCCGTCAGGAAGTTCGAGCACTACTGAGGATCCGTCTTGAAAGACGTTCAGTGATAGAGCATCGTCACTCCTAAAGTGGACGTTATCGGTGATATGATCGAACCGCCCCGTCAACGGCGCAACGACCAGCGCATTACTGGTGCCTCTCCCCTCAACATCGTAGGTGCACATAAGATATGTCGAACGGTCGGCATACCGTCCCGGATATGGAACGGAAACATTGGGATGGAATAGAATGTCGAGCCACATGCTGTCGGCACTGGCGATATAGAAATTTGAAAGCGGGTCGACACCATACTCGTTGCCGACGATACTAAACTCACTGCTATCGAGACCCGAGAGGGCGATCGAATGCACCAAAATGCGTTTTGTGGCTCCTCTGTTAGCGAGATAGATCCTCCCAGTTGCTGTCGGCGCTACCAGAAGCGAATCGGCCGTCAAGCGCAATGATCCAGGCGACCACTCGACCTCAGGACTATACCCCTTTCCGGTCAGCAGCGAAATCTCTTTCGACCGCCCCTCCATTGCCCTTGTCAGATTCGTATGCCAATGAACGGTGGCTGTATGAGAATCTCCGTCGATCGGTTGGAAGCAGATCTGGACGGTTGTGCTATCGAATGGGGCCACGGTGATCGGAAGACTTGCAAGGAATGCAGAATCGATACGGAAGTTCACCGTGTCGCTGAGCACTGGCAGCGTTTGAAGTATGAGCGGTCGATTTCCTGTGTTGCTCAGCGTTACGATACCGCAATTACGATCTCCGGAATCGGTCAACGGAAATTGGACGTCAGTTGCATGGAGCACTCCGGACGCTCCCTGACCGCTGATCGTGTATTTGAACTTTGCGTCGCAAGCTCCTCCCAACTTAACTGTCGTTGAGATCGGAATGGTATCATCGGGATAAAAACAGATCGGCAACTGCAACGGTGTGCCCGGAACAATTGAGATCGGCAGCGATGGACCTGTTCCTGAGAATCGAAAATGGGTCGTGTCACCCACAATCGAGATCGAGGATATCACTTGCTCATGCGCACCTAAACCACTCGGGATCGCAATGTTCAGAATACCACACCTCGGCGAATCGACCGAAGTAGTCCCAAAGCTGAACGAAGTCTTCGATAATGCCGTCAACTGACCTGACGAACTTGCAGTAAGAGCTGCACTTGACCGCAGTTGGATCAATAACGACGACCCGGAGTTATCGAATACCTCGACTGCAGCGGCCGAAGTATCGGCAGGGTTTACACGTTCGACTCGAAAACAAAATTCTCCGTCTGTCCCCGGCAACAGAATTTCATTCTTTCCGATCGGATCCACCGACGCATCGAATCGTGCATTGACGGAGACGGGAATATTCGAGGTGTACGTGTTCTTCGGATAATTCAGCAGATCGACATAACGAATTCCGGTACGGTCATTACCACTGTCTCGCACGCATACTGCCCAATAGCCGCATTCATCGCTAACGGTTGCCGACATTTTTGGCCGCATCGTGCCAAACTCACCATACGACAATCCGAGCGGATTCGCATAGCTGAACACATCGTCATAGTAAGATGGCGGGCCTCCTGCGGTATAGCCGTAATCCACAACGGCAGCATTATAGTAGGCGAAGAAGGTCGAATGCCGCTCAGTATCGGTGGAAGACAATCCGAGATCGGCCACATAATATGCGCCACTGTTATTCAGTGACATCGCAACTCCGATCATTGTCGAGTCAGAGGGAATCGATGCCCATACACGTTTGATCGATACGCCGGAAGCAGAGATCGGCATGAGCGACCCCCCATTAAACGACAGCATGATCTTACTTGCATTCCAATCTGCCTTTGGTGCAATGATATAGAGATATCGTTGGAAGGTACCATATTTCGTACTCTGTACGAAAAAGTAGTAATTGCTCTTCCAGCGAGATTTGGGGACGAGCGAATTCATACTCGGCGTCGGATACGGCGCACCACTTCCCTGCATGCGCTGATCGTACTGCATGACACCGAACGGCTCATCGTTGGCATCGTAGAGTCCGATCGGAACAGTCGTCCCGACAAGAGAAAAGCTCCCATAATTCGGTACACTCGCAGTCGTCGCCGATGCACTTCCGTCATCAAGCATGACCTGATTCCCGTTCGAGGGCAACGTCACGACACGTAATTCATCACCGGCTCCGGCAGCTGTGCTCGGCTTCGAATCGACAAAGGGAATCGACGCATAGCCCCTGGAATCCCAGCATTCGACCGGGATCATCTGTTCCATCATCAGATCGCGACCTTCGGTCCATTGCAATTGATCGCTGCTACCGGCCGTAAACGCCGCTTCATGTCCGCCAAGAACGACGACCGGTTTATTCGAGGTAATCACAGTGCCTGTCAGGTCCGAGTTCGCATCCGAGCCGATCGAATAGATCGTGTATGTCTGGCCGTGGGATAACCCGACCGTGAAGGGCTGCGGTTTTCCGTTGGAACCTGGCCCGCTGATCGCTCCAGGTCGCCCGCCATTTGTCGTTGTTGAAGGAGTAATCTGTAGTTGTGTAGCGTCCTGGGTCGCGATCACCTCAAGGCATCCGCGAGATGGCATTGTGCTGAACATTCCACCAGAGCCGGATGGATTATCATTATAACTCTGTACCACATATTGCTTCCCAAGACATTGCACCGGCAATGCGAGGTATGATCCTCCGGCGCTGGTGCCGACGCTGACCATCTGAACACTGATCGGCACATCGGAAACGATATGACACGTACTATATTGAACATGTTCGCCGCTGGTGTCGGAGATCTTGAACTTGCTCATGTCAAGCTGCACCTGGGTACCCTGTCGTGCGGGTATCTTCACGCTGGCGCCCGTCTCCGTACCGGATGCGTCGAAGTAATTAATCTGTACGTTGGCGTTCGCGGTTGCGGTCAGAAGCAAATACGCATTGTACTTGGACTTGTGAAACGAAGAGCTTCCAGTCTGACGTGGTGTCGACGGCACCAAAAGCCCGAGATAGAACTCGCGGCCTTCACTGGAGATGCCGGATTGCGCAATTCCTTCTGAGCTAAAGAATTGTGCGATGATCAGGATGAGAATGATCCTTCGCATTGCTCGGGGGATGAAAGATGATATGAGATGACGTAATGATCGCGGGGAAACACGACTCTGGTTGCTAACGAACGTAGGGGTCCAAACAATTCCTCTATGTAAATCCCCCCAGAAACGACGACGGCAGCCATACGGCTACCGTCGTTTTTCTATAGCTTGGTCACAGTGCTACCTTCGCCAATCGCCGCGATCGGCGTGATCCCAGCCGCGATGTTCGCCGCGGTCATGGTGCCGATCTTCCCAACGGTCTTCTCGTCTATCTTCCCGGCGGTCTTCGCGCCAGTCGCGTCTCATCTCACGTCGTGCCCAACGGCCTGGCACCCACTCATAGTGACGATGCCACCGGTCGAAATTCCAGTAGCCTGGCGCCCAGTAGGCGTCGGGGTATGGCGCTTCGCAGATGATCTCGCGTCGCGGAGGGGGCGGCGGAGGAGGCGTGCCGACGTAGATGCCGAAGCCCCAATGAACTTGTGCGTTCGCAACCGGTGCCAGGGAAAGAATGGCGGCGAGTGTTGCGAGTTTGATCGTGGTTTTCATAACAATGTTCCTTTCGTGATAGAACTTGATTCGTTAGTTCTGACGAATAAACACTGCATGTGTTTAACGATGTTGATGAATTGTAAGTGAATACTTCTTCACTGACCTACGACGTCTCCGCATGCAGATCGTGATCGAGCGCGATGCGTTCGTCGAAGATAAAACAATCACCCTCGAAGAGCGACTCTTCCTTCGGCACCTCTTCGAAGTACTTCAGGATGCCGCCTTGCAAGTGATACACTTTCTCGAAGCCTTTCTGCAGCATATAGCTTGTCGCTTTCTCGCAACGAATGCCACCCGTGCAGAACATTGCGACCTTCTTATGCTCGCTTGGATCGAGCTCGCTCTCGACGAACTTCGGAAAATCGCGGAAGCGCTTCGTCTTCGGATCGAGAGAACCTCGGAACGTCCCCTTCGCGAATTCGAACGCGTTGCGCGTATCGATCACGAGCACATCCGGATCGCTGATGAGCGCATTCCATTCAGCGGGCTTCACATACTCACCGACCATCTTCAACGGATCGACCGACTCCACGCCAAGCGCCACGATCTCGCGCTTGAGCCGCACCTTCATCTTGCGAAACGGGATCGTATCGTGAAGCGACTCTTTGTGCTCGAGGTCGGCAAGTCGCGCGTCGCTGCGAAGACGGGCGAGGATGGTGTCAATGCTCTCGCGCGAGCCGGCGAGCATGCCGTTGATCCCTTCGCTTGCCAGGAGGATCGTCCCCTTGAGGCTGAGCGAGTTGCAGTATTCGCGCAGCGGCAGGCGCATTGCCTCGTAGTCCGGCAGCGGCACGAATTTGTAGAATGCTATGACGGTGATCTGCTCCATTATCGTAACCCCTTCAACATTCCCGCCGCCGCTCCTGTGCCGTACCGTACCGGAGACAGTACGAATCTCGCTTGTAAGTTCAATAGATAGCGGGCACCATCCACTTCCCGTAACCTCAATAAAACGGGAGCACCCATACCTGCAACCCTTCTAATATCAACAACTTCGTTATACACACGCGCAACCCGCCCTTTAAAACCAAAGAGCCCGCCGTGGCGGACTCTTTCAGAACATCGGATGATATGCGGTTGTCGTATCATGCGCCCACAAATATACTCGAATGTGCCCCTTTTGTCAAGAGGCTAAGTGCATATTCTTGAGATTTAATATTACGGGCACCTGTAGAGACGCACCATGGCGCGTCTCTACTGTCGTATCAGTTTTACAGTCCTGACATCACCGCTCATCGTCGATACGCGGGCGTAGAGTGTACCGTGGGGTAGCGATTGGCCGGAGACCATCCACCGAT
The DNA here is from genome assembly GCA_018266755.1 of Bacteroidota bacterium. Lineage (NCBI taxonomy): Bacteria > Pseudomonadati > Bacteroidota > Bacteroidota bacterium. Next base: position 769,490 of record JAFDZW010000005.1, read on the forward strand.
TATTCCCCTCGCTGCACAGCCTTGTGTCCGTATAGAGATGTTTGCCGAGCGGATCGTAGATGTCGATGCGCATGTATTCGGCGTCCACAAGCCCGAAACGGAGCGTCGTCTGACGGTCGAACGGGTTCTCGTCAGCGCTCAAGAATGTGATCTTCGGTCCGGCATGCGACGCTGAGAATGCGTCGCTGACTGCACGGTACTGCGGGCCTCGAAGGATCTGAAGGTCGAGGTCTTCTAACGAAGGGACGGTCGTATCCTGCGAGTACGGTGTCTTGACAGTGTCACGTACAGAGTCGCGGTACACCTGGTAGCGTTCACGAAGAACAGCTCGCAAAATATCGTCGTACGGATCGAAGATCGATAGGCAGCGGTTGGAATCCTTGAGAAATTTCAGGATCGCCAACTGACCATTGATGTCGTACCCGCGGTCAGCGTTGAAGTATTGCAGCGAAGAATAGATTGCATGCACATCAGCGCAGTAATATAACGAATCGGACCGATAATACAACACTTTCTTAAGCCATTCTCGATACGGTGGCCAGCGGCCCTTGTCCTCACTCTTGTATTGACAGCCCGACGTTGCAGCACCGAAGTCGATCCAGATCGGATGAGGTAACCCTGTAGCTGTTGCACAGTGCTCAATTGCGAACAGAGCAGTGTCATACATTTTCTGGTAACTATCCCCTTGCGCCAATGCGTACACGCTCATCTGGAGAGCTGAGCAGTCCAGTGTATCGGCTGTGCCAGGCAACAACTGCCCGTTGGTGTCCTGTGCATGGATTGGCGATGTCAACAGCAGGACGACTACGAACGCAAGTGATGCAAAAGTTTTCACGTTGGCCGTAAAGACCCTATCCAAAAATGACCTGTGCTCTTTCATTGTGTCTTGAATAACTAGTGGTACAAGCGGTGTTGTTACGTCAGCAAATACGTTGATGAAATGCTATGTTACCAATGCAATCTTCGTTCGTTTGGTTCGAGGTCGAGGACTTACCACTCCGAACGAAGATGTGCTCCTGATATCAATATCCCAAGTGCCGATCGATGATATCCAACATCTCGGGTGCCTGTAGAGCCGGGCATACGCGCGTCTCCATCAACGCCCCGCCAAAACGGAGCCTTAGACTAATCCTGGAGACGCGCATATGCGCGACTCTACAGCGGCCAGAGCACAACCCCGGCTTGCTCATGCATTGACCTAGGTTGTAGAGACGCGCATATGCGCGTCTCTATCAACGCCGCCTGATTCCAGTGAACGCAAAACCGAAGAGAGGCCGCTAGACCCACGAAATCGGTCCGATCCAAATTTCGGCTCAATACGATGACTTTGATATGGCCCGAAGACGCGCATATGCGCGTCTCTACGTGGTTGGAAATTGGATGGTTCGGTTGCGGTGCGCATTCATAGAATCGCCATCCCAATGGGCGACATTGTTTTCAATGTACCAACGAATCTTATGATACGACCTGTCATTGCGAATGATGTGTTCGTGAAACCGCTCCTGCCATGCAAATGGAATTCCATCATGCTTGCAGTTCCATCGAACTGCTGCATTGTAGTTATTGATGACGAGCGAAAGCGAGTTCGGCTGCAACGGCCCAAATGACCTTCCGGGATGCTCGCCGGCGTCTGTAGAGACGCGCAAATGTGCGTCTCCACGCTCTCGGACGTACGCCTCTTGAGGAATTATGACACCCTCTTTGAGATCTCCAGAAATATGGATAATTCCATGGACATGATTCGGCATCACAACGAACGCGTCAAGCGTAACGAACGGGAAATGTGCAGGAATATCTGACCATCGCGCCTTCACATACTCACCCGCCTTGGTAGGAGCGAAAACGCCATCAACGATCTCTCCCAGAGTATGTGCCTTGTCTTTCGTGCAAATAGTAACGAAGTACAGCGCGCTCGTAGAGTAATCCCAATGCTCAAGCCGTATCGATTCCGCCCGATATTTCTGCCGATACAATGTCATACTAATGTTCGATTCCGTAAATACGATTGACCTGTAGAGACGCGCATATGCGCGTCTCAATCAACGCCCCACACTGCAAACCAAACCGAGAATGTAGAGGAATCCCGGACGGAGACGCGCATATGCGCGTCTCTACAAGCTCTTTGAAACCTTTAACGATTCGAATCACACTCCACGATCCACTCGATCCCATACTTGTCCCGAAAACATCCGAGGTATGTCCCCCACGGGCCATCGCCCATCGGGCCTTCGACTTGCCCGCCGGCTGAGAGGCCTGCAAATATTCTGTCCGCTTCCTCTTTGCTGTCGGCAGTGACTGAGATCTTCGATCGGTTCTCGTTCTCGTCCACTCGTCCCAGGACTTCGGGGACGTCGTTGGCGATCAGGACATTCGGCCCGATGGTCAAGGCGATGTGCATGATCTTATTCCCCTCGAAGCGCATGACCTTGACAAACTCTCCACCGAAGACCGACCGGTAAAAATTGAACGCCTCTTCGGCATTCCCGTTGAAATTGATGTGAGGATTGATCGTAGGCATAATTAGCGATGGTAGATTGAACTTCACGACAAAGATACGAACTTCTGCATACTACGACGACGTCCTCAAGATCCTCTTGTTTTATGAAGCGGCTGGCGGCCGAACTCGACCACCCCAACCCCTCCTCGTCGAGGAGGGGCGTCTTATTATCTTTGCTTACGCTGCCGTGAGGGTTAGTGCTTGTGCTTGGGGTGCTCCAACACTTCCAACTGACATTCTTGCCCTCGCTTGTGTTAGAGGTTGCCGTGATCAAAACGATCGATATCGTACTCTCACCCGCTGCGGCGGAGGATTCGAAGCTGCGGCTCGATGCTGTTGCCGAATTTCTCGGCGTGGCGGCTTCGCATATTTCGAGCGTGCTGATCAAGAAGCGCTCGATCGACGGCAGGGCGAAGCAGGTTCGCGTGCAGTTGCGGTTGGAAGTCTATGTTGACGAGCCCGCCCCGACGCCGGAGCCTATCGAGGCGCACTACCGCGCACTTCCGCCGTCAGCCAAGCGCGTTGTCATCGTCGGCGCCGGACCTGCGGGGATGTTCGCGGCGCTTCGCCTTATCGAGCTTGGCATCAAACCGATCATCCTCGAACGCGGGAAGGATGTGCAGGCGCGCCGGCACGATCTGGCCGCGATCCAGAAGAAAGGCATCGTCAATCCCGACAGCAACTACTGCTTCGGCGAAGGCGGCGCCGGCACGTATTCCGACGGCAAACTATATACACGGTCCACCAAACGCGGCAACGTGGACGCCGCGCTCCGTACCCTCGTCGCCCACGGCGCAACACCCGACATTCTCATCGACGCGCACCCTCATATCGGTTCGAACAATTTGCCGAAGGTAGTCGCCGCCATTCGCCAGAGCATCTTCGGCGCGGGCGGCGAAGTGCATTTCGAGTCTGCGGTGAATGACTTTATCTTGAAGGACGGGCGAATCCTCGGCGTGCGCACTCGCGATGGCGCAGAGCATCTCGGCGAAGCAGTGATCCTCGCAACCGGTCACAGCGCGCGCGATATTTTTCGTTTGCTCGCCGCCAATAACATCCTGATCGAGGCGAAGCCGTTCGCGATGGGCGTGCGCGTCGAGCATCCGCAGTCGCTCATCGACCGCGACCAATATCATTGCACGACGCGCGACATCCACCTCCCTGCCGCGAGCTACAAGCTCGCCATCCAATCGAACGGACGCGGCGTGTTCTCGTTCTGCATGTGTCCCGGCGGATTCATCGTGCCTGCATCGACTGCGCCGGGCGAATTGGTGCTGAATGGGATGAGTTTGTCGCGCCGCGATTCGCCGTTCGCAAACTCCGGCATCGTCGTCGCGATCGACGAGGAAGATCTGAAGCCGTACGCCAAGCACGGCGCCTTCGCAGGCGTAGCGTATCAAAGCGAACTGGAAGTAGCAGCATTCAACGCAGGCGGCGGTACGCAAGCAGCACCCGCGCAACGACTGACTGATTTTGTCAGCGGCAAACTCTCGGCAACGCTTCCCGAAACGAGCTACCAACCCGGCACGGTCTCGAGCGAATTGCATTCACTCTTGCCCGCTCCCATCGCGAAGCGACTTCAGGCCGGCTTTACGGAGTTCGGAAAGAAGATCAAAGGCTACATGACGGCCGACGCACTGGTCCTCGGCGTCGAGACGCGCACCAGTTCGCCGGTACGAGTGCCGCGCGACGACGAATCGCTTGAACATCCGCAGGTTGCGGGCCTCTACCCCTGCGCCGAAGGTGCCGGCTACGCCGGAGGCATCATCAGCGCCGCATTGGATGGAGTCAGGGTTGCAGAAGCGATAGCCCACTCGACACAATAGAGCTATCTGGTGATCACGACGTGCTGTGTCACCGTTCGTTTGCCATTACTTACGGAGAGTACATATACCCCAGATGAAAGACCAAAGTCATGACTTCGAAATGTGACCTGACTGCTCGGCTCTAACCGGAGTGTGCGGCCGAAGACATCGGTAAGGCTCATCGATTCGATCGGACAAGCCGAAGTAGCGTTGATTAGTGTCTCAGAAGAGAACGGATTTGGAGTCACTGTTACCGAGAGATCGGAGTAATCCTTATTCGCGACGCCGGAACCAACACTCACCAAGCGCATGATTCGCCCGACGCTGCCGTTATTTGTCCATTTGATTGGTAAGATCTCGTTGTCGGTATCGAGGGCGAACGCAGGGATCGAATATGTAGGGGTCGCTTTGTCGACGAGTATCACGTTCGAGGTCACGACCGAGCCGTTATAGGTCAGTCCCCAGATCCGTCCGGAGCCGGCATCTCCGTAGACGTACACGCCATCGAGCGGCACAATCTTCCTGCCGCGATGCACATAGCCTCCGGTGATCGAAACGTTTCCGCTGGTGTGTGGATACTCGAAGATGGGCATCGTCAAGCCGGTAGTGTCGCAGTCGGTTACGCTTGGCGGATAGCAATGCAGCCCTTCCATCCGGTTCCAGCCGTAGTTCTCGCCGACAAAGATCAGATCGATCTCTTCGTAGAGGTCCTGCCCGACATCGGCGGCCCAGAGCGCGCCAGACTCATCGTCGAACGAGAAGCGCCAGGTATTGCGCAGGCCGTAGGCAAAGATCTCCTTCTTCTTGCCCGTGTTATCGTTCGCGAACGGATTGGTGGGTGGGATACCGTAGTTGTTGCCGCCGCTCGGATGCTCGACATCGAGCCTCAGAATCTTCCCCATGAAGTTCGTGGTGTTCTGTCCGTTCTTGTACGGATCGCCACCCGAGCCGCCGTCGCCGAAAGACGCATAGAGATAGCCATCCGGCCCGAATCGCAAGCAACCGCCTTTATGGTTCGGAAACGTGGGAGGCTGTGTGAAGGTCAGGATCGTTGTCGCTGACGAGGGGATGATGGAATCGGGCGTTGAAGTGCTGACAGTGTAGCGAACGATGAGCGAATAGTACTGTGCCGATGTACCGGTATCGTAGCTGAAATAGATGTAGTGATTCTGCTGGAAATTCGGGTCGAAGGCGGCGCCGAGAAGGCCGACCTCATTATCGTTCTGCGCGACGAGCTTCGAGAGATCGAGGAACATGCGTCGAGTAGATACATTCGCATCGTAGTCCACTACCCACACCCTCCCCCGTTGTTCGACGACGATGAAGCGGTTCGATCCATCGGGAATGAACTGCATCTCGATGGGCCGCGCGAACGACGGCAGGTTCGGGAATGCCTCTTCAAGCGCATACTGCGCACGAACACCCGGTGCAATGCAGAGTGCGACGATGAGCGGGAGGATGAGCGAAGTACGCATACGTTCAAAGTATATAGCGTGAAAGATCGCGGTCGCGGGCGACACTTGCAAGTTTCTGCTCGACGAGTTCCGGCGTGATGACAAGACGCTTGTCGGTAATTACGTCCGGCACATCGAACAGGATCGTATCGAGCAGCGTCGTCAGGATGGTATGAAGTCTTCGCGCACCGATATTCTCGACCGACTCGTTCACTTCGAACGCGATCCGCGCGATGGCAGCGATCGCTTCGTCAGTAAAGCTGATCTCAACGCCCTCGGTCGAAAGCAATGCCGTGTATTGCTTGAGCAGTGCGTTCTCCGGCTGTGTGAGTATCTTCACAAAGTCATCTTGCGTCAGGGAATCGAGCTCGACGCGAATGGGAAAACGGCCTTGCATTTCCGGGATCAGATCGCTCGGCTTCGTCAGGTGGAATGCACCGCTGGCAATGAAGAGCACATGATCGGTCTTCACCGGGCCGTGGCGCGTCGAGACGGTCGAGCCTTCGACGATCGGCAGCAAGTCTCGCTGCACGCCTTCGCGCGAGACGTCCGGCCCTCCGTCCTTGCCTTTGCCCGCGATCTTATCGATCTCGTCGATGAAGATGATGCCACTATGCTCGACGCGTTCGATCGCTTCTTTGACGAGCGCATCTTGGTCGATGAGCTTCGCGGATTCTTCCTGTATGAAGAGCGTGCGAGCTTCGGCGATCGTCACACGGCGCTTCTTCGACTTCTTCGGCATCATATTGTTGAGCGCATCCTGCAAGCCCTGCGCCATTTCGTCCATGCCGAAGCCGCCGACCGGTCCCATGATTTGCATCGATGCGATCGGCGGCGGTTCGGTGACGTCGATCTCGATCTCGCGCGCATCGAGCTCGCCGTCACGGAGCTTCTTGCGAAAGCGCGAGCGAGTCCGACTTGCCGATGCAGCTTGCTTCTGCTCTTCTTCAGTCGGTGCAGTGGCATCCGCCGCCTCGGTCGACTCTTTCTCGCCTGGAAATAAAAATCCAAACGGCGAAGCACTTCCTTCTCGCGATGCCATAGCCGGTGACGACACGGGCGGAACGAGGACATCGAGGATTCGTTCTTCTGCAAACACTTTCGCTTTCTCCTCGACCATCTTCAACATTTCCGTGCGCACCATGTTCACGCCCTGATCGACGAGATCGCGAACCATCGACTCGACGTCGCGACCGACGTAGCCGACTTCGGTATACTTCGTGGCCTCTACTTTGATGAACGGTGCACCCGCGAGTCGGGCAAGACGCCGAGCGATCTCGGTCTTGCCGACGCCCGTCGGTCCGATCATGATTATATTATTCGGCATGATCTCTTCACGCAGGCTACCGCTCACTTGCAGGCGACGCCAGCGATTGCGCAGTGCGATCGCCACCGAGCGCTTCGCATTCTGCTGACCAATAATATATTTATCGAGTTCGCGCACGATCTCACGGGGCGTGAGCGAACGCTCCGGCCCGATGATAAAACCACCCGAACTTGCTGTAGTTACAATCTGATTGTCTTCCATGAATGAGCGTTGACGCAGCGATAGATGCGTCGGATTAGACTTCTTCGACCGAAATATTCGTGTTGGTATAGATGCAGATCTCGCCGGCGATGCGCAGCGACGACTCGACGATCGCGCGGGAATCCATCGTCCCCGTCAGCGCAAACGCGCGGGCAGCCGCAAGCGCATACGGCCCGCCGGAGCCGATCGCGACGATCCCGCCTTCCGGCTCGATGACATCGCCGTTACCGGATACGAGCAGCGCAGACTCTTTGTTCACAACGGCGAGCATCGCTTCGAGCCGGCGCAAGAACTTGTCGTTGCGCCAATCTTTGCCGAGCTCGACTGCCGCACGGCGCAGATCACCGCGAAATTCATTCAGCTTGGATTCGAACTTCTCGAAGAGCGTTAACGCATCGCTCGTCGACCCGGCAAACCCGGCGATGACTTGGCCGTTATAGAGTTTTCGGACTTTTTTTGCGTTGGCTTTCATGACGGTGTTGCCAAGTGTCACCTGGCCGTCGGAACCCAGTGCAGCCTTGCCGTCGCGGACGACCCCGATAACGGTCGTTGCGTGAAATGTGGTCGGATTCATTGTACTAAGAACAGGAGTGGTTTTCTGCTGGTTCGGCGGCGTTATTCGCCGTAGATCTCTTCGATCGGATCGTGACTGACGGCCCACGTCGAAAGCAGCGAAGCCAACGATGCGATCGTTACTCGCTCCTCGCTCTCACGGATCACGAGACCGTAGGTATCGGCGACGAACTGCATGTTCGTGAGGATACGCCGAACCTGCGCAGGCGTTACTTTGCCGTGCCAGTATGAGACCGTCTCTACAAGCATCTTCCCGTGGCGGCGCAAGAACTCGCCCATCGAAAGCACGGGGCTCGCATCGTAGCGCGACGAGCGAGGGTGTGCGATTGCGAGCATGTCAGACACATATTGATCGAAGTGCTTTGCCAATACATCGTTACTTGGCCGGCGCAGTACCTTGGCGCGCTGTAGTGAGAAGTTCGCCTTTGACTGCACACGGAATAATGGTTTGACGGGATAGAGATCGAAATATTGTTTGTGCGTCCCGTCGCGGAGATAATCGTTATACACCCAACGCCGCTTGAGTTCGGTCCACGACGGAAGTCGAACGACCGGATCCTTTTCACTATCGAGTACGACGAACCGTTTGCTGCGCGCATTGTACCCAACGATCGTTACCCAATGCGCCCATTGGTTGATACAGATCAAGCACGGGATTCCCTGATCGAGGTATTTCGTCAGAGCCCGATATGCGGTGTCTTCATTGAAACGTTTGATCTCGATGAGCTTTATATGGAATCGTTTTGCCGCGCGGCGAAGCATTTTTTCGTCGGTGCCCCCACGAGTTGTATGAGCAGCACGCGAGATCGTTCGTTCATCGACAAAGAGTCCGAGAATGGCCAGCGCATGTTTCAGCGCAAACGGACCGCATTGCCAGGTATTCGGCTGAGGATAAAAACTCACTGGACGCTACTTGTTCAGAAATTTGGCGATTCCTTTTTTGCAATCGTCCGTCGACCGAGCGAGCGCGTTCATCGACGCAGCATATTCGAGTGCGGGCTCCATTGACATGCCGGATACCGTTGAAAGCAGCGTCTTCGTAAGGCCGATCGCCGAGGGAGAATTCTTTGCAATCGCAAGCGCGTAGCTCTGCACCGTTGCCTCCAGTTCGGGGCACGGCACCACGGCGTTGATCATTCCAAGAGAATATGCTTCTTCGGCGCTAACTTTTCGTGCAGAAAGTAGCAGTTCGCGGGCATGCTGTTCGCCGATCTTGCGAATGAGGAACACCGAAACGAGCGCGGGGATGAAGCCGATAGCAGTCTCGGTGTATCCGAATTGTGAGTCGTCGCTTGCGAAAACCATATCGCACACAGTTGCCAGACCGCACCCGCCGGCAAGCGCCGGGCCATGCACTTGGGCAATGACAATCTTCGGGAATGTATAGATCTTCCAATAGAGATCTCGCAACGCTCGGGAGTCCGACAGATTCTCCTCGGCCCCGAACGATGAAAGCTGTTGGATATATGCAAGGTCAGCCCCGGCACAGAAGGTCCCACCCTCGCCCGAGAGAATGACAACCCGCACGTCGCCGTCAGCGGCCGCATCGTCGAGGGCTGCCGAGATCTCGGCAATCATCGTCGGGCTAAGCGCATTGCGCTTTTCGGGGCGATTCAGGACGATCCGAAGAATCGGATGTTCGAGCGTTGTTTTGATCAGTTCGTAGGCTGCCATTGCGGTACGATTCTCAACCGCCTATGAACCAACATTCCGGCACAAAGGTTAACTGACTAACAAGTCGGTTTAGAGTTATACATCATGGCGAAACACGAGAACGAAGAGACACGAAAGCAGCAGATCCTCACCGCGGCTGCGAAATGCATTGCACGATACGGATACTATACCACATCGGTCGACATCATCGCGAAAGAGGCGAAGCTCAGCAAAGGTGCTATTTATTGGTATTACAAGAGCAAGGAAGAAGTCTTCGTCGCCCTTTCGGAGTGGCGCTGGAAACAGAATGTCGAGTATATGGAAGCGCTGGAGGCTAAGTCCACCACGTTCAGGGAATTCTTAAATACGATGGTCGAAGCCACCTCGCAGTTCATTCTGAGTGTAACCTATGAGCTCCGGACGATCCACGAACTTAATGCCCTTGCCACCGAGAATGCAGAGCTCCGCCGGGTGCTCGTCGGCAACGATCTGGCCATGCATAAAATATTCGTCCGTGTCCTGAAACGCTTTGTGAAATCGGGCGAGCTCCGGAAAAATATTAAGCCGGACGAGGCGGCAACCTATATGCGCTGCGTCGTGGACGGCTTTGCCATTCACGCCGGCCGCGAAAATGCCCCCCTCCTTGCCAAAACCATGAAAACCGCCTTTCTCTCGTTTTACCTCGATCTGAAGGCCTGACGGATATTTTTTTTGTTTTTCTGAAACAAACCGACTGGTCAGTATGTATATAAGGCATATACATTGACGACCCGTATGTTTCATTCCACACTCGCACTGATTCTGACGCTTTTCACAATCGGCCCCAACGCCGGGCCCCCTGACGATTGCGTCATGCCCCGCATTCACTATACCACCGATACGGTGTATGTCTATGCCGATCGCCAGAGCCCGCTCGTCCTGCATGCACGTATGGCTGAGCCGGTGGCTGTCACAACTTGCAGTATGTGCAGCGGGAAGCACTGCGAACGTTCGGATGTCGCCGAACCGACCGATTCGGGGACAATCGTCCTCAGCGACGTCACTGTTCGCAGCAAACGATCGCGCTCAAACCACTTCTTTACCGGCCCGAATCACTAAGCGAATTGTATCGACGATTTCAAATTATCATTCACTTCGAATTCCAATGAAACAGATATCTACTATCAAAAACTACTATCGTATTGCGAGCTTACTCGTGCTCGGTTCTGCCGGTATCGCGATGATCGCATCCGGTTGCAACACTCAGCCGAAGGCTAACGCCGCCGAAGAAAAGCAGGCCGCTGCCCCCGCTCAGTCGGCCGTCGAACGTGGGAAATACCTCGTTACCGCAGTCGGAGGTTGCAACGATTGTCACACTCCGTTCAAAATGGGGGAGCATGGACCGGAGCCGGACATGCAGCACATGCTGAGCGGCCACCCCGCAGAGTTCAAGCTGACAATGGCCGATGTTCCGAAGGTCGACAATCACAAGTGGGCAATGATCGGCTCGGTTACCAATACTGCCTTTGCCGGACCGTGGGGTATTTCGTTCGCAATGAACCTCACGCCCGATAGCGTCACCGGTATCGGCACGTGGGGTGAGGATCTGTTTGTCAAGACGATCCGTACCGGCAAGCATTGGGCGACGTCACGCCCGATCATGCCCCCGATGCCGCAGCCTGCATTTTCGCACATGACGGATGACGACCTTAAATCGATCTATGCCTATCTACGTACTGTACCAAAAGTTCACAACCAGGTGCCGGATTACATCCCGCCGGTACAAGTTCAGTAACTGCCTCTGCCTTATCAACGAGACAACCGCCGGCCCACCACACAGGCCGGCGGTTGTTGTTTTTTACACCGGGATTTGTATTTGGTCCAACATTTGCTTAACTTTGGGGAATGTCTTAATCTAAATACGCCTCTATGAAAACTCAACGATACCTCCTTATGCTTCCCCTGTTCGTTACGATGCTCATCCCGATCTCCACGTTAGGCCAAAGCGCCAATAGCGGCAAAGACTTCTGGCTCGCCTTCCCGCAAAACGCCCGATTCGAGCGATTTGCCGGAGAGCGTTTCCGTGTCTTTATTTCGGGCACAGAGGGCACGAACGGAAGGATTAAGGAATATGCAACCGGCACACAAACAGAATTCACGATCCCGGCCTCGGGCATCGCTGAAATATCGATCGATACATCCGCGGAGCTGACCAGCCAGGGGGTTCATAAGGCCTCGGCCCATGTCACGGCTTCTGCGCCTGTCTCGATTGTTGCCGTCAGCTATCGGCCCGCGAGCATGGATAGCTACTGCGCAATCCCCACACCCCAGTTGGGACATGACTACGCAGTCATTGGCTACGACTCTATCCCAGGTTTGGATCACTACCACACCCAGTGTGATGTGATTGCAGCGGAGGATGGCACCTCAATCACACTCCAATACCCCAGTTCGGTACATGATGCACATCTCATCCGGAGTTCTACCCTTGAGCGAGGCGAAGTGCTTCATCTCGGTGGCGACGAGGTCCATGCCGATATCACAGGAACGATGATTCATTCGAACAAGCCGGTTGCCGTTATCACCGGCCATACTTGTGCGCAAGTCCCATCAGACGTGTACTATTGCGACCTCCTGATGGAAATGATTCCCAGCTCGGATAAACTCGGACAAACGTTCGCCATTGCTCCGTTCAAATGGCAAGTAGCTTCAAGCATCCGTGTCGTGGCGATGGAAGACAATACAATCGTGAAGCTGGGCGGGAACGTCGTTGCTACACTGACTCGCGGCAGTTACTATCAGAACGATGCAATCCGCCAGGCGACCATGCTCGAAACGAGCCATTCGACATACGCAATGCAATACATGCATGGGAGCGATGAAGCACAAGACTCATATGCTGCCGCCGATCCGTCCATGCTTAGTCTGATACCCATCGAACGAATGCCGACGGTCATTACATCGGCCATTCCCGCGATCCATCCGGGTGGTGGAACGGTCGCACCCGACGATCAGAATGCCTCCTGGCAGGACTTGGTAAATATTGTTACCCGATCAGAAGATCTCTTAACATTGAAGCTCAACGGACATTCAGTCGATGCATCGTCCGTCGTTCCGATCGCAGGGAGCGATCTCGTGGTCGTGACTATTCCGGTTCGACCAGGAAAAATCGAACTGAGCGGTGCACCGTTCGCCGCATATTCGTACGGTGTCGGGCGAAAGGAGAATGCGTACGAATCCTATGCGATGACGCTTGGGATGAACCTAGAATAACGTTATTCCCCTACCGGCTGGAATTTTTCGATCTCTTCAAGGAGGACGGGGACAATCTCTTCCTCCTTGATGCGACGAACAACTTCTCCTTTTCGGTAAAGAATGCCAACGCCCTGTCCAGCAGCAATACCGATATCAGCCTCGGCAGCTTCGCCCGGACCATTTACAACACATCCAAGAATCGCAACCTTCACCGGCTTCTTGTAGTGCGCGGTTGCACGCTCGAGTTCGTCACAGACCTTGAATAGGTCGATCTCGAGGCGTCCGCATGTCGGGCATGCAATGATCTCGACGTTGCGGCTGGCAAGCGAGAGCGAACGCAGAATCTCTTTTCCGACTTCAACTTCACGTTCCGGCTCGTCGGTAAGTGAGACGCGAATCGTGTCGCCGATTCCTTCGGCAAGCAACGTACCGATCCCGACGGCGGACTTGATCGTGCCGACTCGGATCGTACCGGCTTCGGTTACTCCGAGATGCAACGGATAATCCGTACGTTCGGCGATCAACCGATATGCAGCGATCATGAGACGAACGTCTGTGGACTTCACGCTGATGATAATATCACCGAAGCCGAAGTCTTCGCAGATATTCACGTGGCGCATCGCCGATTCGAACAGCGCTTCGGCGGTCGGGTAGCCATACTTTTCGAGAATATCCTTTTCGAGCGAGCCGGAATTCACACCGATTCTAATCGGTGTGCGGCGTTCTTTCGCGAGCCCGAGTACTTGGTGGATACGTTCGATGGATCCGATATTGCCCGGATTGAGTCGGACCTTTGCGACCCCAGCCTCAAGCGCTTTGATCGCGAATACATGGTTGAAATGGATGTCCGCGACGATCGGCATTGTTGTGCCTTTTACAATGTCCGCAATCCCCTCTGCTGCTTCCCAATCGTTGACCGTCACGCGAACGATATCGACACCGGCCTCTTCGGCGCGGTGGATCTGTTCGAGCGTTGCTTTGACATCGCCGGTCTTCGTCTTCGTCATCGTCTGCACCGAGATCGGAGCGCCGCCACCGACCGGCACATTGCCGACCATCACCCGACGCGATTTGCGGCGGTGATTTTGAAAACTATCAAGTCCGGTCTGGGTGGAAACGATCGGTAATTCCATTGAGTCTAATCTACAGTTCGTTATTCACGCGTGTTCAGCGTCCGTCCATCTTCTTCGATGCTTCGAAGAGTATCTCGCGTTCGTCTTCGGTAAGGTTCTGATACCCCGACGCGGCGATCTTGTCGAGGATGCGATCGATATCTTCTTGCGTGATGACACGACCCATTGTCGAGGTGACGTTCGACGCGTTCTTGCTGCGTGACGAACCGATCTCCTCATATTCGGCGTCGAGCGTCGAGTCATCGTCGTTCACATGACGCCGTCCGCCGAACGGGGTTCGAGGCTGTTGCCATGCCCCCATTCCTACAGAGGAGTTGGAACGACTTCGCCGTGCAAAGCTTGGTTTGTAGCCGTCGAACAACAGATAAATAATACCCACGACAGCCCCGCCGAGATGTGCAAGATGCCCGACACCGTCGTTCGCTGGCAGCGATACTACTTCGAACAAAATATACAGCAGTACTGCATACTTCGCCTTCATAGGGATGAAGAACTGGATCAGCAGAATCTGATCGGGGAACATCAAACCAAATGCGGCAAGCAGACCGAAGATCGCACCGGATGCACCGACCAGCGGACCGGCACCGCCCGAGATCATCGGAGAAATGAGAATATGTGCTGCACCTCCGCCTAGACCGCAGAGCATATAATAAATAAATGTCTTTCGCGATCCCCACGTCATTTCGAGTGCAGGACCGAAGATGATCAGGGCGATCATATTAAATAAGATGTGCATGAATCCGCCATGCAGAAACATGTACGTGATCGGCTGCCACAGGTAGAAATTACCAGACTGCGGGGGATACAGATAGAGATAACGCTGGATGAGATACTCGAGCGAGACTCCGCCCAAACGCAGCCCCCCAAAGAGCATCTCGACGAGAAACACTCCAACATTGACGTAGAGCATCGTACGGATCACCGGCGACCTCGCCATGAATCCGCCAAGACCTGCTCCGCCTCTGAAGGAACGGTTAAAACTGCTCATGAATTGTTCCTATGGGTACATTCATGTACCCATTCAAGTGATTAGATACCCCCGAACAGGCACCCATAGATGTCTGTTCCACTGGTAGTATGCTCATCTATACGCAGTATTGAAAACCACAGTTTCACATAGAAGGAACCATGAAGTCATCCAGCGCCGAATTCAGTGGTTACTTGTGGTATTGTGGGTTTCGATAGTACCGGCGACACTCTGTGCCCAGTGGACGGCCGTGGCCCCTGCCTTGCTTGGAAAACAGAGTTTCGGCATGGGGTCGATCATCCATCGCGGAGGTCTCGTCTGGGCGGGCAGCCACGACGTCTGGATGTCACCCGATAGCGGCGTTACCTGGCAATCTCGCTCCGTCGGTAACCTCGGTAACGATTACATCGATGACATCAATTTCTTCGATCGCTCGAGCGGCATCGTATGTACCCATTTCGGCAGCGTATATCTTACTCACGATCAAGGGTTTACCTGGAAACGCTTCCAACGGTTTGGGAGCGCAAACAGCGGAATATTCCTCGGGAATCCGAACGCGATCGCTATCGCGACCGGAATCGGTCAAACCGTTGACGTCACGCTCGATGGAGGAACCACTTGGAGCAGTTCAAATCTCGGAACCCTCGTTACGTGCGTAAAACCGCTGCTCGGTGGAAGCGCACTCGCTCTTGGGGGCGACCAACCAAGCGGCCGCTCGATCTATAAAACGACCGATTATGGCGCAACCTGGCAACGTCAAGCCGGGCACATCGACTTCGACTCCTGGAGCTTCGATGTCGACCCGTGTACGCCGCAGTATATCTATGCAGTCAACGAAGAATGCACGACCCCAGATGATAACAAAGCTGCACTGTATATTTCTTCGGATGAGGGTACATCCTGGACATCAACCGGCCTTCAAGCTGTTCGGCCATATTATTGTGGTTCTGTCGCACTCGCCGCTCCGGGTGTCTTCGTTCAAACGACCGCGAACGGCATACTCCGCTCGACCGATCTCGGAGTAACGTGGAGCCCCATCGGCGGACCGAACGCGCCGTTCGATTCTCGGCTCGTGTGTCCGATCACAGCGAATATTATCCTTGCCGCAGACAACACCGGTACAATTTGGCGCACGTTCACGAGCGGCGGCGACTCATTACAGAACGTCAAGCCTTACGTGGGCCTCGAGATCTCGCCGTTCCAGCTTTTCGTATCCGATACACTACTCAACTGCGACTCACCAATACTGCGTGATGTCGACTTCACATTGCAGCTTTGCAGTTACCCAAAGATCGACACGCAGTACATCGGCGGGCCTGATTCGTTGGACTACGTCATCGTTCGCCCAATTCTCGACTCGCTCTCAGGCTTTGATACGGCCACGATCTCGTTTCACCCGCGCGGAAGCGGGGACCGACATGGTGAGTATGTGATAGTGCTCGAAGACGGAACACACATTGGCGTCCCACTCGCTGGGTATGGCCGGGGAATCACGTTCGTAGAACCGTTGTCGGCATCGGTTGCGACCGACACGATCGGAGACGACGTTTCCGTGCCGATCATCATGACCGGCTTTCCTATCCGCGAGAATTTGGAAGTCGTGCTCAGATACGATCCGAAGCTCATCTATCTCGGCGCGTTTTCGAATACGGGGGTGCCGCTTGACATCCCTGGTGAGCAGTGGGCCGGTCGGTCACGGCTTCGAATCACCGCGGGAGACCTTTTAATCGACAGTGCATCAGGCGAGCTTCGCTTTCAAGTGTACCCTGACGGCGACACCTGTTTCAAGGCCGTCCTTGATTCGCTATCGATCCTAAATCCGCTCGCTCCGTGCGAGTATTCCATCGGGGCCGGCGTACCGATCGACATCTGCCCGCCTCGAGGCTGTGGCGTAATGACGATCACCAGATTCGTCCGATACCATCAACCGCCACGGTTTACCGTATTTCCCAATCCGTCCGCCGGCGTCGTCTATCTTTCATCGACGCAAGATGTGGGAGAAGCAACGATGGTGCTGAGTGACGAACATGGGACATTGCTTCATCTGCTGAGTACGACCGTTCGAAAAGGTACGACGAAACTCGATCTCGGCACCATACCGAACGGATGGTATCGGCTCTCGTTGCACTCGGAATCTGCCGATGCGAGCTGTGCGGTTCTCGTCGCGAGGTGACCCGACAGCTACTGCTGGTCAACCGGCGGCGACCCCGATTTCACGATGAAGAGGTCCACCTGGGTCCCTTCGAGCACCAACTCTCCCGGCTTCGGCGCCTGATCGAAGATCGTACCGGGTTTTGCAGAAGGCCTGTCTGTCGTGTCCTGGCGACCTTTGCCGAGATTCACATTTCCAAGCTTCACAACGGCTTCATTTACCGTTAGACCGGTCAGGTCGGGCACGGGAACACGTCCTGCTCTCGGCCCCTGCGATACAACAAGATCGATCAGTTGGGATGTCGTGACCGTCGTCCCCGCTTTCGGCGACTGCTTGAACACGACACCGGCAGGGATCGAGTCGGTGAAATCCATGTCTGTCTTGCCGACGTCCAGATTCGCTTTGACGAGCAGCAGTCGTGCATCACGAAGATTCTTCCCGATAAGATTTGGCATCACGACGGACTCTTTCCCACCGGATATAATCAGATAGACTTTGCGTCCCGGTTTCGTCTCGTCACCACCTTCGGGTGTCTGGCGGATGATTGTACCGTCTTTGAATTTTTCGTCGAAGCGGGTCTCATACTTGATGGGTTCATATCCTGCCTCGTCAAGGACTTTGATCGCCTGATCGACGTTCATTCCGACCACCTTCGGCAGTACACTTACCTCACCCCGCTTGACATACCATGGCAGGATTACTTTGTCGAGCAACAGCAGAAGCGCGAAGAAGGCCAGCAACGCAATAAGCGCGCCTGTTGCGAGACGTCGGAGTCTTCCCTGCGGTAATTTCGGTTGCTGAACGGGTTTCATCACGCGAATATAAGAGAATAATCCTCGCGGCGTTGAGAACACGTACTGGGGGAATACCGTTTATCCTTCAATGCCGTCGAAAGAATCGTATCTGGCGTATTTTCTCGCGATCAGCGCGATCCTCTTCCTGTTGCAGTGGTTCGTCTACCGCCAACTAAAGAAGGTGGTCGTTCGCGACTTCCCGGATCGATCCGCACTCATCGTCCGGATCGCCCGCATTACGTTCTTCGTAATGAACATACCGGTCGCATTCTTGTTCTTCCGACGTCAGATTAACGCCCAGTTACCCGTTCTGACGAATATCTTACTGGTGCCCTACACGATCTGGCAGGGATTGATGATCGTCTGGACGCTTATCCTCGTCCCCATAGTCGTGTGGGAGCTCACGAGTAAGCGCCTGCGTAACCTCAGGCGCCGCCGGACGTAATATTAGAATTGATGGACGAAGTACAGTTGCAGGAGTCGGGTAGCGGACGCATGAACCGACGTAAGTTTCTTTATGGCGGAGTGGCGACGGTCAGTTCGCTTGCGATCGCCGGATGTATCGGTGGTATTGCCACACGAAATGACGTCCAAATTACCTACCGCGATATTTCCATCCCCAATCTTCCGCCTGAATTCAAAGGTACAACAATCACACTGGCGAGTGACGTCCACTCCAGCCCGTATATGATGCGCGACGAGTTGATCAGCATCGCCCATACCATCAATAGCCTTCAATCGGACATCATTCTGCTCCCCGGCGATTTTGTCACGACACATCGCGACGAACTTCCGCCGATTGTCGAGGCATTTTCCCTACTGAAAGCGCCGATGGGCGTCTATGCGACGACTGGCAACCATGAGTTCTACGTCGATGCCGATCTTGTCAGCGAAGGAATTGCAAGCGCCGGGATTACGATGATCCGCAACGGGAACATACCATTAAAGAAAGGTGATGCTACCGTATATCTGCTTGGTGTCGACGATATCGACTCCGACGGCATTCTCGATCACGTCGACGGCAAGGTCGCGCCGCATATCGATGCTGTCTATTCGGGCGTGCCGAATAACGCTGCAACCATCCTTATGTGCCACAAGCCGTACCGGTTCGAAGAATATGCCAAGACCGATGTCGGGCTGATCGTTTCCGGGCATACCCACGGCGGACAGATTGTGCTTGCAAAATTCGGCAAGACCGTGATCTGCCCAAGCGCCTTCGCATCGAAATACATCCAGGGGATGTATACCAGCGAGAACGGCTCGAAGACACAGATGTATGTCAGCCGTGGCCTCGGGACCGTCGCACTTCCGATGCGACTCAACTGCCCGCCGGAGATCGTGAAATTCACGCTCGTCTAACCGGCAATTCGCTCACTTCGCGACGTTTGCAGAACCAGCACCCCATGCGTTCTTGTTGAGCACGTTCAACGCTCAATATTATACGCACCCGACTTGTCCCAGCACCGACCGCACGTTACGATCTACACCGACGGAGCCTGTTCCGGCAATCCCGGGCCCGGTGGCTATGCAGCGATCCTCATCGACACCGAAGGCCGTCGTAAAGAACTCTCGCAGGGCTACAAGCGCACGACGAACAACCGTATGGAGTTGCTCGGCGTAATTTCCGGTCTCGAATCGCTGAAGGTACCGTGCACGGTCAAAGTCTTCACCGATTCCCAGTATATCGTCAATGCCATCAACGAAGGCTGGCTCAAGAATTGGGTCAAGCGCGGTTGGAAGAAGGCCGACAAAAAACCGGTACTGAACGTCGACCTCTGGAAACGCATGCTCGATCTGTTCGAAACGCATCATGTTGCATTTTCCTGGACGAAAGGTCATAATGGCGACCCGCTCAACGAACGTTGCGACGAACTGGCTGTTGCGGCGTCGCGCTCCGACGATCTCCTCGTAGACGAAGGCGTGCAATGATCGCCCGCTTCATCTTTGGCGTAGTCGTGGTGCTGCTGTCGCTGGCCGCATCGATCTTCGTCCTCGGCTGGTTCGGCATCGATCGGTCGTTACCGCAATACAGCGGGACCGAACATCTCAGCCACGCGACGAACCCCATTGAGATCTATCGCGACAGCTTCGCCGTCGTGCATATATATGGGCAGACGGAGCAAGAGGCATATTATGCTCTCGGCTTTGCACAGGCGCAGGAACGCCTCTTCCAAATGGACATGACGCGCCGCATCGGTCAAGGCAGACTCTCCGAACTGATCGGAGAGAAAGGTCTTGTCATCGATCGTTGGGCCCGAACCATCGGATTTTCAAAGATCGCTGTGTGGATGTGGAATGTCGCATCGCCGCAGACGAAGAAGTTTCTTTCGGCATATGCCGATGGCATCAACGATTACATCGCCACCCATCACGGAAGGCTCGGCATGGAGTTCGACGGACTCCATTACGAACCGAACGCATGGAAGCCGACCGATTGCATGATCATCGGACGACTGATGTCGTGGGAAATGAACTTCGGTTTTTGGAATGACGCTGCGTTCTCCGACATTGCCGACCGCGTCGATTCTGCGCATCTTGCATCATTGATGCCCGGCTATCCGGCGAATGCCCCGACCGTACTCGGCGACCAACACACCGCCTCGGCACAACCGCCGCACCGGCCGGACTCCGTACACATTGGCGGAGCAACCTCGGAAGCAGTACACCATGCCTTGCATTCGTTTTTTGCCGAATTGCACGATACACCATTCGGTGGCTCACAAGCCGGTGGCGGATCGAACACGATCGCCCTTTCCGCTCGCAAAAGTGCCAGCGGGAAACCGATGCTCGAGAACGATATGCATCTGGCCCTCGGCGCCCCGTCGAGATGGTTCGTCGCTCATCTGCATACGAATGACGGACTCAATATCGCAGGCTTTACCGTTCCCGGTCTGCCGCTCGTCCTTAGCGGACGCAACGAGAAGATCAGTTGGGGACTGACGAACGGCATGATCGACGAGTCCGATTATTTCATTCTTGACCTCGATTCGAACGGCCATGCGTATCACACGCCGAACGGATCGAAGCCGATCGCATCGAGCAAAGAGTTCATCCGCGTCCGTACCTCCGACGAAGAAATGCCGTACCGATTCGACACGCTCGAAGTCCGAACCACGGACCTCGGTCCAATCGTCAGCGACATCCCGACGTTCGGTCTTGGCAAGACGTTCGCGAATTCACCGAACACTCCCGTCTCCGATGCCCTCAGCCGTGACCGCGAACCAGGCACTGCCATCGCCGTCGAATGGAACGGCTATTTCGCACTCGGAGACGAACTCGGCAGCTTCTTCAAACTACACCGAGCGAAGACGTGTGGCGAAGCGATCGACGATATGTCCGAATTCGCCACTCCGTGCCTGAACCTATCGGTCGCCGGTGCTGGAGAATCGCAGATCGCATTTCAAGTCATCGGCCGCATCCCCGTCCGCAACGGTGGTGAAGGCCGCACACTGCTCCCGCGCCATGCGGAGGAGGCGTCGGAGCTTTGGCAGGGATTCGTTACGACGGCACATCTGCCGCATCAATCGGATCCCGCCGATGGATTTATCGTCTCGGCAAACAACCCGGCCACGGCGTTTCGTAGCAACCCGCACGGTGAAAACTGGGAGCCTCCGGAACGTGCCGAACGCATGACCCAGCTTGTCAGCGCCGCGAAAAAACTCGACCCGGCACAGCTTTCTCTCATCGTCCGCGACCTTGCAAGCCCGTTCGAGTTTCACGAACTTCGTGACCCGATTCTTCGCGTGTACCAGGATACTTCCATCGGCGGGACGCATCTGAACCTCGTCACGCGAAAGGCACTGGACTACCTGACAAACTGGGACGGCGTGCAGGACAGCATGGACGTCAGCACGACAATACTCAATGTCTTCCTCGTCAGGCTGCTCTCGAATACCTGTTGGGACGAACTTGGCGACCAACTCTATAATGAGTTCGTCTATGTTAATAACGTCCCGGCCCGTACGATCGCTCATTTACTCACCGAGCCGAACAACATCTGGTGGGACGACGTCCGATCGCCGCAAATCGAGACACGCGACGATATGATTCGTCGCTCGTTCGAGCAAACCGTCAAGTGGCTTACCTCGAAGTTTGGCCCCGACGTCCGACGCTGGACCTGGGGCACATTCCATACACTCACCTACCACAACCCGGCAGGAGCGGCATCGTCGGTCGTTGCGAACCTCAGCGACATCAATTCCGGCCCGAATGGCGGCAGCCTGACGACCGTCGCACAATCGAGCTATATGTTCTGGCAGCCGTTCGAAATGCGCGTTGGCCCGTCGATGCGCATGATCGCCGACATGAGCAAGCCCTCACTCTTCGTCTCACTGCCGACCGGCAACTCAGGCAACATGTTCAGCCCCCACTACCGCGATATGGTCGATCAGTTCAAACAAGGTCGATTTGTCGAACTCCCGCTGAACCGCATCGAGCCAACTTGGCAGAAGCTGGTGCTGATGAAATAACGAAGCCCCAGACCTGCTCGAAGGGCATCTAACTCCTTATTTCATTGCGAACTAACTTTACACACTCACCGTCGCAATACCCTGAGACTCGCGCAATGCGACTAAGATCACCATTACCTTAAGAGTCGGGCTTAACTACTGACGGCAGGTGGTAAGTATTGCATAATCCCAACCCAACTACACAGGCCGGAGGGGCCATCATTCAGATTACAGGCCCCCCACTTGTTGAGAGGCCTGTATGTGTAGTGAAGTAACAGCAGGTTTTATCCGCTTTACCTCGTTATTAAGAATGGTTTCGTAACTACTGAGCCAGCCGTCTGCACCCTGAGGAAATAAGCGCCGCTTGGAATCTCATTTATATCAAGCAATATATGTTGATCTCCTTTAGATACATAACTGCTTCGTTTATGAATGAGGGCCTTGCCAAGTTGGTCATAGATCATGAAATCTGCTTCACCATCGGATGCAAGCTCGTAGTACACTGAAAGCGTCCGCATATCAGCATCTGTAACCACCCGCACATTCATCTCTTGGCCAGCAATTGCACTTACACGAACTCCCGCATCGGGAATCGGCTTCAGTGGGAACGTCAGCTTATAGAAGGGTGTGGTGTCCTCTGGTATCCTGGATTGGGTTACTCGGATGCCCTGTATTGCTTTCCAGCAGGCAGCATTTCCACCAGAGTCATCTGGAAATAACAACGTGATGTTATACCACATATTTGCTTCGGCGTTAAAGTCTATATGGCCGAGCGCATTCGCAAGACCATTTAATACGTAGTGTTGGTAGATTGCCTCCGAGTTTATCGGTTGCATCTTCACAAGCCAATTATATTGATTGACCCAAGGCTCTGTCGTGTTGATTGTTTGGGCATACCAAATATCAGCGGTACTAGTAAAAGCATACCGGAATGCATCGAGGGTCTCACCTGGATACACGGTTGCAAATGGATGGTACTCGACGTAAGAGCGCATACTGTCTCTGCACATGACTGGGTCGACACCAAAATATGTAAGTGCCTTTTCATAAAGACAGAGACTGTCCGGCCAATGTATGCCGTAATAGTAACAGTCATCATCAGATATTGCTTGCGTTATAGACGGAGCATCTTTGCCATGTGGTGATGCCCAACCATTCCCACAACTAAAGTCAGCAGTGAGAGCTGTTACGTTCGATGAATTTGAATATGTCACGTTCGGACAGTTAGTTGCATCTGTAGTAGGATTACCCAGATTAATGATTGGCGACCACTGATTTTGTGATACTTCATACGTGGGTGGTAGGATATAAGTGCCACCAGAGGTATAATCCATTTGCTTGGCTCCCGAGTTGGATGGCAATGAAAAAACCGATACGCATGCTAGTACCAATATGGCGATCAGCAACTCTGAGGCAGTTACTCCCGAAGCAATTGAATTAAGCAATTGTATAGGTATAATTACTTTTGAGGGCTTAAACTTGAAGGAAAGCATGTCGTGTATTCCCTTCTATCAATCTGTTCTGTATGATGTTAGCTTAATAAGTCCGTTTAGGTGCCAGAGACAACCTCTTGTAGTTTAATCAGACCGCTACAAACTACGTGAACTACTTAGATTAATGATAAGGGATTCGAAATAATTCCACAACTCGTTAGTTAGATTTTGGTCTTAAGCCTATTCTCTATTCTGCGCCCTGGATTTTAGGATCGTTATTACTGTCTTAGATTCGGGAGGCATCATAATGGTCACAGTGGGCCATGTCGGCCAGCCGTTCACGGAATATAATCCTGTCGGCGCCTGTTTGGAAATCTATGAGAATCAGTACTAAAATTATTATAACGGTCGCGCTTCTTGGTGTGATCGCGTTCTTCGGCAACGGCTGTTCTGAAAAGTCGCAGGCTGAATCCAAGAAAGCCGTGATCGCGCTCCCGACCGCGAAGTGCGAAACGTGCAAGAAGACGATCGAAACAGCACTACAGAATGTGCCGGGCGTGCAGAATTCGCTTGTCACGCTCAAGGGCAGCAAGTCTGTCGAGGTTGTCTATACCCCCGGACAAACGGACGAATCGAAGATCCGCACCGCCATCTCAAAGGCTGGCTATACGGCCGACAACGTTCAGCGTGACGATGCGGCCTACCAGAAGTTGGAAGACTGCTGCAAGTAGTTCGCACGTTAATCTGTCATTCCGAACGAAGTGAGGAATCCGGGACCGCACTATGCTTTCAATCATAGAGCATGTACGGATTCCTCCCTGCGGTCGGAATGACATTTGCCGAGCGAGTATCCACTTCTGAGCCATGATTCCTAATTCCTAATTTCTCATTTCCCAACCCCCACCGCTTCCGTGCGTATCGACGTCATCGCCGTTGTCCCGAAAGTTCTTTCCGGCCCTCTTTCCGAGAGTATCATTAAACGTGCGCAAGAACGAGAGTTGGTGGAGATCGTCGTTCACGACCTTCGTGAATATGGTTTGGGGAAATATCATCAGATCGACGACGAGCCGTTCGGCGGCGGCGCTGGGATGGTATTGCGATGCGAGCCGATCTTCACGCTTGTTCGCAAACTACAATCGGAGCGCACGTACGACGAGATTGTATTCCTCACGCCCGACGGCAAGACTTTCGTGCAGGATGATGCGAACGACCTCTCGCTGAAGCAGAATATCATCATGATCTGCGGCCGCTACAAAGGTATCGATGAGCGCATCCGGCAAGCGCTCGTGACACGCGAGATCTCGATCGGCGATTATGTGCTGACCGGCGGCGAGCTGGCTGCAGCCATTGTCGTCGATGCCGTGGTGCGATTGCTCCCCGGCGCGCTGGGCGACAGCGAAAGCGCCATGCTCGATTCGTTTCAAACAGGATTGCTCGATGCCCCGCTCTATACTCGGCCTGCGGAGTTCGAAGGAATGGCGGTACCCGACATATTACAATCGGGCGATCACAAGAAGATCAGTGAGTGGCGGCATGAACATGCGATCGAACGCACAAAACAACGAAGGCCGGATATACTCGATCAACAGGACCATTGACCCTCCCCGGTATCGTGGCGAGGCGCTGCACCGACTGAAGTCGGCGCTACTTTTTCTTAAACTCCTGTACCAGATCTTTCACGAGCGAGAAGCCCTTGACGATGGTCGAGGCAAGGCCCGTCGAAGTATTGCGAACGACTTTGAGCGGCGACTCGATCGTATCGACGACTTCCGTTTTGATGCGCTCGACATCTTCGAGCACACCTTCGGCAATATCGAGTGCATCGTCAACCGTTTCGTAGATCCGATCGACGCGAGGCTGGAGCCCTTCGGCCACTTGCGAGACGCGGGTCGTGATCTCGCCGACGGAGTCGATGACCGGCACGACATGCATGCGGATCGTAGCAATCTCCTGCGTCATCTGATCGGCGTTCTTGCGAACATCATCGAGCAGCGATTCGGTATGTTGCAGCACGATCGAAACCTCTCCGAGCGTTTTTGCCGCACGCAAGAGGAAGTAAGCAAGTGCCAACAGCGCGATCGCGCCGGCTATGTATAGTACGATTTCCATGCGGGTCCCTTCGTCGAAGGTGAAAAACGTATCAATCGGTCTTCATGCGCGAACGGGCGTCGTTGATGATGCGGTCCGCCTCGTCGATCAGCTCTTCGGCCTTACGATAGGCTTCGTGCATCGTTTCGCTCACGACTTCCGTCTCTTCATGCAGCAATTCTTCGCCGGTCTCTTTTGCCTTCTTGAGCAACGTCGTAAACCGATCGGAAAGGCCGCTCATTTTCTCGGAGATGTCTTCGCGCAATTCTTTGCCTCGCTTCGGGGCATAGAGCAACGCGAATGCAGCTCCGACCGCACCGCCAACGATCGCTCCGACCAAAAACGACTGGACCGACCCGCCGGATTGTCTGACTTCTTTCTCTGCCATAATTGCGTTTGAATACACCGATTACAACAATTCCCCGTCATGCAATGTGCCGTCCAAAACGGCGACTGCCCGAAGCATTGGACCTCCGGGCAGTCAGTTCCATCCGAACAAGTAGGAGCGGGCGTTCAGATACGAACTTCAAGATTGAGCTGGTATGTGCGCGGCAAGCCGAAGTGTGTGCCGCCGAAACTCGATTCGAACTTGTAGAGATACTTTGTATCCAGCACGTTCAGAATCGTCCCGGTGATCTTTGCCGGGATATTCAGTGCCGGTTTGAGGTCGTATCCCGCCGCAAGGTCGAGCACGATATGAGCTCCGCTCGACTTGTCCGGCGAGCCGGGCATGTCCGACGTGAGCCCAAGCAGGTCAATGACCTCGTCGCTATATCCGCGCCGTTTAAGCTCGGCACGAGACGCGGCTTCGTCCAGACCGACACCATCCTTTGCGAGATCGAACGGCAAGCCGGAATCGAACCGTCCGCCAAGCGTTGCGAAGAGTCCGCCGGGCAGATCGTAGTTGAGCGTGAAGGACGCAGTGATCGGCTGGTTGTGCTCGGTCTGAAATGCGTCCTCCCCCGCGAACGGGTGTGAGTAGCTCGCCCCTTCTTCGCCAAGAATGAGTCCGGCAGCGATGGGTGTCGAACCGTCATCCGGCTTGAGTCCGCGCGAATCGCAGAACGAAAGCGAGAGCTTGCCGGAGAAGTGATTCCAATGATGCAGGTTCACGGTGAGGTCGCCCCCAAGCACGCGCCCCTGCTTGATGTTGATCGGGAAGATGATCCCCGAAACTCCGAGTTCGACCTTCGCAATGAAGTTGTCGATAAACTTTGCATAGCCGTCGAGATCGAGGTCGAGATATTCGTTGATGCGCCATGTGCCGCCGATATCGAAGACATGCTCGCGTTCGGCCATCACCGATGTCGGTACGGCGCCTTGCGCGGTATCGACGAGTACTCGGGCCTGCGGCGAGCTCGAGACAAGAATGTTCTCGATCGGGGCTTGCATAATCTGACGATTATACGAGCCCCGGAGCCAGATGTCGTCTGTCAGTTTATACGCTGCCGAGAGCCGCGGGGAAATTCCGGTCTCGTCAACCACCATACTGATTGCATCGAAGCGCACGCCTGCGTTGACGACCCAGCGATCGAACGCGAGTTGGTCTTGCACATACGCCGAAAACCGCGTACCGGTGTTCGACGTATCTACCAAAAATGGTTTGCCGCCGTGTCGGATATCGTACCTCTGATACCGGTAGTCCCCAGATTCCCCATACGCGAGGCTATCGTTCACGACGGCAAAACTGAAATACTCGGACGTTGGAAATCGCTCGCCACCGACACCAACCTTCACGACGTTCGGCACGTCGAACCATTTGGTATTCGCGCTGAATTCGAGCATCCCTCCGAGTGCGTCATTCTCGCGATGTGAGCCGACAAAAAAATCTTCGTTGCGAAGCGCGGCGACGGAGTCGGCAGCCGTCACGATCCGGTTCAGTCCGCCGCTCATATTCGTTTGTTCGCTATGACGCTTGTATGCAAGCAGGCTCAGCGCTGAGGATTCGCCGATTGTCCAATTCAACCGGCCGCCGAGCATCCAGTCCGATACATCTTCTCGTTGGTTCTGCGTTGACGTATCGGCGTGATTGGCGATGCCGAAATTCGATAGATTACGAGAACCGATGACGACGAGGTCAAGGTCATCGGTCAGCAGAAAGTCGGCCTTGCCGAAATAGTTGTGCGAATAGCCGTCGTTATGGATTGGATCCCAGTTACTGACCGGATCGGTGTAGCGATCGGTTTCGGAGCCGGCATACGACAGGAAGAGCGCACCGCGCCCGCCAAGATTTCCGCCGACAGCAAGCGCCCTGTCTCGTGTTCCCCAACTACCGATCGAGGCGCTGCCATCGGCGAAAAACGGTTTGTCGAATCCGGAGCGTGTCGTAATATTCACGATCGCGCTCGTCGAAATGCCATACTCCGCATTGAGCCCCCCGCGGAGGATATCGGCAGATTTAATAAGGTTCGGATTGAAGAGGCTCGAATAGATGCGTGTCATGTTTGTCGTGATCGGTATCCCGTCGATCACATATTGAAGCATGGCATCTTCACCTCGAACGTGCATGCGCCCGTCTTCGTCGGGCACCACGCCGGGAGTATTGAGCAAGATCGCTTCCATCTTCTTTGGGCCGGAGAATGCCGGCAGTTCGGAGATCGACTGTGCGGTGTACGGAGTCGAAATAACCGGTTTCGACATATCGGGCGTGACCGCCTCTACGACAATTTCTTCGCCTTTCTTCTCGATCACATTTCCAAGGACGATCTTCACCTCGACGGCGGAATTGATACTCACTCGTTTGCCTGCGACAATCGCATCTGTGCCTTCGACGAGCCATACATTGTACGTTCCGAACGGAAGGTCGTGGATAGTGACGATGCTGTCGTCAGGAATGTCATACTCAGCAGCCTTTTTCCCCGAGCGACTTTCGAACAATCGAATCGTGAAGCCCTGAAAGCGAGAAATTTGCTGGATCTGCACACGTACCTCGAGCGTACCGGTAGATTGTTGGGCCATGCTCCGTCGTGGCACTAGAGCAAGTGCCAACATAACGACAGAAAGGTAAACGATCGATCTCATTATAACTTCAAGACAATTGGGTGATAGTGAGTTAACACGCCGTTCCGTGGGGAATTGATGAGAAATTGATTAGAAATTAAAAGTCTCGACAGCCGCCTCATTCGGGAGGTGGCTCAGTTTGAAACGGTGTTCGAAGCCATCATTCTGAGCGAAGCGAAGAATCTCTTCGGCGGAGACTTACTACGTTTCATCGAGGGATTCTTCGCTTCGCTCAGAATGACAGTGGGTGCTCAGAATGACGATGGGGTGCTCGGAATAACTTCTTCTTGAACTGTTCACACGGAACCGCTACCGCACTCACCATACGGGAGTGCAAACGGCGGATGTCGGGTTACCAATAGTCTCAAATTCTGTGTATCGAATGAAGAACCCACTGTTCATATTGATCTCGGCAACACTCGTTCTGGCTTCCTGTTCGAAGAAGAACACCACCTCTCATTCATTGCGCGAAGGCAAAGGCGGTAAGAAACTCGGCGGCACGCTCAATGTCAATGAGACCGGCGACTTGCGTTCGCTCGATCCCCCGCAAATCAACGATCAAACAAGCAACCACATCGGCGAGAATATCTACGACCGATTGCTGGAGTTCGACAACAACCTCAATGTGAAGCCGTGCCTTGCAAAGGCATTGCCCGATATTTCACCCGACGGACTCACATACACATTCCATCTGCGGACCGACGTCTTTTTCCAGGACGATGCCTGTTTCCCGAATGGCAAAGGACGGAAGATGGTCGCGAAAGATATTGTCTATTGTTTCACGCGTGCTGTCGATCCGAGCACAAACACGCTTGCGCTTCCCTACTTCCAGGTGATCAAAGGCGCCAAAGAATACTTCGACAGCAAGGCAACACTCGCGGGCGGCGTCAGCGGTCTGGCTGCGCCGGACGATTCGACATTCGTCGTGACGCTCACCGCACCGTTCTCTCCGTTTATCAACTATCCGCTCCTCGGCTGCTCGTTCATCTATCCGCATGAAGCGGTCGAGAAATACGGCAAGGATTTTACGCACCACGGTGTCGGGACCGGTCCTTATCGTTTTGTAGACTATAAAGAAGGACAGTACTGCCTGCTGACCCGCAACGAACACTACTGGCAGGCGGATAAAGACGGCAACCGGCTTCCGTATATCGACTCGGTCAAATTTCGCTTTATTCAAGACGATAAATCCGAGCTGCTGGAGTTCAAGGCGGGCAAACTCGATCACAAATATCGTCTGCCGAATGAGTTCTTCAACGACATTGTCGATGAGCACAAGGAATTGAAGGGCGATTACAAGAAGTATACGCTCGGACGCATTGCAGCGCTTGCGACGCAATTCCATGGCTTCAACACTGTCTATCCCGGCGTATCGAACGTGCATCTGCGACGCGCGATCAGCTTTGCGATCGACCGTAAGAAGATCGTGAAGTATATTCTCAAAGGTCAGGCATTCGCACCGGGCGAGCACGGCCTCGTTCCGCCGGGTATGCCGGGATATCCGTTCGACCAGATTCAAGGATTTGTCTTCAACCCAGACAGTGCGAAGAACGAACTCGAGCTTGCGAAGAAGGAGCTCAACGGACAAATGCCGGAGCTGACACTGTACGTCAACAAAGGCGGCGGACGCAACCAAGATGTTGCCCAAGCGGTGCAGGCACAGATCAAGGAAAATCTCGGGCTTGATGTGAAGCTCGAGATCAAAGAGTGGTCGCAGCTTACGCCCATGATCGACGACGGAAAGGCTGCCTACTTCCGGCTCGGTTGGGTTGCCGACTATCCCGATCCGCAGAACTTCCTGAATCTGCTCTATGGCAAAAATATTCCGCCGAGCGGACCGAGCTCGATCAACCAGACGCGCTTCCGTAATGACGAGTTCGATCGCACATACGAAGCAGCCATTGCCGAAACCGACCGTGCAAAAGCGCTACAACTCTGGGCCAAGTGCGATCAAATTGCAATCGCGAGCGCACCGCAAGTGATTCTCTACTACGACGAAGACTACCATCTGATGCAGCCGTGGGTGAAGGACTTCCCCATCAATGCGCAAGACAACAACCCGTTCAAGTTAACGTGGTTTTCGGAGTAATAGAAGCATACCCTTGTATGAACGAAGAAGGCCGTGTATGCGGCCTTCTTTATTTCAATTACTGAACTGGTCCGATATACTTCATCACAGACCCGAAGTACGTGTCGGGTCGAGTGGAGCTCGAGTAGATCAAGCCGACTCCTCGTGCAAACCATTTCACCGTTGTATCCGACTCCGCAGTAACATATTGTACTTCGGTGACATCGTCGAATACTTGCCCTGCCGGCATTTTCATTTGTGCGCCTCGACGTGTGACTGTTGCCGTCACTACCTCAGGCGAATAGAAGTTGCCGGTATTGAACTGCCATTGTTGGCCTTCGGTGAGCGGGCTCTTCAGATCGAGCCACGTGGCGCCCCCGCTGCCGCAGGAAACACTCCCTACGGTAGCAGCTTCGCTATCGTTCACTATGAAGTAGAGATCGCTATGAAATTGATCGCGGTTGCTGATCCCAACGGCGTAACAGCGACGATCCGGCGACAGGTCGACTGTTGTTTGGTCACGTCCGTTCATTGTCATGCGGACCGTATCGGTCCCGATCGAAGTCGCACGACAATACGCGAATGACACACCCACATCAGACAAGGGGAAATAGAATTGTGAGACGTTGGTTATCGGTGCCGGATGTTGTGGCGCATCTGCGATCCCGCAGGAGGCGAGTCCCGCGGCGAGCAATACTGATGGCACTCGAAGTGCCCGGGTGGTGAGTCTCTTCATCAGAATCGGTATTGGATACCATAGTGAATACTGCCGTTGAGTGTCGTCCGAATGCCGGTCCCGGAGAAGAGCACGGGTGCATTCGCCACGCTCGCGTTCGACAGCACAGCATCGGCACCGCCGATGTTCGAGTGCACGCGCGAGAGGGAAAAGTCAACAGCAAAATCGAAATGCTCAGAAGCCGGAATGCGAACCCCTGCTTCCGCAGCAACGGTATACCCGTTGGGAATAAAACCAGCCGAGGCGCCGATGAGTGCCGTGACCGGCGTATTGAACAACCCCGTGAAGTGATGCGCTGCATAGACCTCGCCGCCCCATGCGCGACGAGTCTCTAACGCTTGTTGCAGAACGGTCACCCCAGTTTCTTTCATCGACACGACACTGCCGGGCAATTGATATAATCCGGAGGTCACCCGAACTCCGATCACATTCGATCGCGTAATGAAATATCCGATGCCAAGACGCTGCTCGGCGAATGGCTTGATCGGCTGTGCGTCGGCCGGTGTCGTAAAGCCGCTGGACGTCTGAAGTGTAGCCTCGAACCGATCACGCTCTTCGCGTCGCTCCCCCTGGCGGAGAGTGACAAGATCGTGTGCACGTTCCGTCGTGATGCTGCCGACATCGCTCATCGCTGCCAGATTGACAACTGGTATTTGTACAACATCGGGTCCAATCCCCTCTGAATTCGACCGTGCAGCGATTACTTCGAGCGGTATCGAAGGATCATCCAACTTCTTGGTATGCGTTGGCACACTCTGACTCGGCATTACTGCATCGATCGATGAGGAAGAAGCTATATTCCGATCGCTGTGAGAATCAACATAGTCTGGGATGCTCGTCGAACCGATCGATGCAGTGTGGAGCGATCCTAGCGACCGATCGGTGCCGTTTCGCAGCAAGAGCGACGATGTTACGATCGTACCGATCAGCAGAACAGCGAGTGTAGCGATTCCTACCGTGCGTTTGCGACGGGTAGACGGGATCGGCGAAGGGGTAGATGAAGCGATGGCCTCGAATGCAGCAGATGTCAGCAGCGGCGCGTGAACACTGTGGACCGAAGTCTTTGCGAGCGAGCGCAGCATTCGGTGGTGTTCGAGCAACTCTGTTGCATGTGGCGACCGGCGCACCTCGCGCAAGAGCGCAGCACGAGCGTCAGGCGTAAGCCCGCCATCGAGATACTCTATGATGCGATCTTCCAAACTCATTCAGAGCGTCCAGCAGGAATCTTATTGTTCGTGTTCTTCTGGGACAGAGGGAATTCGTGAGCCGAGCTCTGCACGAAAATGCGGAGCCAGCAGCTTACGGAGCATCTTCTTTGCACGATTGATCCGAACTTTGACGTTCGGCACCGATACGCCTGTAAGGTCGGCGATCTCGGCATAGGAAAATCCTTCTACTTCCTTCAACAGAAACGCTTCCCGGTAGATCGGCGCAACGCGCTCGAACGCATACTGGAAGATCTGCTGCGGCATTGCCGGATCGATCGCCTCGAACGACAACTCCTTCTGCCGATGCAGGATGCCTTCTTCGTCCTCGAAATCGGCATCGAGATAGACGAACTCCGGCGTAAACTTCGATGTGCGCGTGAGGTTCAGACACACCGACCGCGTAATCTTCATCAGCCACGATTTGATGGCTGCTCCTTCACGGAGTTGTTCGCGGTTTGAATAGATGCGAATGAGCACTTCCTGCAGTGCATCTTCAGCCGCACGGGTGTCACCCATGATGTAGAGGCAATACGCAAAGAGCGAATCTGCGTAGAATTCGTACACCTCTTTGAAGGCCTTCACATCCCCTGCAATAAATGCAGAAATGGTCGAAGAATCAAGACTCCGACGCAATGCGGTTCTTGACGCTTCACCACTGGGAGCGGGGCGCTTCGGTTCGGTCACTGTATGGGGAATAATTACTCTCATATAAAAAGACACATTTAAACTAAAAAGGTTACAAAAAACTTCTGGGCAACCCACCCCGCCCCAGGCTTGTTAATCCGCCTCCAATTTCCAATTTATGATCACAGGCTTCGCGACAGTAGAAGGGACGACATCGTTCCGTGACAGAGAAGGCATTATCTCTCATGAATTCAATCCATTAGGGAGGACCGGCCTCGTCGTCAGCCAGGTCGGTTTCGGCACATACCGTTGTGACGTCCGCTCGGCCGAGCACCGCGCGGCCCTCTCGAAGGCCATTCGAATGGGGGTGAACTTGATCGACACGAGTTCGAACTACGCCGACGGGAATTCCGAAACGCTTATCGGTGCGGTCCTTGCCTCGATGATCGAAGCGGGCGAGATCACGCGAGAGCAGATCGTTGTTGTCTCGAAAGGCGGGTATATTCAGGGGGAAAACTACAAGCGCATCGCTGCTGATGTCGAACGCCGCAAGCCGGATACGACCATCGGGAGCTACGACTCCGAGCTCGTGAAGTACAGCAATGGTCTTTGGCATTCGATCCATCCTGAATTCCTGGAAGACCAGATCACCCGCTCGCTCGAACGACTCGGCCTCGAGACGATCGACGTATATCTGCTGCATAACCCTGAGTATTACATTCAGGCAGCGATCGACGACAACATTCCGGAAGACGAAGCGCGCGATACATACGAGAAGCGTATTGCGAAGGCACTCGAGTATCTGGAGACCGAAGTCGAGCGCGGCCGCATCAAGTGGTACGGCATCAGCTCGAACACATTTCCGAAGCCGGAGGAATCGGTCGACCGCACCTCGCTCGAACGCGTCTGGAAATCCGTCTCAGCCAAGCCGAATCATTTCGCTGTAATTCAGCTACCGATGAATCTGTATGAGCGTGGGGCGATCACAGAGAAGAATCAGGAGAAGTCGTCGAAGTCGGTGATCGAGTTCGCTCGCGAGCACAACATCGGCGTGCTCATCAACCGTCCGCTCAATGCGATCAAGGACAAGCTCCTCATCCGCTTGGCCGATTACCCCATCCGCGAATTTCCACCGGAGCAGGACATCAGCGACCTGGTGCATGATCTCAAACTACAAGAAGACGAGTTCAAGAAGGGACCGCTCAAGGAGATTGCATTGAATCCGCAAGCCTACGATGCCGTCCAGCGTCTGCTTGCTGTCGGCGAGTGGCTCGACGGCAGCCGCTGGAGCGCGTTCTCGTCGTTCGAGGAGTGGCGCGATCTGCTCTTCGGCACACTGCGTCCGCGCTTGCAGTATGTGTTCGATCTGCTGCGTGAAGTGGGAGCTCAGCATCGCGAGGTGTTCATCGCATTGCAGGAGTATGCCGAATCGGTCGATGAAGTTGTCGAGCACATTACGAACTACTATCTGACAAAGTCGAACGAGCGCGCGGCATTCCTCCATACCAAGCTGCGCCCTGTTCTTCCGGCGGACCGCGAAGAGCTTTCGCTCTCCCAGAAAGCTATCATCATGCTTCGTTCGATTCCAGGCGTCTCGAGCGTGCTGGTCGGGATGCGTTCGGAGGAGTATGTGGACGACACGCTCTTCGGGCTGCAGTCGCCGAAACTTGAGAACGTCGAGGAGAAATGGCGGGAGATAGAGTTATAATCCGAGGCAATACCGGAATACAAAAAGAGCGGACACTGCCCGCTCTTTTTGTTATTCAAAGCTGATCCGACTGCTTAGTTCGGATAGACGCTGACGCGCTGGCGGTTCAAACGGAAACGCTCGAACTTCACCGTTCCTTCGGAAAGAGCGAAGAGCGTATCGTCAGAGCCCATGCCGACGTTCACGCCGGGATGGAACTTCGTGCCGCGCTGACGGACGAGGATATTCCCTGCAAGGACGTGCTCGCCGCCATACTTCTTGACGCCAAGTCGTTGCGCGTGTGAATCGCGTCCGTTCTTAGTACTTCCGGCTCCTTTTTTATGTGCCATTGTCTATAATCTCCTGCTAAACTTTATCGTGTACTTTCCCGTCCGAACTGCGGGCGAAGCATGCCTCGCCCCTACGAGTAAGGGACGTTAGATAGAAAACTCGTTGATGTTGAGCATCGTGTAATCCTGGCGATGACCGTGCGTGTTGCGGTATCCCTTACGACGCTTCTTCTTGAAGACGATGATCTTGCCGTCGCGGCCGTGCGAAGCGACCGTCGCGGAGATCTTGGCCTTGCCGCCAACCTTGTCGTTAGCGATCAACACCTTGTCGAACGTGACCGCACTGCCCGGTTCGGCATCAGCGATATACGCAACACGAAGCTGCTTCATGTCGCCATCGATGCGATACTGTTCCCCTCTGAAATCTACAATTGCGAACATATTACAATCCTTCCAAATAGCCGCGTTATAATGCTTTTGGGTTTGAAAAAGTTCTAGAAATGTCCAATTTTATACGTCATTCTGAGCACATTCACTTTGCTCAGTGTAAACTCCGCGAAGAATCCATTGATGAAACGCAGTGAGGCTCCGCCAGAGGGATTCTTCGCTTCGCTCAGAATGACGCCATTTCAAAGGCTTCATTAGAGCAGCTTTCGGAAGCACTTCTCGATCTCGGTCTGCCCGAATTCAAACCCGGAATTCACCAGTGCCTTCGGCTCAACTCGTTGACTACCAAGCAATAAGCCCTCACCCATCTCACCGAGCAGCAGCTTCACTGCAAACGACGGCAGCGGCATGAACGACGGCCGCGAGAGTGCCTTGCCGAGGGCCTTAACAAACTCTTTATTCGTGACCGGATTCGGAGCGGTCCCGTTGACCGCGCCGCTGATCTTCTCATTGGTCAAAGCAAATTCGTAGGCACGGATCTGGTCGTCAAAGTCGATCCAACTCCACCACTGCCGTCCACTACCGACCGGCCCGCCGGCGCCAAGCTTAAATGGCAAGAGCAACTGCTGCAGTGCACCGCCTTTCGGTGAGAGCACCAACCCAGTTCGCATACGAATGACACGCAGCCCCTGAGTTTCGAGAGGCTTCGAGACAGCCTCCCACTGCTTGCACACATCGGCCAGAAAGTCAGAGCCCGGTGCGCTCGACTCGGTCAGCACCTCGTCTGAGCGATCACCATAGTAACCGATCGCCGATGCGCTAAGATAGACCGACGGCTTCTGCTTCATCTCGCTGATAAGCTCGACGAGAAAATTGCCCGTCTCAATGCGACTACGTAGGATTTCGCGTTTCTTCGAGGCCGTCCAACGCCCTGAGATCGATTCGCCCGATAGATTAATGACCGCGTCGAAGCCATGCAGCCGCGAACGGTCGATGCTCCGGGCATATGGGTCCCAGAGGAGTCCGGCGTGATGCGAATCTCGGACAAGCCTGACGACCGTGTGGCCGCCTTGCTGCAAGAGTTCAACGAGTGCGTTGCCAAGAAATCCTGTCGAACCGGAAATGAGAATCCGCATGGTCTGTGGTTGGTGACTGGTGGTTAGTGATTGGTGATTTTACCAATATACGTTGTGAGGGCGCTGAGAGGATTTATGGGAATGACACCGCATCATCCGTGTCATTCTGAGCAAAGCGAAGAATCCCTTGATGAAACGCACAGAGGCTCCGCGAGAGGGATTCTTCGTCGGGCTAAAGCCACTCCTCAGAATGACAGTCAGCCCTT
Source organism: Bacteroidota bacterium (assembly GCA_018266755.1). Lineage (NCBI taxonomy): Bacteria > Pseudomonadati > Bacteroidota > Bacteroidota bacterium. The sequence continues at coordinate 806,591 of JAFDZW010000005.1, forward strand.
CTCAATGTAAAAGTGGAGGTGAGGGGAATTGAACCCCTGTCCGAAAAGCATGTCCCGGCGCTTCTACGATCGTAGCCTCTTGTTGATTAGTACTCGGCGCCAAAGCAAGAGGCCACCGACATCCAAGTACCGTCGTTCCTGCGATACTCCCGCAGGCGAACAACGCTCCTGCAGGAGAGACCGAACATGCGACACCCGTGATCAACACCGGTTCGTTCTAAGCGGTGTTGCGGATGGGCACCCGACTCACATAGTGAGTCTAGCAGCGTCAACGCGTCGCAAGGACGCGGAGCTTAGGCAGCCATTGCATAGCTATAGTCGGCGGTTAAGCCGCGTATGGTCTTGTTTACGGATGTTCCATACACCACCCGGATCGCGACGCTCGGAGCATCCGCCCCCCGTCGAATCCAATGCACCCCCAATTTTCAACGAACAACCTTCTTCTGAAGGGGTGTACGTAACGCCTGCCCCATTCGTTACGTTCGGCGTCACCCCATAACACCTGTCATTCTTCGGTCGCTGCGGCGACCGAAGAATCCATTTCGCGCAGCCGTAGCATACCCACGCCAGTAGGACGGACTCTCAGTCCGTCCCCTTTCGGCAGCCACAAACATTCGGTCCTGCCCCGAACCTCGCCCACGAATGAATTCGTGGGCTACGCCTGTGGCCGTCCTGCCGGACTCAATGCGGCGAAGCCGCAATCTCCCGTTACCCCACCCCTCATTCTGAGCGAAGCGAAGAATCCCTCTCGCAGAGCCGCAGCACGTCCAAAACCGGTGGCACGGACTCTCAGTCCGTCCCCTTTCGGCAGCCACAAACATTCGGTCCTGCCCAGAACCTCGCCCACGAATGAATTCGTGGGCTACATCTGTGGCCGTCCTGCCGGACTCAATGCGGCGAAGCCATAATCTCCCTTTACCTCACCCGTCATTCTGAGCGAAGCGAACGTGCTCAGAATGACCCAGAATACAACCCTCCCCCGTAACTCCAATAAACCGCGAGCACCCATCCCCACAATTACCAATAATATCAACAACATCGCTATACACACGCACAGCCGGCCCCCATAATGCAACGAGTCCGCCGTGGCGGACTCGTTGCAAAGAACAGCTACACTATGGTGCTCGTCGTCTCATACTATTAAGATACGATATGCATAAATCCGTGTCAAGGTGCCCATCACAGATTTTCGATTAATTAATATTGCGTGCACCTGCTCACCGCCGCCGAAAGCCACTCCCCAACCATCCCGTGAATAGACGATAGACATCCTCAACAGGTCTGTTCAAGATGTCTGAAGTCTATCCCCCTCCCGTAACGAGAGGAGGATCGACTATACATTGCTTATGCTGGTTGAAGTAGAATCTCAAAAATAGAGATACGCATGAGCAACGGCAAATACGTCTCCTCCTCCCGCTTACGGGAAGTGGTTGGGAAGAGGGAGAGTACGACACTTCGTCGGTATCCAAGAAATCCGGAATCTATCTCTGCTGCAAATTCATTTTCATAGTTCATCTTTCATACTTCATATTTCGCTCATGCCGTTGTATCCGCCGATCGAACCGTTCAATTCAGGGCACCTGCAGGTGTCGGACCTTCACACGATCTATTACGAAGAGGTCGGCAACCCGAACGGGCAGCCGGTCGTGGTCTTGCACGGAGGGCCAGGCGCTGGGTGTTCGCCCGATATGCGGCGCTTCTTCGATCCGAAGCATTACCGTGCGGTACTCTTCGATCAGCGCGCCTGCGGACGCTCGTCGCCGCTTGCGGTGCTCGAAGGCAACGATACGTGGAGCATCGTCGAGGACATCGAGAAGCTTCGCACGCATCTCGGCATCGAGAAGTGGGTGGTATTTGGTGGATCATGGGGTTCGACGCTTTCTCTCTCCTACGCCGAGACGCATCCCGAGCGTGTCACGCATCTGATCTTGCGCGGCATCTTCCTCTCGCGCGATCTCGATAACGACTGGCTCTATAAGTACGGCGCCAGCGAGATCTTCCCCGAGCAATGGGCCGATTTTTGTTCGGGTGTTACACGACAAGGAAATGAATCGTGGGTCGAGGCCTACTATCGCGTTCTCACCGGCCCCGACAAAGACGCGATGCTCGCCGCGGCAAAGCATTGGTCGAACTGGGAGTATTCCATCATCAAGCTCGTGACAACCGAGCGCCCGACCGAGGATCAGTTCGCGCTGAACTTCGCGCGCATCGAGTGTCACTTCATCATCAATCGTTGCTTCCTCGAAGAAGGACAGTTGGTGCGTGACGCACATAAGATCGCGCACATCCCGACCACTATCGTGCATGGACGCTACGACGTCATCTGCGCAATGCAGAATGCGTACGAGCTGCACAAGCTCCTTCCAAAGTCGGATCTTGTGGTCTGCCCGCGCTCAGGGCATTCGATGTTTGAAGACGAGATCAGCGAGGAGTTGGTCAGGGCGGCAGATAAGTATCGGATGTAGGGTCGAGGCATGCCTCGACCGCCGTCGGGTACAGGCTGCACTACGTGAGATTCAGACTGACGAAAGAGCGGGCGACGCATGCGTCGCCCCTACGAGGTTTTTTACATCCGTAGCGAGATCGCTGTTCCGATGAGTACGAGTGCGGAGCCGGATATTTCATATGCATCGAGTTTCTCGCCGAGAATAATCCACCCAAGGAAGACTGCGATTGCCGGCGTAATCACCGAGACGTAGCTCATTGTCACTGCGCTCGTGATCTTGATGAGCTTGAAGTAAATGCCGAATGTGACAATCGTCCCAAGAATGGCGAGATAGAGGATCGGCCAAAGTTGGCTCCATGAGAGATCGATCTTGTCGATCGGCTCGGTAAAGAGCGCGATCACCCCAAGCACAAGCGCACCGACGGCAGTCGTGATGGCATTGACGGTCACGGCCGGGACGTCGTGGGTCCCACGCTTTGTAACGATTGCGCTCGCCGCACTGACGATCGGCGCAATTAGCAAGAGTCCCATCGCCCACAGTCCTTCCACTTTTACTTGCGAGAACTGCGGCAAGAAGATCGTCGCGATACCCAACACGCCGATGACAATACCTGTGACACGTGTACGTGTCAGATGATCACCCGGAATGTAGTAGTGCGCGAATGCAGCGGTAAAGAGGGGCATCGTGCCAAAGATCACCGCACCGAGACCGGAAGGGACATACAGCGATGTTGCATACACAATCCCGAACGACGCACCGTTACTCAGCAAGCCTACCGAGAGTGTCGCAAGCCATTGCTGTTTGGTCTTCGGGACGGAGATGTTTTTTGTTGCAACAAAACCCCAGAGCAGTGACGACGCAACCGTAAATCGCAAGGCCGCAGCAGCAAATGGCGGCATCGCCGACGAATTGCCGAGATGGATCACGAGCCACGTCGAGCCCCAAATGAGGCAAATGATCGTATAGAGAACGAAGAACGTGGTACGAGATGGTTGCTGCATTGCGTGACGTTACGACGGGTCATGCGTACGGTTACAAAGATACGGGATTGGTAGATGGTTATTGATTACAGATTACTGACTACTTGCTACTGACTACTGGCTACTTTCTTCGTACTTTTGTAGGATCAAACCCACCGCACATGGGCTTCGGAGAACTACACATAGTATCGAACTACTTCACCGTCGCGCTGGTGACGCTTGGCATTGCGTTCGAGCTGATCGGCCGCAAGCGCTCGAATGATGGCGCAGTACGGTACGGTTGGAATAGTCTGCGCCTCGGCTTCGTCTTCGCTATCATATCCGTCTTTACCGGACTCGCCACCGAAAGTGCGACGAAGATTCCGTCGGATGCAAGTCTGAGCGAGATGTTTCATAAGACGACTGCGATGGGCTTCGCGGTGTTCGTCGTGATCGTCGTTGCATTCCGAATGGCGTTGGCGAAGGTAATCAACGCGCCCGATAAAGGTGCCGCGACACGCGGTGCATATCTGACGCTACAGATCGTCACGATCGCACTGATGCTTGTCACGTTGGTACTCGGAACACGGCTGGTGCGCACCTATGGCGTCGGGGTCGCACCGGTCGAAAAGATGAACACCCTCCCGCCCACACCGCCTCAACCCGCTGGCGGCGGTATCCAACTGGACACGACACACTACCGTCCGTGACGCCAACGCCACCCCGCTCTTCCGTGCGCACACGCCGCCGCCGCATACTCGACGGTTCGCTACTCGTGCTGGGTATCGTAGCGATCGTCGTTCTTGTGACGCGCTATGGAATGCCGTTTCGCATGGACGATGTGCTCTATATGCAATGGGCGATTCATCATCCGTTCACCGACTCGTTCAGCACCACCGCAGGCGAACTCTTCATGTCGTTCCGTCCGGTCATGGCGATGACCTTCTGGTTGCTGACACACCTCGCCGGGCCGGACCGCTACTGGATCTGGCATACACTTCTGGTCGGGGCATACTTCACGGCAATCGCGTTTACAGGTCTCACTGCGCGATACATCTGCGAGCGAATCTCTGCATTACCGATCTCGGCCGTTGCCTACTGGCTTGCCTTCCTGCCGATCCTGAACGTGCTGTTCTGGTTTGCGGATCTCACGTACGCACTCGAAATGATGTTCTGCTCCGCGGCGTGGTACTTCGGTATTCGCGCACTCGACGAATTCAGAACATCGTTCTGGGTGACCGCTAATATCATCGGGGTCATTGCAGTGATGACCAAAGAGCCGTCATTACTATTGATCCATGGCGTATTCCTCGGGATGGTCATCTTTCGCCGACGTCGCATTCAGCGCGGACTAAAACCCCTCTCGACAAACGGCCGCATCCTCTGGGCAGCGTCCTACGGATTATTTGCCCTCGTCTCACTGGTGATGTTCTTCTCATCGAATGCTACGAGCACCCGTTTTTTTCATTTCGGCGAGATCCCGCGGGAAACTCTGCACTTCTTGATGATGGACCGTCTGCGATACTATTCCGATACCCTTGCGACAACGCCGTTCGTCGTCTTCGTATCGCTTGGGATCGTCGGGCTGATCGTGGCAGACTCGGCTCGCACGGTTCGCAAATCTGCGGTGATCGCGACGATTTTCAGCGTATTGATCCTCGTGTGCTGGGTCGTGTACAAACCCTTATTATTGCTGACGATCCTGCTCGCAGCTCCATTATTCGCAATACAAGGAGGCAACCGCGGAAGCCGACGTGTATTGATTGTCCCGTTCGGCGCGATCGCTATCGTAAACTCGCTTGTGTTGCTGATCACCATGATGTTGGTCAAGACGCAACTGGCCGAGCTCTCATTTTTGCTCACGCTCATCGCTTCGGTCGGCGTTGCGTCGCTTGTTGGTGTAATTTCTGAGCGACTGTTGGTCACATCATCGCTACGAATCGGCGCAACAATCGGCATCGTCATAGCTGCAATCGGCGCGACGATATTTCTTCTGCCGAAGCTGCGCTCGAAGGAAGCGCTCTTGTGCGATGTTCGTTCGAGCCGGCTCCACGCGAACCAAGCAATCCGTCTGATGGCACACCAGCTCCCACAAAGCTCGACCGTCGCCGTGACTACCCCCGCACTCATCGGATTGCGGAGTGAAGACGAACTCACCTCAACAAGCGACGATTACAAAGTATATGCGCAGCACTCCTTCCAACAAGGCTTCGTTCGCGCATACTTCCAGGTGCTCGGGCGTCCCGATCTCCATCTTGCCTATCTTGCTGACTCGACAACACTGCCGCGCACGCTGGATTCGCTCCGCAGTGCACGCGATCATTACCTCTTTCTCGAAACCGGATTAGATGTCGATCTCGCGCATGGTAAACGCAACGGGCGCAACTGGTTCAATGGTCGAGATTCGTTGCTCGCGCGATTTGACGACGGAGGGTTCGCCTCGGAAGTCTGGAAACTTCGCTGAGATACCGCTCAGAACGATTGTCCGAGCGCGAATTGGAAGGAAGACAGGTCCCAAAAATTAAAGTGCCGGTTCCAGATCCATTCGCCGGTTGCAGTCGGTGACATCGGGCGGTCGCCGGTCGAAGATGGATCGGGATCGTAGAGCTTCATCCCAATATCCAATCGAATGACACCGATGAGTGTATTATAGTGGATGCCGAGTCCGGCATCGAGCGCACAATTTTTGATCGCCGGCGAGAGCGGACGGTCCCAGATATTTCCCGCATCGGCAAAGAAGGCCAGGCGCAGATCGGTCAGCAGGCGTTGAAGGCTTGTGATTGCGACGGGATATTGAAACGGCGCATATCTCCACTCGATATTTGCTTCGATAGACTTGTACCCGCCAAGTAACGGGCTATGCGCAGTATCCTGCGACACGACAATCCCGCGAGAGCCCCATCCACGCAACGAGTTTGGACCGCCGGCGAAGAGTCGGCGTTCGATTGGAATGTCGCGGTCTGGGTTCGACGGATTGGTTAACGCAATCGAGCCAAGCGAAAGACGAAGCGCTACGACACTTGTTCCGTTACGGGAAGCATCGAGATAGGTTTTCGCCTGTGCCGTCACCTTCGCATACGATGCACTCGGCAGCTTCGACTGAAATAAGTCTGCTATATCGGGCGTCGCAAATTGAAGTGCGCCGAGCAGAATGGACCCTGTTGTCGGGTTCAGCAGGTCGTTTGTCCAGTCGAGCGTTAGATTGATCGGTGTGATCGGCACATTGAACTGACGGCTTGTCAGCATCGGCGTTGGCGAGACGACACCGGTGTTATCGACTCGGTCGACATATTCAAGGCTGATGTCAGGTGAATATGTGACTCGCGGCAACGCGCCTGCATTGCTCAGCAAGATGTTCGAACTGAAAATTGCTTCGATCACCAGTTCTTTGTACAGATCGGTGATAGAGACGTTCGAAGCATTCCCCAGAATGATGAGCGGGCTGTGTCCGAACACATACGGCACGGAAAGCTGTAACGAACCGGAAACGCGACGATCGCTCTTCGGAATGAATTGCCACGAGAGCTGTGCCGTAAAACTCTCGGCGCCGTTGAATAACGATCGATTATTGAAGGTCGCCGCAAGACCACCGGCTCCTCTGCTCGCACCTCCGAACCCGGCAAACGCACTCGGCGTCAGGTCCATCGTGGATTGCATCCGTAGTTGTACCCGCACGGGCAAGGCCGTACCTTCGGGGATGGTATTGAGTTTGCCGCTATATGCCGAGGTATCGAGATCGACGCGATAGGCTTCGAACACACCGAGCATTCCAAGATTACGCTCGGAATTTGCAAGATCCGTGTAGCGATACCATTGCCCTGAGTCGAGTTCGATCGATCGTTTGACGACACCGGACCGCAACGTTCCTCGCGACCGAATGACGGTATCGTACGTGACCACCAATCCTCCATTTCGAACACGCGGACCGGTTTGGTACACCAGATTAATATTGAGCGTCTTCCGATCGCGATCGACAAGTACCAACTTCGACGAATCGCGCGGCGAGGTGAAGAATGCATATCCATTCTCGCGCAGGATGGTCTCGACACGGCGTGCTTCGGCAAGCAACGCCTGTTCGGTAAACGGCGAGCCATGGGTCAGCAGCGTTTCGCCGTTGACCTTTCGCGCCAGTGTCGAATCGATATGTTCCAGTCCTTCGACCGCGAAGTGATCGATCGAATATCGTGGCCCTTCATACACCTGAAACACAACGGTGTCGCTGACGTCCGGGAGATCGCCGGGATGTCTCGCCTGCTCGGTCATGCGATACCGGTCATAGGCACGCTGCCACTTCGCCGCACTGGCCGAATCTTCGTGGATCACGTAGCGTGCATGTGCATCGAGATATCCTTGACGTCGGTAATAGGCGATCAGTCGGAGCGTATCGGCATCCTGTACCTCGGGATCGATGTACTGCACCGGCATCCCGACCGTGGAAATGACACTATTGAAGAGATGTTCGTACCATTCGGAATGATACGTCTGGACGACACTCTGTAATTCGGCCGAACTAAGCGCTCCATTACCCTCGAAGCGGACAGCCTCGATGGTGCGTTTGCGAAGGCGGAGAATATCGGCTGAGTTCTGTGCTTCGGCGTTGGCGGCCATCAACGCACAGACGCTCAAATACAGAACCAACGAACGAGGACCCAACCGGCTGGGGAGTTTTCGGCGGAGCATAGAAGGGGCGCTCCGCACCGTGCGACGTGAGCCGCCGTTCTTGCGCGCCCCCACGACGATACCGATCAATATTCGTTCAATTCGTCGTCGTAATAAAACTCATCGGTTTCAGCCGAGTAATCCGGCCATACCTCTTCGATGGACTCGAAGACCTCTTCGCTATCCTCGATCTCCTGGAGATTCTTGATGACGGCCGGAGGTGCACCGATGCGTTCGCAATAATCGATCAGCTCATCGCGGGTTGCGGGCCACGGTGCATCTTCCAAAAATTGCGCTAGTTCGGGTGTCCAAAGCATACTATATCGATCTCTAAATTACAAATTAACTCTTGCGTTCTTTTAGGCAAATTACGCGCGTTTGGTTCCGAACGGTTCTGCTTTTTGAAAATTTATTGCAAACGCAATCAGCGCAACGCCTACGCACACCGCAGTTTCAGGAAGCGCCGCTTCCCTACTTTGAGAACGATCCCCTCTGTCGTTGGCGTGACACCTTCCTGGTGGCTTGTCACCTTTTCTCCGTTCAAAGATACACCACCGCCCTGAATCAGCCTGCGGGCTTCGCTCTTGGTCGGGGCAAGACCGGCTTCGACCAGCAGATCGACAATATTGCGCGACTCCCCGGATGGAAGCATCAACTCTTCGATATCGTCCGGCACTTCTTTGCGCACGAACATCTGCTCGAAACGTTCGAGTGCCGCATCGGCGGCGGCCTCGTCGAAAAATTGTGCGATGATCTCTTTCGCCAATCGAACTTTCAGGTTGCGCCGATTGCCGCTGTGGTCGTCGAGCTGCTGTTTGATCGCCGCCAGATCCTTCACGCGCGTCGCGAGTACAAAATACCGATAGATCAAATTATCCGGGATCGACATGGTCTTGCCGAACATTTCGTCGGCGCTATCGGAGAAGTTGATCGAGTTGCCGTACGATTTGCTCATCTTCCGCACGCCGTCGGTGCCTTCGAGCAGCGGCGTCGTCAGGATGCACTGCGGCTCGATCCCGTAGTGTCGCTGTAGTTCTCTACCAACGAGCAGATTGAACTTCTGATCGGTACCGCCGAGCTCGATATCGGATTTGATCGCGACCGAATCCATTCCCTGTGCAAGCGGATACAAGAATTCGTGCAGCGAGATTGGCTGCTCCTCGTCGAAGCGTTTGTGGAAGTCGTCGCGTTCGAGCATCTGGCTCACCGTGTAAGTACCGGCAAGTTTGATGACTTCGGAGAACGTCATCTTCCCAAGCCAGTCGTTATTCGAATGAATGACGAGCCGTTCGCCAAGCAAAATCTTTCCTACCTGATCGACGTATGTCTTTGCGTTCGCCTTCGTTTGCTCCTCGGTGAGCATGGGGCGAGTCTTTTGACGGCCCGACGGATCGCCGATCATCGCCGTGAAGTCACCAATAATCAAGTGTGCTTCATGCCCAAGATCCTGGAAGGTGCGGAGTTTGCCGAGCGGAACACCGTGACCGATGTGCAGATCGGGGCTCGACGGGTCGGCGCCAAGCTTCGCGACGAGCGGCTTGTTCCGCGCTGCGCTGCGTTCGATCTTCTTTGCAAGTTCGGCTTCATCGATGAGATCGACCGCGCCGCGGCGGATCTCGTCCATCTGTTCGTTCAGTGGCGGAAAATTCGTTGGCATAGTTATTCTCTATCCATTTCGCGCTTGATGTCGCGCTCTTTGATGCTCTCGCGTTTGTCGTGCGATTTCTTTCCTCGGGCAATGCCGAGCAATACCTTCACTTTATTCCCGCTGAAGTAGATCGATAGCGGAATGAGCGTAATTCCCTTGGTCGCAAGTTTCGGTGCGAGCTTCTTTAACTCCGAAGCATGGATTAACAGCTTGCGCTTTCGAAGCGGCTCGTGGTTGGAGAGGTTCGCCTCTTTGTAGGTAGAAATGTGGACGTTCTCGAGAAAGAGCTCTCCGTCGGACACTCGGGCGTACCCGCCGGTCAACTGGACTTTCCCCGCTCGCAGCGACTTCACTTCGCTGCCTTTGAGCACGATACCCGCTTCGATCTCATCGACAATAAAATATTCATGACGTGCAGACCGGTTCGTGGCGATCGATTTGATCGTCCGTTCTTTGGGTGTCCCGATATGTGCTGCGGCTTGTGCCAAATGGTGTATCGAATTCTAATTGCGTTTTTGAGAGCGATGCACGCTCTTCGTTCTACGCGATTCTGTAGTAATCGTGACGTATGAAACGCCCGAAAAACAAAACGCTCCGGCGGGTGAAGCCGGAGCGTTGAAAACTTCGAAGCTACTCGTGTTAGTTCGCTTCGTTGGTCGCTTCCGGAGCGGCATTCGCTGCCAGACGGAGTTTCTCCGTGATCTCGCGCTGTGCCGTTGCCGTGTTGGTGAACAACCGCTTGGCGAAGAGATAGTGCTTCGACCAATATTCGCTCTGGAGCGAACAGACCGTCACACCACGCGAGCAGCTTGCATTGGCGAAGAGCCCTTCCCCGACATAAATGCCGACGTGCGAAACGCGGGCATGACGTGCCGTATGGAAGAACACCAAGTCGCCGAAGTGCAGCTCGTTCTTTCGGACATCCTCGCCGAGGCCGGACTGTTCGCTGGCCGTGCGGGGCAATTCGACATTGAACGCTTTGCGGAACACCTCGCGGGTGAATGCAGAGCAGTCGATCCCGGTGCGGCCGACACCACCGAAGTGGTAGCGGGTCCCGACCCAGTCGATGATCTGCTGCATCACGTCCGAACGCGTCGCGGCGACACCCGGGTTGGACTCGTCAAAGAGCGTATAGTCGCTTTGGCGGTCCCGTGCGATCGCAGGATCTTCGGAGCTGGCGAGCAGGTCCTGATTATGGGACTTGATGAAGTCGTCGAGCGATACCTGGATGTTATCTTCTTCGCGCTCTTCCTTTGCCGCTTGGGCAATATCGTCAGCGCTCATATCATCCTCGGTGACGGACTCTTGCGGCAGTGCCTCGGCACTGGCCATGGATTTGATCTTTCCGATGATCTCGGCTTTTTCGGCGGTCGAAAGCGGATGCAGGTTCGAACGGTGGCTTCGAGCAGAGAACTTCGAATGGCGTTTTGCTCTGTGCAGAGCGCTATGCGAGGTCTTCCGTCCCGTCGTCCGACTGCTGTGCCGCTTGCGAGCTTGGCTTTGGTTCGGTGTGAATGCCGTGAGGGCGAACCCAATCACGAGCATCATCACCATCACCCAGCCACGCCCCAGGAAGCGTGTCAGCATAGGCTTGGTATTCGGTTGTGTGGTTAATGAACTAGTATATCGTCACGTACTATGAGTGCTCCCTCAGAAAGATACCGCGTATCTGTCTGAGGGAGCATTCAGATATACAAATATACGCTATTTCCGTGCCACAAGTTCGAAAAATCGGATTTTGACGGCGGTTTTATTTTGCTACCGACAAGGGGAATCACCGTCCTACAAGTACAGCGAAGACCGCAAAATAAGTCATATCAATGTATTACAGAGACAGTAGTCGTGGCAGCCGCCCCGCCGGACGAAAGTGTGAGCACATACGTTCCGCTTGAGATCGAGCCGAAATTCAGCTCTTCGACGTGTTGGCCTTCCGTTTGGAGCCCAAGATCGAACATCGCAACCCGTGTGCCACGCATATCATAGAGCTCGACATACGTCGGAGCACTTTGGCTGAGCGTGTACTGCATCCGGATCCGGTTCACGGCCGGGTTCGGATAGATGCGCTCGATCTGCAACGTTGATACCGTTGCTGCTGTCGGATTCTTCACGTCGGCTTCCTCGTCCGTATCGATTCGCAAGATCGTCCCCCGGAAACCGCAAGTCCACCCGGCGTGGGTCGTGCCGAAAGTGACACTGAACAAGTCGGCGGTGGTCAGTGCGCGTTGGGGGTGCCATGAAGAATCGGGATCGACGGTATGGATGATCATCGCACCATGCCCGACGACCGTGGCATGATAGCCGTCGGCCGTATAGATACCGAGCGGTGCAAGCGTGGAGTATTCGGTAATATCGGTATATTTCCATGTGTCCCCACCGTCACTGGAATATGCAAGCGCACCGTGCCACTGTTGTTGCAGCGGTGGCACTCCGAGTCCGCCCAAACCGCCAAGATACAAACGCGATCGAGCAGCCCCAATTCCGATTGTCGAGAATACGTAAGTATCCGGGATATTCAGTTTTTTCCAGGAAATCCCGGCGTCGCTTGTGCGGAAGACGCCATTAGGAGAAGTGATAAATCCGTATGACGAATCGAAGAACGCAAGACTTGTAATGCCCACCGTGTCCGGCAGCGGGCCATGATAGCGAGTCCAATATTGGCCGCCGTCGGTTGAACGCAAGAATAGCGCTGAATCGCCAACGGCATACACAGCATTGCGCGAAGCGAAGCTGACGGCTCGAAGGTGTCGTGTGGTGTTCGATGGGATGCGCGTCCAGGTTGTTCCGGCATCGGTGGTACCGAAGATGGTCCCGAATTCCCCGACAACGAAGCCGTTGCCGCGGTCATCGAGTGCCGAACCATAAAACGTACTCGTTGTACCGGTTTGAACCGGAAGCCACGTATGTCCGCTATCGACAGTCGTGAGGATGGCGCCGTAACTTCCGGCCGCAAAACCGCGACGGCCATCGTTCATCATGCGGATGGTTCGAAGTGCACTTGTCTGCGGTCTGCGCGGGATGAATGTCCAGCTCGTTCCTCCATCGGTCGTCTTGATCACCACACCATCTTGCCCGACCGCAATACCGGAATATTCCGAAAGCATCGAGACGCGCTTGATGGAAGTCATCGAACCGAATTCGCTGCGAGACCACGAACTCCCGCTATTGCTCGAGTACAACAGTTCTCCGTGATCGCCAACGGCGATCATCGGACCGTTTCCCTTCTTATCGACGCTGTTGAGAGGTTGTGCTCCGAGCGTGAAGTTCATCGAATCCTCAAACTGCCAACTATGTCCCGCGTCATTCGTGCCGAGGATATAGCGTCCCGGTCCGCCAACTGCGATGGCGTGACGATCGTCGAGATAATAGACATCGTTGATCGTATTGCCGGAGGGCATCCGAAAGGACTCGAACGTCCGGGCGGAGTCGCGGCTCGCATAGTACATTCCTCCGTCTCCGACGAACACAATAAGTCCCGGCCTCGGCATGCGAAGACGACGGATTGCACCGAACGACAACTCTTGTGGAAATCTGTTCCATGTCGATCCACCGTCACGGCTGATCAGCAACGTTCCAGCCGCTGAATTTCCGCCGCAGATCAGCGCCAGTTGGTTATCGACCATGAGGACATCCAGTAACGGGTCCGTCACTCCCGTAGACAACGTGGCCCAGGTTTTTCCGCCATCGGTCGTTTTATACGCTGTTCCATTCGCACCAACGACCATACCGGTCAGCGTATCGATAAAACTGACGCCATTAAGCGTGAGTGTGCCGACCTGACGGTTCGTCAGCGTCGTTCCTGCGTCGCTCGTCATGGTAACCAACCCTTTGTCACCGACCATCACGGCTGTCATCTCCGTGATGGCTTGCACCGAACGGTATGTGCCTGCAAGGTTGGAAGGATTCTGCGTGACCCACGTGTTCAGTTGAGCACGAGCAGAATGAAACGCGATGCAACATAAGATCACGATGAGTCTGTGTGTCTTCATTTCCGTTGTGGCTGCGAATGCGAACAAGCAGTCAGGACAACGTTTGAGGCCCTCTAAAGATACAACCGTCGCTGCCGAAACGCAATCGGCAACGCCTCTAACGTGTCACCACGATCTGTGTCGTTGCGGCTGCATTTCCGGCTTCCACGACAAGAATGTACGTCCCCGTGCTCAACCCTCCGAGATTGAATTCGCATGCATGCTCGCCGTCGGACTGCAGCCCTTGCATTGAGCTCAACACTCTGGCACCGAGCAGATCGAAAACTTGTATCGTCGTCGGTGCCTGCTGATCGAGGCGATATAATAGATGAATCCGGTTCACCGCAGGGTTCGGATATACACGCTCGATCTGCAACGTTGATACCGTTGCTGCTGTCGGATTCTTCACGTCGGCTTCCTCGTCCGTATCGATTCGCAAGATCGTCCCCCGGAAACCGCAGCTCCAGCCGGCATGGGTTGTGCCGTACGCAATTCCGAAGAGGTCGTTGGATGTCGGGGTTGTCTGCGCAGTCCAGGCACTTGTGGGATCGGTCGTATGCAAGATCAGTCCGTTTCGTCCGACCATAGTCGCGTGGTATCCGTCTGCAGTATAGATCGCTTGCGGAGGTTTCGGAGAGACGGTCTGCAGTTCGGTGGCGTTCCATGTATCCCCGCCGTCGACTGTATAGGCTACTGCCCCGGTATAATTTCCAAAGCCAATCCCAACGGCATAGGCATGGGTCGGCGATGTTCCGACGGCGATACTATTGAATGCAAAATCGGTGGTCGGCATGACAAGCCTCCACGAGATGCCTGCATCCGTTGTCTTGAAGATACCGGCCGGTGATGCGATCATTCCCCTCGACGAATCGAAGAATGCAATGCCGTTAATACCGAACGAGTCGGGGAGCGGCCCATGATAACGGGTCCAATATTGTCCGCCGTCGGTCGAGCGAAGGAATAGTGCAGAGTCGCCGCCGATATAGATTGCATTGCGGCTGGCTTGTGTAATACAACGGAAATGCTTCGTCGTAGCCAGGGGGACCTGTTTCCAGCTCGCTCCGGCATTCGTCGTTGAAAGCATCGTGCCGAATTCACCGACGATAAACCCACGCCCGTCGGTGTCGAGGATGGATGCGAGCAAATTCTGATTCGTGCCGCTTACCGTTGGCAGCCAAGTGTGACCGCTGTCCGAGGTTATCAGGATCGCCCCATTCCCGCCGGCAGCGAAACCGGTCTTGCCGTCCGGCATCATCTTTACCGTGCGGAACGTCTGGATCTCGGGTTTGCGCGGAATGAACTCCCATGTCGCTCCGCCATCCGTTGTTCTCATCAGGACGCCATCCTGCCCGACGACCATTCCGAGTTTATCGGAATACATCGAGACACCTTTGATCGAACTGAACGAACCGAAGTAGGAGCGATTCCAACTATTTCCCCCGTCGAATGAGTAGAGTATCTCACCGTAGTCACCAACGGCTACCACGCTATTCGGGCTCTTGGAATCAACTCGGTTCAGCGCCGTACCACCGAGCGTAAAGTTGTTGCTGTCGAGCAAATGCCAATGTACGCCCTGATCGGGAGACCCGATCATATAACGGCTCGGGCTGCCGACGGCCACAATATGTTGGTCGTCGAGGAAGCACAGGTCGTTGATCGTATTTTGATACGGGATCTGGAATTGCACGAAGGTATGGGCTGTGTCGTGCGATACGTAGAACGCGCCGTTATCACCGACGAAGACGATGAAATCCGGCCGCAGCATACGAAGACCGCGGATAAACCCAAAGCCCAACTCGCCGCCATATTGACTCCACGTCTTGCCGCCGTCGCGCGTAATTCGGAGCAGGCCGTTGCTGGATGTCCCTCCGCAGATAATCGCGGTATTCTGGTCGACCATCAGCACACCGAACAACTGCTGGGTAATACCGATGTTCAACGTTTTCCAGGTTTGTCCGCCGTCGGTGGTTTTGTATGCCGCACCATTCGAACCGACCGTCATGCCTGTAAGGCTATCGATAAAATTCACGGCATAGAGGTTCTGAGACCCGATCGATTGATTGACGATCGTTGCTCCCGCATCCGTCGAACGCGCAACCGTTCCTTTATCGCCAACCATAAACATCGTCGTCGGCGATACCATCTGGATCGCGCGGTAATACCCGGCAATATTCGACGGGTTTTGTGTGATCCAGGTATTGATCTGCGCGTCGGCAGATGAATAGATACACAGCGATACAATCAACAGAACGAATGAGCGGATCATAGAGCCAAAGAGTTACACACCAAATTCGAACTAATAATAACCATCATTCCCCTAAAAGGTTACAGTACCGTTACGGCTTGAATTCTATATGAGATACGACTTTGTATTACCCCGATCGCCTCATTTGACAACGACGATCTGTGTGGTTGCGGCAGCGTTGCCAACAGAAAGAAAGAGCAGATACGAGCCGCTGGCAAGTTCGCCGAGGTTTAATTCGTCGGTATGCTCCCCGTTCGCTCGCATACCGAGCTGCGCGTCCAGCACTCGTACTCCGAGCTGGTCGAACACTTGCACGTTCGCCTTGCCGGGTTGGTCAAGCTGATACAACAAGCGCACCCGCGATACTGCCGGATTCGGATACACTCGTTCGATCGTGAGATGCGGCATTGCAATGACATCGGGATTTCGGACATCCAATCCTTCGTCGGTATCGATGCGCAAAATCGTCCCGCGAATCCCGCAACTCCACCCGGCACGCGTCGAGCCATAGACAATACCGTACAGATTATTTGTTGTCGGCGCTGATTGCGTAGACCAAGTGACACCGCCATCAACCGAATGATAGATCAATCCATAGTGCCCTACAAAGGTCGCGTGAACTCCATCCGGTGTAAAGACATCGGACGGTGGAAACGGACTGCGTTGTAATAATTCTGTACATACCCACGTCTCTCCCCGGTCGGTACTGTAGCCGACAGCACCGGTGAACTGTCCCCCCGTTGCAAGACCTACACCGATTGCATTCGGCATCATACTACTGGCCGATAATTTCATGAACCCGCACACAATCGGAGAGAGTACCAAATGCCACGAAATACCTGCATCGGTTGTCTTGAACACACCGAATGGCGAGCACACCAACCCTTGCAGCGAATCAAAGAAGGTCATCCCAGTGATCGCAAATGAATCCGGCAACGGCCCATGGTAGCGAGTCCAATACGCCCCTCCGTCCGTCGACTTCAGAAACAGTGCCGAGTCACCACCGATATAGAGCGTGTTCTTGCTTGCCTCGGCGATGCAATGCAATGTCTTCGACGTGGCGAGAGTAACGCGCGACCACGTAACGCCGGCATCGCTAGTCCGCAGCAGCGTGCCGAAGTCGCCTACGACAAACCCTCGCCCATCCTCATTAAGCACTGCTCCGTTGAGCCCGGTGATGACACCAGTTGCAGAGGGAATCCATGTGTGGCCACTATCGACAGTATACAGAATCGTCCCGTAACCTCCGGCGGCGAATCCGCGCTGGCCGTCCGGCATCATCCGGATCGCTCGCAGCGTACGAACTTCCGGCCGACGAGGGATGAACTCCCACGTCACGCCGCCGTCGGATGTACGCATGATCAGTCCGTCCTGACCAACGGTGATACCATCAAGCGCAGAGTACATCGAAATCGCCTTCAATCCACCAAGCGATCCGAAGAAGCTTCGTGTCCAGTTCTCACCTCCGTTGGTCGAATAGAGGATCTCACCGTAGTCGCCGACGGTGACCACGTGCGCAAGATCGTTAGCATCGACACCGTTGAGCTGGGCGGATCCGAGATCGAAGTTCGCACTATCGAGCGCATGCCAATGCGTACCGCCATCGGATGTGCCAAGCATATACCGGCCGGGGCTGCCGACAGCCACAATATGCTGCTCGTCGAGGAAACAGACATCATTGAGGTCGTTCTGATATGGCAGAAGATACTTCGTGAACGACGCGGCATGGTTTCGCGTAACATAGAGCGACCCGTTCAAACCGACGAGGACAATGAAGTCCGGTCGAAGCATCCGAACCCGTTTGACAATACCGATCCCAAGTTCGGCAGCAAACAACGTCCACGTCGCTCCTCCATCGCGCGAAATATGAATCGTGCCGCTCTCCGACGTGCCACCGCAGGCGATCGCAAGGCTATCGTCAACCATCAATACGCTGTGTAGTGGTTCGTTCGATCCGGCACCGATATTCATCGGCAGCCACGTGGCCCCGCCATCGGTGGTCTGAAATGCGACGCCGGCTTCGCCCACACACATTCCACGGAGCGAATCGAGAAAGCTTACGCCGAGAAGCGACTTGGTCGTGAGCGATTTGCTCAAAAGTGTGTATCCCCCATCGGTGGAGTACGCGACGGTCCCTACGTCACCGACGGCGAACATGGTCGTCGGTGTCACCATCTGCACCGCGTGATAGACGCCGGCTAAGTTGGAGGGGTTCTGCGTAACCCACGTATTACGCTGTCCGTGCACGGAGTGCGCAAGACACAGCGATGCGACGAAAATGAGAATTGAGCGAATCATGGCGCCAATCGATTCGCGAGTACGTTGATCGAATAGAGGCATCTTTTTAAGAACAATGTTACATCGCATCTATCGACCTCGCCACATAATAGACATACACCGTCACCGCACCACAACCAATTGAGCAGTAGCTAAAGCCGATTCCGTCGTCAACGTGACGACATATGAACCGGCGGGTAATGCACGCACATCGAGTTCGGAACTGTGCTCCCCTTCGGTAAGGATACCAAGATCTCTTGAGAGAACCCTCTTCCCCTGGATGTCCATGATTGAAATCGTTGCCGAAGAGCTCTCCGGTGTTGAAATCAACAAGCGAATCCGGTCGGAAGCAGGGTTTGGATAAATACGCTCGATGTCCACGGTTGGCAGTACGACGTGTGTCGGATTGCGCACATCGGCCTGCTCGTCGGTATCGATGCGCAAAATCGTCCCGCGAATTCCGCAACTCCACCCGGCATGCGTCGAGCCGAAGCCGACACCGAAGAGGCTGTTCGATGTAAGTGTCGTCTGAAGCGACCACACTCCATCCGGGCTGCTGACATGCGTGATCTGACCGTAGCGACCAACGGCGGTCGCATGGTAACCATCGGCAGTATAAATTGCATACGCCCGGCTCACGACGCTCCCAGAGATCGCTATTCCCCATGTGTCGCCACCATCAGTAGTATGCGCATAAAACGAACCGTCAAACGAGGTACCAAGCGCAAATGCATTTGTCGGTGAACTACCAATCGCGACTGCAATCCACGCGGCAGGTAATCCGGTAGAAATGACCTGCTTCCAGGTAATTCCTGCATCGTCAGTCTTCCACATTCCGTCGGGCGAGCCAACAACCCCTCGCAACGAATCGAAAAAATTCAGCGAAGTGACTCCGAACGAATCGGGCAACGGCCCATGATACCGTGTCCAATACTCTCCTCCATCTATCGATTTCAAGAACAATGCTGAGTCACCGCCGATATAGAGCGTATTGCGGCTCGCCTCTGCGATGCACGTCAATCGTCTACTTGTACTGAGCTTGACCGTAGCCCATGTTGCGCCTGCATCGGTCGTCCGAAGCAGCGTCCCCATTTCGCCGACGATATAGCCCCGACCGTCGGCATTGAGAACTGCCGCGAGCAGCCCTGCAATAGTACCCGACTCGACCGGATTCCATGTGTGACCGCTATCCCGTGTAAACAAGATCGACCCGTAGCCCCCTGCGGCAAAGCCGGTACTTCCGTCCGGCATCATTCTCACCGTTCGAAGTGTACGGATCTCCGGTCGGCGCGGAAGGAACTCCCAACTCGCTCCTCCATCGGTCGTTCTCATAATCACTCCATCCTGACCGACCACCAACCCACTCGTTGCCGAGTACATCGACACACCTTTGAGCGATGTCAGCGCACCGAAGTCACTTCGATTCCATGTGTCGCCTCCATCGCTCGAGTACAAGAGCTCGCCGAAATCGCCGACGGCAACCACTGCATGCGGATCTTTCGAGTCCACCCCATTCAACTGGGCAGCGCCCAATGTGAAGTTATTCGTATCGAGCGCCCGCCAATGGGCTCCTTGGTCCGATGAGCCGACCAAATAGCGGCTCGGACCGCCAACAGCAACGACATGCAATTCGTCGAGGAAGCAGACGTCGTTGAGATCGTTTTGGTATGGCAGTTGATATTGAAGGAAGGTCCGCGCGGAGTCCCGGGAAACGTAGTACGTCCCGTTCGCGCCGACGAAGACGATAAAATCCGGGCGAAGCATTCGGATGTTTTTGATCGCGCCAACGCCTAACTCGCCTGAATACGGTTTCCAGGTAGCTCCTCCGTCGCGAGTGATGCGAAGGCTGCTAAAACTGCTCGCCCCGCCGCACACTAATGCCAAGTTGTGATCGACCATCAAGACCCCATAGAGCTGTTCGCTCCCGCCGATGTTCATTGGCAGCCACGTATTCCCCCCGTCGGTCGTCTTGAATGCATTGCCTTCTTCGCCGACGACCATCCCGGTGAGCGAGTCGGCGAAATTTACTCCGTAGAACGACTTTCGCATGATCGACCTGTTCTCCAGCGTTACCCCGCCATCTAACGATCGGGCGATGATCCCGACGTCACCGACGGCGAACATCGTCGTCGGCGTCACCATTTGCACCGCACGATAGACTCCCGCAAGATTCGGAGGGTTCTGTGTGACCCAGGTATTGAGTTGGGCGTGCGCGACATGCGCTGCCACCAGCAGGATGAAGGATAGAATGAGTGTGTGTCTCACGGCACTATTGAACAGGGGAACAGTATTCCTTAGAGAAGAAACTCTCGAGGGGGTGAAAAGTTACAGCCGCCCACGGGGCCGATAGTGCCCTGATTTGATTAACGTTAGGTTTGTGGGTCTCGGTGAGGCGAAGAATAGGGCACCAGATAGGAACGGGGCTCCTAGGCCGATGACACCCAAGCGAGTATTCGCGTGTTTGTTCGACAACGATACCACACTATATGCTCAGATCCTGCATTGTGATGATCGCCTTGTTGTTCGTGGTCGGGTCGTCCGCCGCTCAGCAAAAGGTCGAGGTCATCGATATCATCGGCGAAGTCGATCCCGCAATGTCGAACTATGTTGACCGTTGCGTCAACGAAGCACAGGAACAGCATGCTGTGATCCTGCTGCGAGTCAATACATTCGGCGGCAGACTCGATGTTGCAACGCACATCCGCGATGCAATAATCAACGCGAAGGTCCCCGCAACGATCGCCTTTATCGACAAACGTGCAATTTCGGCCGGTGCGCTTATCACGCTTTCCGCACAGAAGATTTATATGTCGCCGGGCTCCACGTTCGGCGCGGCAACCCCGATCCACGAGACGGGTGAAAAGGCTTCGGAAAAAGTTGTTAGTTATATGCGCGCCGAAATGCGCACGACAGCCGAACTGCACCACCGCAACCCCAACGTCGCTGCCGCCATGGTCGACGAACAACTGGGCCTCGACAGTGCATCGGGCATCTCCCTGGCAAAAGGCAGCTTACTGACACTGACCAACGAGAGCGCACGCAAATCAGGGTATATCGACGGCGAAGTGAATACGCTCAACGAGGCTCTTACTACCGCAGGATATTCGAATGTGGTAGTCACAGAAGCATCGCAGACGCTCTCTGACGAAGTGATCCGCTTCCTGACACTGCCAATGGTCAGCAGTATCCTTATCCTCATCGGGCTTGTAGGTATTTTCTATACGATCAAGACGGGTCATGTCGGGATGATTACCCTGACGTCGATCGCGGCGCTCATCCTGTTCTTTACCGCCCAGTATGTGACCCAGATCGCACCGATCATGGCGTTGGTGCTTTTTCTCGTCGGTATTTTTCTTTTCCTTATCGAACTCACACCAATCCCCTCGTTTGGCGTAGCGGCAGTGCTTGGTTTGACCGGCGTATTCCTCGGCTTATTCCTTGCCCTTGCCGGCGATCTGCGTGCGCTGACACCCGAGCGGATCCGAACGACATCGGAGGTGCTTGCCGGCGCGTTGCTTGGCTTCATTGTCGCAATGTTCATCATAATAAGGTATGCGCCGGGTTGGGGATTGATGCGGAAGTTTGTCCATCAAGTTTCGTCATCGTCGACGACAGCGATCAGCTCTGGTCGTAACGACCTTCTCGGACGATTCGGATTGGCGATCACACCGCTTCGGCCAAGCGGTACCGCAATGATCGACGGGAAGCATGTGGATGTCGTGACGACCGGCGAATTCGTGCCGGCAGGTTCGTCCGTCGAAGTAGTGCAGATCGCTGCCAGCAAGATTGTCGTTCGAACACGAGAGTAAGCGAAATGGCACAGGGTATCAAACCGCTCCGCATCCTGAACTATGCGTTGCTGATCGTCGCTTCGGTTGCGACGTTCTTCCCGTTGCTCTGGATGATCGTGTTGTCACTCTCGCCGAACCCGGCGGGATCTGCGACGATCTCGGAGCTCATCGCAAAAGGATTCACGCTGTCGAACTACTCCGATATTCTCTCTGCGGATAGTTATGGGCGCTACTTTGTCAATTCCACCGTGGTCGCATTCCTCGTTGCCGTTGGTAACTGCGTGTTGTGTTTGTACACGGCGTATGCATTCGCACGGCTGGACTTCCCCTTCAAGCGCACACTCTTTACATCGGTGCTGCTGGTATTGATGCTCCCGGCGTATGTCGTGATGATCCCCTTGTACCGCGAAATGGTGACCTTCGGTTGGATCAACACATACTTTGCACTGACGCTCCCGTTTCTTGTAACTCCGCTCGGTATCTTTCTGCTTCGTCAGTACATCGGCGAATTGCCCAAAGAGTTGGAAGAAGCGGCGTTGCTTGATGGCGCAAGCCTCATGAGCGTGATCCATAAGATCATTTTCCCCCTCACCCGTCCGGCGCTCATTGTACTGTTTCTCTACCAGTTTCTCAATACCTGGAATGCCTTTCTCTTCCCGTTTCTCTTTACCAATACGGACAAGCTCCGGACGTTACCTGTCGCGCTGACATTCTTTCAGGGACAACAATCCATCGATATCGGACACTTGATGGCAGGCGCAGGGCTATCGGCGATCCCGGTGCTCATTCTCTTTGCAGTCTTTCAACGCAAGATCATTGCGGGGCTCACCGCAGGCGCCGTCAAAGGGTAAGCTATTTCGAACGTTCGATCACAAAGTGGGAGAAATCTTCCAGCGCCTGTTTTGCTGCACTTGGTGGTAGCGGCGCGATGGCTGCTCGTGCGCGTGCGGAATACTCTTCTGCTTTCGCACGAGCATAGTCGAGTCCGCCGGTTGCACTGACGAGATTGATGATCAGATCGCGCTCGGAAGCGCTGACCTTTTTCGATTTGATCAGCGAGCGAATGCGCTTGGCTTCTTTGGGATCGATCGTAGAAAGCGTATGCAGAATCGGGAGTGTCAGCTTACGGTTTTCGAGATCATTACCAACAGGTTTGCCGACAATCGCCGCATTCCGTTCGTAATCGAAGAGATCGTCGCGAATCTGAAATGCGATCCCGACACACTCTCCATACTCGCGCAGCATCGCTCGTTCGTCGGCGTTGCGCCCGCCGTCGACCACGCTTGCCGCACCCATTTCCGTACACGTCGCGATGAGCGATGCCGTCTTGTCGGCGATTATACGAAAGTATGCTGCTTCGTCCGTGTTCATCTGACGGGACTTCTGTAACTGATACAACTCGCCTTCGCTCATGCGACGGACTGCCGTCGAGGTGATCTCGAGCAGATGAAATTGCTTCGAGTCGATCGTCAGTAACAACCCTTTCGCGAGCAAGTAATCGCCCATCAGCACGCCGGCCTTATTGCGCCAGAGCGCCCGTACACTCGCGAACCCGCGCCGAGTGTCCGCCTCGTCGATCACGTCGTCGTGGACCAAGGTCGCGGTATGTAACAACTCGACGAGCAATGCGGCACGATAGGTGGTGTCGTCAACAGTCCCGCATGCTTTTGCCGCCAGTAACACCAGCATCGGCCGGACCTGCTTCCCTTTCGTACGCACGAGATACTTTGCAATGAGATTCACGAGCGGCACGTCGGAGAGCATCGCCCCTTTCATTCGCGAGCGAAACTCCGAGAGCTCCGCCGTCACGGGCAAGAGGATCTGGTCAAGGGAGACGGGCATCAGATCTGGTTCTCCAGTTCTTTCTTTCGACGGTGACGCTGCGCAAGCATCGACGCGAAGATGGAAAGTTCGAACAGAGCCCAGAGTGGCAGGAACAAGATCAATTGCAGCATCGGATTCCCGCCGGGCGAAAGAATCGCGGCAAGGAATAGTAATACGACGATCGTATGCCTGCGATAATGCCGCATGAAGGGCGGCGTCAGAATCCCCAGACGACCGAGAAAGTACGACACGAGCGGAAGCTCGAAGACGATGCCGGAGATAACGATCGTCATCAAGAATACGCTCAAATACTTATGAACATCCGGCATGATCTTGATGTACTTCGAGCCGAAGTCCGCCGCAAAGTCAAGCGTCATGGGCAACATCACGAAATAGGCGAAGACCATGCCGACGAGAAAACTAAAGACCGTGTAGAATGTAATGGTCTTGACGTATTTCTTCTCGTGCGAATAGAGGCCGGGCTCGACGAACTTCCAGATCTGCACGATCGAGTATGGGAAGGAGACGATCACTCCGCCCCAGATAATGATCTGCATATAGAGATCGAGTTGACCGTAGATCTCTGTCGTGATAAATTGAAACGCCGGTGCGTATTTCCTCGCCGGCGAAAGAATGACTTGTTCGAGGATCCAGTCGCTGAAAATTGCACAGAGAATCATTGCAACGACGATCCCGATCGCCGCACGCATGACTACCCAGCGCAATTCCTCGAGATGGTCCCATACGGACATCTCGGGGTCGATACGTGTCGAACGATCTTCGTCAGCCATTCAGATCAGAATATCCCTTCGTAGAGCGGGAAGCCCTTGGTGAGTGTCCGGACCTCCTCACGAACGCCGGCGATGACTTTGGCATCGTCGCTGTTCGTGATCACCCGGTCGATCAGTTCTGCGATCTGTACCATCTCGCCTTCGTTCATGCCACGGGTCGTGACCGCCGATGTGCCGATACGAATACCGCTCGTCACGAGCGCAGGTTTATCGTCGTACGGCACGGCATTTTTATTGACGGTGATCGCCGCATGATCGAGTGCTTCCTCCGCAGCTTTGCCGGTGATGTTCTTGGCTCGCAGATCCACGAGCATCAGATGATTATCGGTGCCGCCGGAAATAATATTATAGCCTTTCGACACCAGCGCTGCCGCAAGCGCACGTGCGTTCTTGATCACGCGCGCACCGTATGCCGTGAACTGATGGTCGAGCGCCTCGCCGAATGCAACGGCTTTTGCGGCGATCACATGCATGAGCGGCCCACCTTGAATTCCGGGCATCACCGTCGAATCGAGCAGTTCGGATACCATCTTGGTCCGTCCGCTTTTCGGTGCAACGGCGCCCCAGGTATTCTCAAAATCCTTGCCGAGCAGGATCATGCCGCCACGCGGTCCGCGAAGGGTCTTATGCGTTGTCGACGTCACGATGTGACAGTGCGGCAACGGGCTCGTCAGATGCCCTTTTGCGATGAGGCCTGCCGGGTGCGCCATATCGCACATGAGCCATGCACCGACGGAGTCGGCGATCTCACGCATACGCTTGAAGTCGATGTCACGCGAATATGCGCTTGCGCCGACCGTGATCATCTTCGGCTTGTTGGCGTGCGCTTGCGCTTCGACGTCGTTATAATCGATATACCCGGTTTCCTTCGAGACGCCGTAGGCGCTGAACTGATACAGCTGCCCGGAAAAATTTGCCGGATGCCCATGCGTCAAATGCCCGCCATGGGCGAGGTTCATTCCGAGCACTTTGTCGCCAGGCTTCAGGAATGTGAAGTACACCGCCATGTTCGCTTGCGAACCCGAGTGTGGCTGCACGTTGGCATACTCGGCCCCATAGAGCTTCTTGACTCGGTCGCGTGCGAGATTTTCGGCGACATCGACGAACTCGCAACCACCGTAATATCGCTTGCCAGGATATCCTTCGGCATACTTGTTCGTCATCACGCTCCCCTGCGCTGCAAGCACCTGTGCGGAAACAAAATTTTCACTGGCGATCAGCTCGAGGCCTTCGCGCTGGCGTCCGATTTCCTGTGCGATCGCCTGGGCGATCTCGGGGTCTTGAATTGAAAGATTCATATCAGTATTAGAATATGCAGTGGCGTCCGGCGCAAACTACTTCACACCCGAATCGATCTTCTCCACGCGGACCTGATGACGTCCGCCTTCGAAAGCCGTCGCAAAAAATGTATCGATGATTGTCATCGCGTCTTCCCAGCTCACAAGCCGCTCACCGAGCGCCAACACGTTTGCATCGTTATGCTCGCGGGCGAGCTTCGCCATTTCCGGCGTCATGGCATCGACGGCGCGAACACCGTGATGACGATTTGCCGTGATCGAAATGCCGATGCCGCTGCCGCACACAAATACTCCTTTATCTGCCGTGTGTGTTGCAACCGCTTCGGCAGCAGGATGTCCGAAATCGGGGTAGTCGCTGCGTTCGGCAGAAAATGCGCCGAAGTCGAGCACCTCGTATCCCTTCGATGCAAGATACTCTCGTACCTTTTCTTTATATGCAAATCCTGCGTGATCGCTGGCAACAGCTACCTTCATTGATCGTCATCCCTTCTGAGCGACACGAACCACTTTTCTCCGAGCATCATCGTGGCGCTGAATTTGAAGTAGGTATCTTTCGGTTCGATGTTCGCATTGCTTGGCGTACGAATTCCGAGTTCGGCTGCGAGATCGATCGACGAACCACCACCGAACGGAATGCCAAGACCAAACGAACCGCCTACCTCGTTCACGGTAACTCCGGCAGCAGGCTTGAACGGAAGCTGTGCATAGCTTGCACCGAGCCGAAGACCGACTTTCTCCCAGAACGCAGCACCGCGCGCATCCTGTGCGCCGAGCGCCATACGTTCGAACGCGAACGAGTAACGGTTCGACGAGCCGAGCGTCGGGTCGCCGATCAAGTCCTTCGTGAGTGAAAAGACACGGGCATTGGAAAAATCCTGTCCCGAGAGATTTGCTTCGACGCGATAGCGATCGCCGAAACGCCCTGCAAGACCGAGACGGATCGACGAAGGATAGTACCCGTAGCCGCCGACTTCGATCGTCGAATCGAGCGTTGTGGAGATTGGCGTGACGATCGTCCGCTGTGTCGCAGTTAACGTCGATGCCGTCGAGTACGATACACCGATCGTCAGTCCGCGCAACTGCGGGAAGAGCGAATCGAGCGCCAGCATAAACCCAAACGTCCCGCGTAATCCGCTTTCGGCATATTCACGCTGGAAAATACCGGCCTGAACGTCATTACCAGAAATATTCGCTTGTGTCTGGGTCCGGACGTTTCCGAAAATGATATCTAATCGAGCACCGAGCGACAACGCTCCGAACGGTCGTGCGGCAAGCCCCATGTAAAACTGTGAGAGTCCGCCGGCGCGCTTGTAGATCGTGTTGCCTAGCGAATCCAAGCGTTCGGTCTGCGCTTCGGCGTCAGTGATCGGTGTGAAGCCAATTGCAGCGCCCATCGACGCAGCCGACCAGACCGATGTACCCGCCGAGAGTCCACCAAGCTTGACCATCGAGCTCACTCCCTGATCCGACCCGATCGTTGCTTTGTCATACGCATACCGCAGCCGCAGATCGACCATCGTGGCAGGGATATATGCGAAGCCCGCAGGATTCAACTCGTTGATCAACGAACCGTCCGTCAGTGCAACGCCTGTCTGGGACAATCCAAGCAGATGCGCGTGCGTACTCCCGACCGGATCGCCAAAGCCGAGGAACGAGTACGGCGACCCCTGCGCAAACGCCGAACTGCCGCTCATCAGCAGCACAGACACTGCGAACAGAATACGCAAATGCGTGAGCAGGTTACTCTTCATTTCAGATAGGAGAACGCAATGGTGAGACGTGGGCGCTTGGTCGGGTCGAGAGCATCTTGTCCGTAACAGATCCATCGATTGACATTATAGTCTTCCACGAAGATTGCCGTTCCTCCGAACGCGCGTGATGCATAGCCGGTCTGTACTTCCAGCACCACGCTGTCGACGCTGTGACGGACGGCATACTCAATCAGTGTACGGATCTGGTAATTGATAGCGTTGGCGTCCGTTGTGGAGCGCGACCCATACGACGCAATCGCAGCGATGGAATCGGCCGTGAGACTATCGCGATAGATCAACGCCGGTAGCGACGAGTCCGTCGGTACCGATCCGAAGGTGTGTTGTGTCGGGTCGGTGAACAACGTCAGCAAACCGGAATTGATCGTAGCGAACGGCCCGAGGCCGAGCTGCGTGCGTAATTGACGGGTGTCGATTACGATTCGTTCGCGGCGCCCGACACTCCCGCGCAGTTCGAACGTCCCGGTCGGGGGCGTTTGCGTTTCCTGCGCAACGTGAAAGTCGTATTCCGGTATGCGTGTTGTCGTGTAATTCCCCGCTGTCGAGAATGCTAGCAATTGAAGTGTGGGTTGCAGCGATGCGCTGCCGTTCTCGTTCGACGCAAAGGCACGAATCGTGCTCATGTTCGCGCTCGGAACGAGAACCAGCGAAAGCTGCGTCGTCCGCAGCGCCGGGAAGAGCCGGGCGGTATCGAGTTGGAGCGCGAGGTTCAAGACCGAGTCTGCGGCAACGATACCACTGTAGTGTGCAATTGGTGCACCGACCAGATCGCTTGCGGAGATCGATGCCATCGAATCCGACACAGTATTCGAAATATAGATATCGAACTCGATCGTCGTCGATCCGGACGTCCCATAGTAAAAGGCGTTGCTCATGTGGAGCTTCAGCGTATCGTCGAGCAACTGCCCGACGCTATCTTGCAAGAACGGTAGTTTTAGCACCGGCCAGGCCGAAAGCCCTTCGGAGGCGACTTGCCCGATGAAGAGGTATGGCGATGAATGGTTGGAGTTGTAGCTGCGGCCTTCGGACGAAACCGTAGGCTTCACGAACGAACTCAGCCGAAGCACCGAAGCATCGGCAAGTGACGAAGAACCACGGAATACGCTATCGCTGACGTAGTCGCTGCCGATCGTGGAAATGTTCTCTTTACACGACGATAGCAGCGAACCAAGCAACAGCATGGCGAGCGCGGCGAGATGAAAGGATGTGCGTCCGGTAATTTTCACGTTGTGGGTAAACACCGTCACTCTACGGCGAGTTTGGGAGAAATGTTGCCCTATGCGCCCAATAAAGACGCGCAATCGCTTCGGTCGTCGCAGACCGTCGGTTCGTGGGCCTTGGGAATTGTTCACTTTTTGGCCAGCACCTTTTCGTAGAGCTCGGCGTATTTTTGCGCCGAATTACTCCAAGAGAAATCCGCTGTCATCGCGGCCGTCTGCAACTCACGCCACTGGTCCTTGTGCTTACGGTAGGTTGTCATCGCACGCTCGAGCGCCTTCCAGAAGGAACGGCTGTCAAATTTGTCGAAGACGAACCCAGTTGCAGGCTTCTTCTTCGAGCCATCGGCCAGATCGATGACGGTATCCGCCAGACCGCCCGTACGCCGTACGACCGGGATCGTCCCGTAGCGCATCGAATACATCTGGTTGAGTCCGCAGGGCTCGTAAGCACTTGGCATCAGGAACATATCTGCCCCTGCTTCGATCTTGTGAGCGAAGCCGTCATGGAAGCCGAGAAACAGCCCGAGCTGATCGGGGTGTTTTTTCTGCAGTTTTGTAAAGAGCTCCTCGTATTTGCGTTCGCCCGAACCCAGGATGACAAGCTGTGCCCCGCTCTTGAAGATCTGATCGATCGTTTCGTGCAAGAGTTCGATTCCCTTCTGCTCGACGAACCGAGCGATCAAGCCGATCACCGGTGTTCCTTCCTTGTACGGAAGATCGAATGCAGAGCACAAATCCTTTTTGCACTCTTCCTTCAGTTGGATCGAATCGAGATTGTACTTGCGGGCGGTATTCACATCGTTCATCGGATCCCAGATCGCCAGATCGATCCCGTTGAGAATCCCATGCACATCCTTCTTCCGTTTCGACAGCAATCCTTCGAAACCACACCCATACTCTTTTGTCAAGATCTCATCGGCGTAAGTTTCACTCACGGTAGTGATCGCATCGGCGTAGGAGAGTCCGGCCTTCATGTATGAGAACTGGCCGTAGTATTCGACTCCGTTCGGTGTAAAGTACTCCGGCGAGAGTTTGGTCTTGGCAAACGAAGCTGCAGGGAAATTCCCCTGGTACGCAAGGTTATGAATCGTGAACACCGTTTTCGTCCCCTTAAAAAACGGGTCGGTCTTTAAAGAATCTTTCAGCAGCAGCGGTATCAATCCCGATTGCCAATCATTACAGTGGATGATATCCGGTTTCCACAGAAGTCGGCGGCAGAGTTCGAGTACGGAAAGATTAAATGCGAAGAATCGCTCGTCATTATCCGGATATTCCTTTCCCGTTTCGGGATCGGAATAGAGCCCCATGCGCGAAAAATACTCTTCAGATTCGCTGAGGTAAATCTGGACGCGAGTCTTCGGCGTGAGGATGGCACTCGATTTGGCGCTCATGGTCACCGTGCGATCGCCGACCGCAAAGTCCATCCCCTGTAGTCGATTGATAATATGGATTTTCTGCTTTTTTTCTCCAATAAATCCGTATTTCGGCATGATGATACGCACATCATGATTGAACTCCCGCAGCGCTTGCGGAAGCGCCGAAGAGACGTCTGCAAGCCCGCCAGTCTTGGCATACGGAAACACTTCGCTCGAAACGAAGAGGACACTCCTGGGTAGGATCGCTGTTTTCTGCTTATCGGGCATAGGTTGTTGCTAAAGATACCAACACGGCAATCTGCGCCGTGCGAGAGATCATAATTGTGCAAAAATACGGAATTTTAGGTCTTTTCTTCTCGGTTTTCAATACAAGGTACTGTGTCCCCATTTGGATGTACCTGAATGGTTGATATTCACGCTAACCCTATGAATCGAATGAAACATCTTCGAGCGATTATTTTTCTCTCGATCGTTCTGAGCGCGCTTGGTGTCGGGAGCTTGCATGCGCAGAGCGATACAATTGTGATTTCCCCCGCGCATGGTACCTCAGATCCGTGCGGTTTCCACATGACCGTCAAGAACCGTAATAGCGCCAATGCGGCGATCTTTAAGATCAAGCTTGAGTTACTTTCCGCCGATGGTACCGGCTTCGGCGATCCGTCAGCGCCGTATGTCCCTACGGGGTGGGTTGCCGGGCTCGACCAGAATTCGACGGTCATCGATTCCTTCCAAGCACAGGTGAACGGTATCGCTGCGGGCGCCACACTCAGCGGTTTCAAATTTGCATATTTCAACGACGGTACGCACGAGTATGACGCTCCGAAGACCATCAAGTGGACCACGTACGACAATGCAGACAATCAGCTCTCTACAGGGCAGATCGCACCGACATGCGTACCATTCCAATTCTTCTCGACGTACGACACGGCGACCGTGTTTACCGATCTGAGCGGCTGCGATCCGATGTTCCACTTTACGGTCGGCAATCGTAACGATCTGGCTCGGCCGATCGGGTACATGCGCTTCCAGCTCGTGACCCCGACCTCGGGCACCCTGCGTCCGGCAAAGTGTACCGCACCGAGCGATTGGGTGTTGGATTCCGTCACGGCGTATTCCGCATACTATCATACCGACAATAATGCGATTGAAACCGGCAATGGCAAAGGTATCTTCAATGTCGGGCTACGAGGCAATACGAACGTCACAAAGCATAGCTTTGCATGGTGGGCTTCGGACGATCAGAACTTCTTCATCGATCGCGATACGATCTTTAATATTCCGATCCAAGCAACCTGCGTCACCTCCGATAACGACAGCATTACTGCCGACGCCGGTACGAACGGTTGCTTATACACCATGACGGTGCGCAACTGGCACGTTTCGAACCTCATCGCGCCGGGCCCGATCACAAAGATCGTACTCAAGTCACAAACACCGGGAGTGCATTTCGATGGCGCACCGAACGCGCCGGCAAAATGGACGAAGACAGTAACCGCAGATAGCATCGTCTATGCGGCCGATAGTGTCAAACGCGGTATTCCGGGCGGCATCATCAGCACGCAGTTCAGCTATTCGGTGACTGGCTCGACCACCACTCCGTTCACGATCGGTTGGCAGACGTACCGCCCGCAAGGACTCATTAGCTCGGGTTCCTATTCATCGACATGTGAAGTACAGCAGCCGCGCGGCGACTCCTTGAAGGTCGATGCTGGTGCGAACGAGTGCGATTTTGTCGCCCATGTGATCAACTTGCACAATACGCCTGCATCGAATATCGGCAGCATTTCGCTTTCGATCCCGAGCGGGACGGGTCAGTTGATTGGGGTTGCCAGCTCGTCGGGCTGGAACATTGCCAGTGTATCGCCCACCGAACTGAAGTATAGCGAAGCGGGCGCTCCGCAGACTACCGGATCGACGCAGGACCTTACCTTCACACTGAAGCCAAAGACTGCCGGCCAGCCGGTTACTCTTACTTGCAAGACGAATGACGAATCGAGCACACAGGTGTGGACCGGTACCGCCGATATCACGTGCTCGCCGGCTCCAACGCCGTGCGATACGGTAACCGAAGGCTTGATTGCACCGATCGACTCCTGCTACCATTCGTTTACCGTTGCAAGCCGCGGAGGCGCAGACATCACCTCGATCACGTTTGCACCGAACCCAACGGCTTGGAAAGTCGATAGCATTCTTGCCACGCCGTCTAACTGGACGTCGTCGATCGACGCGAACGGCGTTGCAACGTTCACGTCGACGAGCGGGATCTTGTCCAACGAATCGTTGGGCGGGTTCAACCTCAAATTCCAAGGAAACGATACGCCGGATAACTTCACGGTGACCGTCACTTCGACCGATCGCAACAATCATGCATGTACGAATTCCATTGCGCTCACATGCAGCTCGCTTGCCGTGCCCGTCACACCGGAAGCCGATGCGCGCCTGGCAAACATCTCACTCGTTCCGAACCCGAGCCGCGCAAGCAGCGTACTGACCTTTACAGTCAACTCGCAGGAACGTGTGTTTGTGACCGTGTATGATGAGTTAGGAAAGACCGTGAAGGTCGCGACGAACCAGGTCTATACCTTGGGTTCGTACTCAGTTCCGCTCGAACTGGGTTCGCAGCCGGCGGGCAATTACTATGTTCGCATCCAGACTCCGTACGGCATCGTCACGAAGCGCCTGATCAAAGAGTAATCAATAATCGATCAATGTTTGGAAGAGGCCCGACGGGAACGTCGGGCCTTTTTTTCTATCGCTTCTTGGAGCAGTATGCCAAGCGACGGATGGGTGTGTAGTCGGTGTGCAAAGACGTCACGAACGAGTTCGGAATCGGGATTGCCGGAAATCACATCCTTCAATGCATAGAACCCGTATACTTCATCTTCACCGGTCTTGAGATTCATTCCGCGACGGCTCATATGCTTGATCGCCCGCTCGACAAGTTTTTCAACGTATTCGTCCTCGCTATCGTCGAATAGTTCAAGAATAACCTCCATAAACCGAAGAAAGAGATCGACACTGAGCCCATAGGCTGCCCCTGCATTTTGACGCTGCGCACGACGCAGCGAACGTCGTGCATGCTCGAGTTCGTGACGCAACAGATGCATCAGTGTCTCGTACATCGAGCCGGCAGCAGCAATAGGAGACGGCGACACATGCCGATAAGCCGGGAAACCGGTTTCAAGGATTTCTTCCGCCATCGTAAATTCACGGATCTCGATCGAGACTCGTAAAAACCGACTCAGGTGAAACGAATATAACGAGAACAACCGAATGCCGTGCAGCTTCCATTGTTCGCGATACCGCTCATACGCCATACGATAATCGCCTTTGACGAAGGCGACCGCCGCACCGCGCAACTCCAGTTTTTTTCGCTCGCCCTGCGAGAGGCCCGACGGGAGTTTGTCGACCAGTTCGAGGAGCTTGTGATTATAGTGTTCCAACTGTTCCGGATCGCTCACGATCGACACATAAAACATCGAGTAGGCGTAGTAGAGGTAGTATAACGCCGCGATGCTCGTACCGGCCTCGACACGCTCGCGTAAGCAGTCGATCTGGCTGAGCCAATGCATGTCCCCTTCGGGGCTGCGCTTGCGCTCAGGGTCCAGGATAAATGCATACAGCGATCCGATCAGTTCGTACACCTCTATCAACAATTCTTCCTGCGGACCTTTCGACACGAGCGTGCGCTCCCACAGTACCAACGCCGTTTTGTATGCACGGCGGCTGAACATGGACGAACTCGTACTGATCATCAGATGAAGCAGGCGTGTATAGAAGTCATGACGTTCGAGCTCACTGACGTCTTCACGCTGAATCGCCTGCTCCAAGGTGTGCAAGGCTTTGCGGTAATGCACATCGAGACCTCGGGCGACCAACATACCCAACAGATCGAAGCCTCCGCCCGGAGCGAGCGTCTCATAGCATCGCTCCAGCAGCTTCGACTGGACGGCGTATAGATGCGAAGCGGTCATCTCGAGGTTCACCGCAGCAGCACGCATCGGCTCTTCGCTTCCAGGATGGTCGAGAATCGCGTGCAGAATCGTTGCTTGCTTGCCGCGTACAGGAATCGCCGCAAGTTCTTTGCGTTCATCTTCTGAAATTGCAGCAACTAACTCTGTGAGCAGGCTCATGAAACGACGTACATCTAATGGTTGAACCGCCTCCTCTCGTGGTCATACGGGGCGGTTCATCGTTCTACATACTGGAGCCGTCGGAAATTCCGCGGCATCCCGGCAATACTGTTTCGATCGGGGGAAACTCTTGCCTAATGAATAATCGTCATCGACTTTGTCTCGACCATTCCTCCGGCATCGAGCCGGTAGTAATACGTACCGCTTGACAAACGGCCGGCATCGAACATGACACGGTACGATCCGGCACCGTGATATCCGTCGCTCAGCGTCGCAACGTGCTCGCCACGCGCATCGAAGAGTTCGAGCAGCACCCGCGTACCTGCTGCAAGATCGAAGCCGATCTCGGTGGTCTCGCGTACGGGGTTCGGGTAGTTCTGGTGCAGTATGAACTGCGGACTGCTCAAGCGCGAAACCGCATCGACGGGGTTCTTGATCAGGTTTTGCATCGTCCCAACCCCATTGAGCGGGAATTGCAGCGTAAAGTCGTCGGTCTTCGTGAACGCAGACTGGTTCAGTACCGCCTTACGGAATGCGTCGTTTGCACCGAACCATTGGGTCAGTAGTGCGGCATATACTTGGCGAAAATCGAATTGTGCGGTGAGGTCGCCGTAGATATCGAGCGGACGAACACCGCTTGTGGTAAGGTTCGGGTTGTCGCCGTAGAGTCCACCGTTGATACCAGCTCCGAACACGAACATCGGAGCTGCTGTACCGTGGTCTGTTCCGTGCGATCCGTTGGGGATCACACGACGGCCGAACTCGGAATAGGTCATGCCCACCACACGGTCGGCGTACCCCATATTCTCTATGTCTTTCTGGAAGGTCGCAATCGCCTCGGCAAGCTGCGAGAGCAAGTATCCCTGGCCGGTGATGGTTGGGTCCTTCGTATTCTGGTTGACGTGCGTATCGTATCCGCCTTGTTGCACGAAGTACACACGCGTCTTCAACCCCGCATTAATGCACCACGCAACTTTCTGGAGTTGGACAGCTAACGGATTGTTCGCATTGTACGCGACAGTGTTCTTCGTGGCGTTCGGATGTGTCGTCTTGTTGAAGAGATCGGTAAATCGCTTGCCGTAGACGTCGGACTGCTTCAAGATCTCGTGAACGTACGAAAGCTCCGTGCCATAGTTCGACGATGGGAATGGGTCGTCGGCATAGTCCGTCGCTGACGTATAGTTGCTTGGGTCGGAGATCGCGATGGATTCGACGGCCGTGTCGCCTTGGAACAGCAGCGTGGTCGCCGAGCCGATCGAGATCGCCGGCGGATCGTTCGGGTCAAGGCTTGCACGCTGATCCTGCAAGTAGCGGGCTACCCAGCCGGTCGAGACGACGAGGTTCGAGTCGCTCGCCGAATTCCAAATATCCGTCGCACGGAAGTGGGAACGGTCCGGATTGGCATATCCGACGTTTTGGATTAC
This sequence comes from Bacteroidota bacterium, assembly GCA_018266755.1. Classification (NCBI taxonomy): domain Bacteria; kingdom Pseudomonadati; phylum Bacteroidota; species Bacteroidota bacterium. The sequence continues at coordinate 842,417 of JAFDZW010000005.1, forward strand.
CGCCAGTTTGCCGCTCGACCAGAGATCGAAGTAGTTCGTTGCCGTCTTGCCATCTGTCTTGATGCTCATGCTCGGGTTGAGCGCCATCGACGAGCTCAGTTGGAACGGTGTCAACAGATTCTTTTCCGTGTAGAGGAAGCCTACTTCCTTGCGGCTATCGTAATAGACCTGATCTTGAAACGGGATGACGGTATTGAGTCCGTCATTGCCGCCTTGCAGGTTGATGATCACGAGCACACGGTCCGTGTCGGTTTGCGAATTTAGAATTGCGTCGAGGAGCGACGACTTCCCGAATGCACGACCGGCAAGGCCGCCGATACTGAACGGGACGCTCGCTGCAGCGAGCCCGAGCGGAATATGCTTTACAAAATCGCGACGTTTCATGTTCGTGGTCTCCGCTTATGCTAAGTGATATTCCGCAAGTAACATGATCTTGTTGGTCATCTGGCGCAGGGCGCTCAGTTTGCCAGTGTCGTCGAGTGTTCCCCACTCGTATGTGTTCGGCGGCATCTGGTTCTTGATGTACTGAAGCGCCAGTGGCCCGAGCGGCTGTGCGCATAAGAACGTCGAGAGTTCGGCCAGCATCGAATCGAAGTCCGTCCCGTAGTTGGAGAACTTCTTCGCCCACGTGAGAAATTTTGTATCGTCGAGCGTGGTAGCAGTGTACGGTCTTCCGTTACCGTCGGTGCCTGCCGTTGGGATCGAGTGGTTCTGGCTGACCGTCAGCGCAGCAGCCAACACGTTTCGGATCGGAAGCGTGGTGGTACTGATCCAGTTATGATACCCCGGCCACCCCTTCACATTCGGTGGGTCGAGGATGTACTGCCCCTGCGCATACGTATATGCATACAAGTAGCCGGCCGAGAGTTCATCGACCGGAAGATCGAACTGGCGGATCATCCCGACAATGTGTTCGACCGGCGACTTCGGCATTGCGCCGATGTTCACCGCGTCGAAGAAATGCTCGCTCTTGAAGAGCTGCGAGAGCACGTCCTTGATGCTCCACTTCACCATAAACGTATCCACCATCCCCTGAATCACCGCCTGGGTCGCAGCATCCTCCATGTTCGGCTCGTGGTAGACAAAGTACTGGTAGAGCTTCTTGCACATGAACCAGGCGATGCGCTCGCCGCGCTGCGCGAACATCGTATCGATCAGCTCACGATCGTAGGTAACCGTCGGTGCATACTTGGCAACAGCATCGAGATTGTAATAGACATGCTGGCCTGTCGTGGGATCGTCGTAGATGTGCTGGAAGCTTGAATCGTGGTTCGAAATTGTGTACCGTGTTGGCAGGATGTTTGGGGCCGGTGCCTGGGTATCAACGTCCCAACCAGTGAGGATATGGGCAATGGCCTTTACGTCGTCTTGAGTGTAATTCGGCGTAACACCGTCTTTAGCCCAGACAGGTCCCATTGTGAACAGCTCCTGCAATTCTCGAGCGTAATTCTCGTTAGGGTTCCTTCCAATGTTGTAGATTCCATCAAGGTACCGGAGCATCGCTGGATGAACCGTGACATCCTTCACCATCTGCTTGAAGTCGCCCCAAGCATGTTGGCGGAAGTAGTCGAGGTAGGAATACATCAACTGCGGGTAATAGACCTTGGTCTCTTCGACACAGAAGTGATTCATCCAGAAAAGCGTCATCTTCTCGCGAAGCATCGAAGCTGGCTGAGCCATCTGTGCGGTCCAGTGCGAACGGATATCGCGCATGTAGCCTTGATAGCGAATCATTTCCGCTTGGCTGGAGTCGGGCTGGACGTGCAGCCACTTATCGGAGTCGGTCGGCGGCGTCACCGGAGCGAGCAGCGAATCATTGAGCAGCGCGTCGACGACTGCAGAGTAAGTCTTGCCTTGAGCTGCAGCAACTTCAGCAAGTGTCGCTCCAAACCCGGCACGTCGGTAGAGATGGCCGATCGTCGTTGCGTTCCAATCGTTCGGTCCTGGATTCCACGGACTGATCGTCGACTGAATCTTCAAACGGCTTCGGTTGGCAGCGGCGCGGATGTTTTGTGGTGTTGCGGTGAGTGTGTTCGGTGTGTTCTCCTGAGCGAGCACCTCGTTCGAGAGTACAGCGGTCGCAGCAGTACTGATACCCGCTGTCCGAAGAAATGAGCGTCTATCCATTTGCTTCCTCCTGTGCCGGAATCACGTGCCTCCGGATTCCGGCAACGGTTTTCGTCCTTTAGTCTGTCTTGATGCCAGACAGTCATGATATGATAAACAAATATACGGATGAAATTTTGCTTTCTTGAGGACATTGCCCCGCCCAGCTAAATTTGGATTCTCGGACTCGCCGTCATATATTTGACGCCACATCATTATCTCTATTTCACCCAACACACCATCAATCATGAAAAAAGTACTCATAGCCAGCGTGTTCGGCGGACTCACGCTGTTCGTCTGGGGCGCAATCTCTTGGATGGCATTCCCATTCCATGGCGACGACCTTCGACCACTAACCAACGAAGATGCAGTCGTTGCAGCATTCAAGGCAGGAAATGCGACGACAGGCACATACCGACTCCCCAGCATGGCCCGCGACGCGAACAAGGACGCGGTCATGGCCAAAACAAAAGCGGGTCCGGTGGCGATTATCCAGTACACGGCCGAGGGCTACGACCCGATGAACCCGATGTATTATGTCAAAGGTCTGCTGATCTATATCATCGCCATGTGGATCGCTGTGATGATGCTCTCGAAAATATCGTACTCGCTGGCCACCTACGGAAACAGAGTGCGGTTCATGATGATGATCGGCGTGATCCTTGCCGTCGCCTGCCGCTTGAACGACTGGGCCTTCATCGGATATCCGACGAAGTTCACGCTGCTCTTCGCGGCAGACGACATCATCGGCTGGACACTAGCCGGCTTGGTCGTCGCTCGCTTCACGAAGCCGGAACTGGCGAAACGATGATGGGAATTCGGAGATCAGAAGTATGAAGTGCGAATTCATACTTCTGATCTCGTTATATATGCACTTCTACTTTGAATTGCAGATTCCTCGGTTCTTCCCATGCTGCACCGCTGAAGTACGAGCCTTTGATCGGATGTACGTTGTCGAAGATATTGCCGAGATAGAGCGAAGGCTCGATCTCCCCGCCGCCGGGAATGAAGAACGTGTACCCGATCGAGCAGTTGACAATCCATGACGGTGTCGTGTGCGCTCCCTGATTGAGATCGAAGAGGCCAGACGAGTATGCGAAGGACTCGTTTCCGTTCGACAACCCCGAACTATACATTGCCGTGATATTCGCGAACCAACTCGACGGTTCGTAGTTGATCGAAGCAACAAGCGACAGTCGTTGGTCGTGATCGAGGTCGCTCACGCTTCCCAAATCCGCGATCGGCAAGAAACCGCCGGTGACCGCACCCGAACCATAAGCGTGAATGATCGACGCATTGATATACCCGCTCAGCGGATCGTTCACCGGGTTATACGATAATCCCATTTCGATGCCGGTCACCTTGACTGCTGCGATATTTACAGACGTCTCGATCGCACTCGACCCGATCGTCTCGTCGTCCACGCCCGGTAATTGCACCTTTCGGAAGATATCCGCTTTCAGGTGCAATCCGTTTTCGAACGAATGCAGCACGCCGAGTTCGTATGCATCGTCACGCTCGGCAAGCGTTGGCGTCGTATTGCTGCCAGTCGCGACAGCAAGCGCCCGTAGTTCTTCGATGTTGGCAGGAATAAAATACTTGCCATACGACAGGTAGCAGGTTGTCGCATCGTCAAGGTACAGATTCCATCGCAGTCGCGGGCTCACTCCGCGTTCAGCATCCCGATCGGGTGCAATCTGTTGATCGTAGCGCACGCCTACATCGAACCGTGTCCATTCGAACGGGTGGTATTCCGTTTGCACGAACACGCCCACGTCGGTGCCATGAAAGTTAGTGCCGAGTGTTCGGCCGATTGTGCCGCTCGTATCGAGTGCGTCGAATCGCCCGTCTCCATTGGTGACGGATGCGTTAAGCCCTGCACTCAGAAGCAATTCGTGTGAGAACCGATCGTTCCATTTCAGTCGAATGCCGTAATTGGTATAGTTACGATCCTGCGCAATGGCGTACCCGTTGACAGTATCGTCTGCAAAGTGAAACGAACGAGGGTCGATGCGTCCCGGCGTGAACGTCAGGTTACCCTCGCGGGCAAACGCGCCAACGAACAGATCGGATTCGCGATCGTTCTCACGGCTGATCGTGTGGAAATACGAAAGTGTCTGAAAACTATTGTAGGTATTCTGCAGATCGGACTTCACACCTTCGTTCACCGGATCGAACGGGATTTGTGTGTACGTCTTTGCGTAGTTCAGATTCGACGTGATGTAATCGTTTGGGCCGAGCAGATAGTCGATCTTTGCATAGCCCGAATAGTCGAAGCCATGATCGTGGTAGATATATGGGAGCGGCGCATCGAGCCTGCGGTCGCTTTCCTGCCGATTCCCCGAAAGGAAGACGCCGAGGTCTCCGAAGTGATTGCTCAACGAGATTGTCTGCCCGTTCGCGTTGATCGGTCGAAGCGTTCCGGTCCCGATGCCGAGCGAAGCAGGTGCGGAGTTGTCGCGCCCGAGAAATGTGCCGGCGTACGTTTCCACATCGAGCCGGGCCGAGCCGCTCGGAACACGATTGACGAGATCAATCACGGCAGCGGTCGGTCCGCCATATTCCGCCGGCAATGCGCCGGTATAGAACGTGGCATGATCGATGACCTTGTCTTCAACGACTTCATTGAACCCACCAAATACCCCCGGCGGAATGAGGATCCCATCGACATAATATGCATACTCCGCATGCTGACCACGGATGTGAATTTCTCCGGACGGCGCTTTTGCGGCACCGAGAATATTCTGTTGCAGCACGCTCGACATCCGCGATGTCGGCGATAAATGCTGCCGCTCGAGATCGACCACCTGTACACCGCTACGCACATCGATCGCCGTCAGTGTCGGCGCTTCTTGCTCGGCGCCAACGACAACTTCCTCCTGTAATTGTTCTGCCAGATATACAGTATCGACCGTATGTCCTGCCGCAAGTCTCACGGAGTCACGATACGAATGATAATTGACAAAACTAACGGTCAGGGTATATGTACCCGGAGCAATATCCTCGAATTCTGCGTAGCCCGTCGCATCGCTCAGTCCGCCTTTCACAAGTGATGCCCCTCGGTGGAGCGAGACACGCGCAAGCTGGATCGGCTGACGATGTGACGAATCGAGAACAAGGACTGAATAATGAAGATGTTCGGCAACTGAACCCGATGCCCGCGACGCGGGAGCTCCGGTTAACAACAATACAAGAACTGATAGAAAATTAAATGCTCTCATAATACAAGTGCACAAGGGCGTAATGATAGCGTACTATATGATCGAACCTGCACCATCTCGATACAATGGTGCGAACAGACGGGCGTATCAAAGCGACCGTTGTGGCGGGCCGCGAAGTTCGATCGTGTTGTGAGAGTGTACAGCGACGCCTTCGACATTGGGCGAAGACGCGGCGGCGAGAATGAAATTCAGATGCGATGGAGCAATAACCGGCTCCCACATATCGGAGAGTGGCGTGGATTCCAGATCGCAGGATGCACACGCCGGATGTACTTCGGTTACGCCGTGTACATCAATGCTATGTGTATGAAAATAGGGCGAGGCGAGACGAAACACTACCAGCACCACAATGAGCGCGGCAGCGATCGTTCTGACCCAACGTATGTCCCTATTAATCACCTATCTGTATAAAAAGATACTCTCATGCATGCGTGCCTATCCAAAATACCGTTTCTCCCATAAGAATAGATTCAGTAGCGACCAGAGCTGCTGCTCGTTCTTGCGGGTACCGGCGATGTGTTCGGATTGGAGCTGTTTGATGTAGTCCGTATCGAAATGCTCGCGTGCAATTCTGCTCGACGCAAGTTGATCGTCGAAGAGCGGCTTCCATTCCTTCTTGAGCCACTCGGCGACCGGCGCGGCGAAGCCTTGCTTCTTTCGGTAGATGTGCTCGTGCGGCAGGATGCCTTCGGCAGCCTTCTTCAGAATGTGCTTCGGCTCGTTGTTGGGGCCGAGCTTTATGCGAGTCGGCATACGGAATGCGTACTCGACGATGCGATGATCGAGGAACGGCACTCGTGCCTCGAGACTCGGCATCATCGAAACCTTGTCCACGCGCATCAGAAGCATCTGCGGCAAGCGCTGCTGAAACTCAAGGTACATCATCCGCTGCGGGTAGTCGGCATTCGGATATCTCTCGTTCACTTCCCGGTGCCATGCGGCTGGATACTTGAAGGTCGAATGCGTCTGCTTAGAGTAGTCACGGAAGAGCAGCTTCTTATGCTCTTCGGTCAGCGATACGGCCCCACCCCAGAAGAACTCCTCGCCTTCGGCGTATCGGCGAACATATTCGCGCATGAGCGGATGCTTCGCAAACGGCTTCATCCCATAATAGGCAAGCTTCCGTGCGAACAGCGGCACAGCATGCTTCCAGAACCGCTGGCGAAATCTGAGATCGCGCAGCATCCACGGGTAGCCGATAAACTCTTCGTCCGAGCCCTCGCCGACCTGTACAACGATCGTGCCACTATCGCGCGTGAGCTTCGAGACGAAGTAGAGCGGGATACAGACCGGATCGCCGTTCGGCTCGTCTTCGTGATAGGCAAGATCGGAGATGACATCACGAGCCATCTGCTGATCGACAAGGATCTCGTGATGATTCGTTTTGAACTTTGTCGCGATCTCGTGCGCGTATTTGAGCTCGTTGTATTTCTCGAGATCTCGGAAGCCGACGGTAAAGGTCTCGACCGGCCGGTCCATCAGCTCGCTCATGAGCGCAACGTTCAGGCTCGAATCGATTCCACCGGAGAGGAATACACCGAACGGCACGTCGCTCATCATCCGGTCTTTTATACTTCGACGCAACAGGAATCGGAGATCTTCGATTGCTTTCTCTTCGGTGAGCGATTCATCTACCTCACCAGCATCGAGCAGTGACCACCAACGCTTCTTCTCAACATCACCATTCGCACGAACACGGATCGAGCAGCCCGCTTCAAGTTTGAAGATGCCCTCGAACATCGTCTCGGGCGCCGGCGGCATCAGCAGCGTCAGATAGTGCGGGATGGCACCTTCGTTGAGCGACTTCGAAACTGCGGGATGCTGCAATAACACCTTAATCTCGCTCGCCCAGAGGAATCGCCCGTTCGGATTGGTGTAGTAGAGCGGCTTGATGCCGAGGCGGTCACGGATGAGGAATATCTCTTTCTTCTGTTCATCCCAGATCGCCACAGCGAACATGCCGAGAAACTTCGTAAAACATTCCTCACCCCATTCTTCGAACGCGTAGAGGATCGTTTCGGTATCGGAGCGGGAGTGATACTGATAGCCTTTGGCTTCGAGTTCGGCGCGAACTTCGAGGTGGTTATAGATCTCGCCGTTGAAGGTGATGGCGAATCGTCCGTCTTTGGTCACCATCGGCTGGTGGCCTGCGGGCGAGAGATCGACGATGGCAAGTCGGCGGAACGTCAGTCCACATGTGCCGTCGCGCGAGATGAAATTCCCGGCATCGTCCGGGCCGCGATGAATCATCGCGTCGGACATCCGCGTCAGGATGGCCTCGCTCGTCGTCGGGTTTGCCCGAAAACCGTACTCGTAAACGCCTGCAATTCCGCACATAAGGTGTTGCTAACACGATACGGACAGAATTCGTCACGGTTACGAGGATTGGAATTCAGATGCTTGCTGGACACTCGGGCCGATACAATTGCGACGCGCTCAAAACGGCTTCCACGTGATCGTGTTGAGCATGCGAATCACTTTGGTCCGGGGGACTTCAATGATTGCAGTATCGACGAAGAATAATGGAACGGTCGGCACCGCGTCGGATTCGACAGCCCCCGTACGAACGATGGAAACCGGACGAGCCCTTTTCGTTGCGATTCGTACAGGAGAAAAATACTGAAAGAACGCCGATATCGTGTCGTGAGCGATCGTTACAAGTTTCTTATCCGCGATCGTGTCAGATCGGAGATACATGCCGGTCAGCTTCGCCAGAATCCGAATCGAATCGGTAAGCCCATCGACTGGGACAATACGATAATATGCCCCATCATTCGACGGCTGCGAAATCCAAACCACCGCCGTATCAACACTCATCGATATTGTCATCGAGTCGGAAAACTTCGTCGAATGGACCGGACCATCACCTCCGTTATCTTCGACATTCGTGCACGAGACTGCACCAATCAAGACAGTTAGTAGTACCCACAAAAGATGTCGACTTCGATGTGTTGGAAGGTTCATTGCTTACCTGGATCAGTACTCACAACAAACGTGCAGGATGACAAAAAGATACAAATAAAAAGGGGCGACCAACCAGTCGCCCCTCACAGAAATCTGAGATGCTATTCCCTTATCCCAGGAAGTTGCGCAGCAACTTCGTCTTGTGTGCGTGACGCAGTCGGCGGATTGCCTTTTCCTTGATCTGGCGCACGCGCTCGCGTGTAAGATTGAAGCGGGCGGCGATCTCTTCGAGCGACATTGCCGGCTGATCGTCGAGTCCGTAGAAGAGCTCCAACACTTCGCGCTCGCGAGCCGAAAGCGTCGTCAGCGCACGCTTTACCTCGATGCGGAGCGAATCGCCCATCAAGATATTATCGGGCGACTGCTGTGCGGGATCGTGGAGCACGTCGAGCAAACGGTTGTCGTCGCCCTGTGCGAACGGCGCATCTACCGAAAGGTGACGGCCAGAGATTTTGAGTGTCTCGGACACCTCGACAGCGCTCATGTCGAGCTTCTCGGCGAGTTCTGCCGCCGTTGGCTCGCGCTCGAACTCCTGCTCGAGCTGGGAAAACTTTTTGCCGATCTTATTGAGCGCACCGACACGATTGAGCGGCAGACGAACAATACGCGATTGCTCGGCGAGGGCTTGAAGGATCGACTGACGAATCCACCACACCGCGTACGAGATGAACTTGAAGCCGCGTGTTTCGTCGAAACGCTTTGCGGCCTTGATCAGGCCAAGATTACCTTCGTTGATCAGATCGCCGAGCGAAAGACCCTGGTTCTGGTATTGCTTGGCAACCGAAACAACGAAACGAAGATTGGCCTTGACCAAGATCTCCATGGCCTTCTGCGAGTCTGGCCCGCTGGCACGGATCCGCCGTGCGAGATCGATCTCCATCTGAGAGTTCAACAGATCCATTCTGCCGATCTCTTGCAGATACATATCGAGCGATTGGCTTTCGCGGTTCGTGTATTGTTTGGAAATGCGCATACGTCTGTATTTCCTGAAGGCTCGTTAGGTAACTGGATGTATTACCGAAAAAGGGGTTGGTTTGTTCCGCGATTATTGTGCATTTCCGGGAACCTCCTCGGGCATCGAAACCACCGGAACCGCTCCCAGAGCGGCGTAGCGGTCATGCAGCGTTCGTGTGAGCACCACGAGCTTCGACGCACGAGCCATCCCGAGCACCATCATTTCGCGCTCGGAAATATCCGGATGCATCGAACGCAACTCGGCGAACGGCTCTGCAGTACGTGCATTGAACCCAAGTACCCGCACCGCCATCAGCATCGACTTGATCGCTGCGCGCTCCGGTGCGCTCGCTGCTTGCGCAAACAACTCTAGTGCATTGTACATCGTCGTATAACAACTCCCCGCTTGCAGTGCACGACGCAGCACCGAAGGCGATTCGCTTCGGTGTGTCAGATAGTCTCGGAGAATATCCGTCTCGATCAGGAATTGCATGTGCTCAGGGGTTCGTGGCAAGCGATCCCTCGGCCGAAAGTGCCAACGCGACGATATCGACCGGAAGCTGCTGCACCAGTGCAATCCGCTCGACCTCGCTTCGTGAATCGGCATCGCGGTCATCCCAGACGACGAGTTGTACACTCATCCCATCCTCGAATGCCGCATCTGCCGTATCGAGATGGATGCTCCAGCCGGAGCCGGTGCGGCGTAGCATTCCGTGTGTGTGAATCGGGCGATCGTTCATTGTGCGCTGATGCTGGGGCTAACCGGAGCCTTCCGTACATTCGTTCCGAATGGCTCTACTCAAGAATTGCGAAGATTTTTCCACCCGGTTGCTGTTCTTGAGTGTCTGTTAAGACACGTATGCTCAAAGTACTTCACCAACTCCGATCGTCGGTGCTGATCCAGAACCCATGGTGGCAATACCGCCTCGACGCATACGAACACCCGGATGGCAGCGAAGGTGAATTCCACTACGTGCATACACCGGGCTCGGTGTTCGTAATCGCCGTCACTGACGATCAAAAGTTCGTGTTGACGAAACAATACCGATATCTGAACCGCCGCACGAGCATCGAATTCTGCGGCGGCGGAGTGAAGGCGCACTTGGGCATTGAAGGGTCGGCACGCGCCGAGCTACAGGAAGAGACAGGGTTCGAGTGCGGTTCGCTTACCCAAATCGGCTCGTTCAATCCGATGAACGGTGTGACCGACGAGCTCTGCACCGTATTCGTCGCCCGCGATCTGAAACCTGTTCCGCCGAAGCCCGATACAACCGAGGAGTTCGAGATTTGTGTCTGTTCTCGCAGCGAATGCGTCGAACTGATACGCTCGGGCGAACTCTGGGACGGGATGACCCTTGCAGCACTTGCGCTCTTCGATGCGCATACTAATCGTATTCAACCATGAGATCAATCGTTACGCAGATGAAGACGCTTTCCCTTATCGTGCTTGCTGCCCTCTGTTCGGTGCATGTGGCCAATGCCCAGAAGCTTCAGTATGTCGCAGGTACCAGCTTTCATGTCCAGGTCGATGAAATGCTGAAGCTGACCCAATTTCTGACCCAGGTCGATAGTTCTCTGGTCGAGCCCAGCTTTCGGTTTACGACGTATCATTTCACGGAGGTGATAAAGGAAGTCCGACCCGATGGCAGTGCACTCGTCGGCTCCACGCTGGACTCGTTCACCACGAAGATCTTTGTTGGCTCGGTAAAGGATCGCAACGAGTACTTTCGCTTCAATTCGAACAACGAATACGACCTCGGCAATCGTCTGAAAGACCCTCGCGCACTGCCGAGAGCCCAGTATCTCGGGCAAACGCTCGAATATGTGCTCGATGCGAACGGCCTCGTGCACCATTTCGTGAACCTCTCGTCGTTTCAGGCCGCGACGATCGGACGTTCGTACGACTACGATATGATGCATGCGATGATGGCGTTTGCGGATTCGCTGCGGGTCGGGCAATTGCTCGAGATGGGCAACGGCGTTTTTGCCGCCATCGCCAACCGTGGCAAGGTAGCCTTGCCGTACACGGTTACCGAGATCCACCTGACAAAAGAATTGAGCACCAAGGTCGCGGGAAGCAAGATCGGCTTCACGGCGCGTTTTGTCGATCCGCCGGCGAAGACCGATTATCTCGAAGGTATTTCGTACCCGATCAATGTCAAGGATTTCAAGGGTGGCTCGTTCGGGAGCGTCTCGTTCAAGAGCGGGATCGTGACCGCAATGGAAGAAACCGATACCGCATCGATGCAGCTATTTCTCGATACGGAGCAGTTTACGAATTCAATCTATCGAACCGTTTCGATTAAACGAACACCGAACACCGTTCTGCATGGCGTGGATATCAATATTCGCGAGATCAACGATTCGACTACCAGCCTGCCGCAAACTCACGGCAAGACCGGACCCGATACGAAGTCGGAGCCCCACCCGCTCGAGCCGATTACGACCCCGCCCGGCCACTGAGTTTGGCACATCGATCAAACGGCGTATTTTCCGCGATATTGGCATCCAGACGCTAAGTCTGACGTATCTTTGTACAACTATTTTCACGTATCGTATTTTACGCTTTCTTAGATGCAACGATCAGTGCTGCACGCTTTCCTCTGTATCATTCCTTCGCTCGTACTTTCGCTCACCGGCTGCGCAAAAAAAGGGTCCGATGCACCCGGCAATGGCGCGACAGTATTCGATAGCAGCGAGAAGGCATCACCGGTCGCTGTCAACGACGCGAACCACCGCTTCTATTTCCGTCTGAAGGCCGGCGATACATATCGCTACAAGGTGCAGATCACCTCGACTGCAGATGCGCAAAACGACGATCACCTTTATAAGCAGTTTCCTGCTTCCGAAAAGGCAACGAGCGTAAATACCTACTATATCCGCCAGACGGTGAAAGAGGTCACGAAGGATTCGACGATCGATTTCTCGATCACGATGGATTCTGTCTCGCTCCGATTGGATAAGGATACGCTTCATGTCCGGTTTTCCTCGAACGATCCGGCAACGCGCAATGACCCGAGATTCCAATCGTACATGTCGGTCATCGGCATGACATTCGGCGTGAAGCTCAACAAACTTGGCGATGTGCTGGAAGTTTACAATACGGCGGACTATGTGAATAAGGCGATGAAGACATTCCCCGATTCGCTCAACACACCACAGAACCGCGAGACGATGAAGAAGCAGATCGAAAGCACGGTCGCAGAGTACCTCGGGCGCACGATGGTTCGTTTCCCGGATCGCGTGATGGCGAAGGACTCGTCGATCGTCGTCAGCCGCGAGGTCAATGCTCCGATCTGGAATCAGATCTCGTTCCCGATGCGTCTCGATGGCAAAACCGTCATGGACGGCTTCCAGGAGCGCTCTGGGAAAGTGCTCGCAAGCTTTACGACCAAGAGTACGGTCACGCCGATCAAGGATACCCTGCAGGATCCGGCAGCCCGCGCAACGCTTGGGAACATGAAAACGAACGTGACGGAAAATGTGCTGGTCGAGGACGCAACCGGAATGCTTGTGCATCGTGAGATTGTCGACGAGCGTGGCTGGGAGTTCAAGCTCGAAGCGCTCAAGAAACCGGAAAACTACTTTAAGACCCGTCGCGCCAGCAGCGAACATACCACGGTGGATCTGCTGAAATAAGACGAACGTTCACTTGCGCTCTTGAATGAACGACGCACCGGAATCATATCACGACGAATCTTCCGACGAATCGTCGTCGCCGAAGCGGGTTCGCTTTGACGATTTCGAGATCGAGCACGACGCACCGCATGCAGCCGATCGCGGCAGTGAGGGGGGCAACTTCCTCAAAAATGCGGTGCCGCGCATCAAGAACCTCTCCGGGGATCTGCTCGGCGGCCGGAAGAAGAAACTCTTCGGTTCACGCGCCGAGGCTGCAAGCGCCGACGAGCACGCGGAAGAGATCCCATTCGATCCTCTCGCTGCTCCGTATTTCTCCGACGAAGAGCAATCGTTGATCCGAGTGCGAAAGATGCCGAAGTCCCCCGCGCCCGAACCACGCGAACCGCAGGCACCGCCGCCTCCGACGCCAACCCCAACGCCTGCGCCCATCGTCATCGAAGAAGAGGAAGAACTCGTCATGGAAGTGACCGAGGACGAGGCTAACGACGACTACGAGAGCGCATCGGAAACAGAAGAAGAGATGCTGCTCGAACCGGACGAAGCATTACTCGAAGAAGAAGAGGTCGTCATACTGGATGACGATGCCTCGCCCGAAAGCAATGTCAGCGAACCGCGTCGCGCCGAGACGCCGCTCGATCCTTCCGTCAGAGTGTATCTCGATACGCTTCGTCGCTTCGATTCTCGTCCGCGTCGCGGCGGCGAGATCCGCGACCCTCGCAAAGATTTTGTGCTCTTACTCTCGGAGCTGCTCGACCTGCTTCGCGATCATACCGGCGCTCAAAGTGCGCTCTTCTTCTGGGTCAATCATAAGAAGCAGCATCTCGTGCTCGAGTGCGCCTCGGTCGACGACTTTGCGTTCCACCATTTGCTCAGCGAACGCCGCTACCCCATCGAGCACGATGCCGTAAGCAAAGTTGCGCTGCGCGGCGAGCCGCAGCTCATGCAGAGCATCCCGCCGCAGGCCGAATACGACCTGATCCCATACTACTCCGAGCAGATCGGTATCCGCTCGTTCGCAGCAATGCCTGTGCTCTTTGCGGATGCCTTGGTTGCGGTGCTTGCCGTCGATTCGCTCGAAGAAGAGCAGTTCAATGCCGAGACGCTGCGATTACTGACGGAGTATAGCGGCCTGATCTCGGGGCTCGTCCGCTCGTATATCGAATCTTACGATCTTCTGACCTCGGCACGGACACTCGAATCGGCCAGACGACTCTATAACCTTGCCGGTGCAGACCTCAGCGGCCGTCCGCCGCGCGAAGCCGCAAAGACCGGCGAATATATTCTCCGCGCTCTGAGCGAAGCTGCCGGTGAACTTGTCGAATGGGAGTGGTTCTCGACTATCGCATTCGACGAAGGACAGCGAACTTGGGGCATCCAGCATTTGCAGGCGAAAGCCAGCGAAGGCTACATCGGACCAAGGACGCAAATCGATCTTGCAGAAAGTATCGTCGGCAAGTCGCTGCAGACCGGCAACAGCATCCGCATCGATGAACTCACGCGGCAAAGCACGCGCTTTAGTGTTCAAGAAGATCGCGACCGTGCCGCCGGACATTCGTTTCTCGTGATCCCGATCAGGACTGCAAACAAGAATTACGGGGCGCTCGCGATCGAACACAGCGAAGCCGGTCGGTTTACGGATGTAGATATCGAGACGCTCGAGCATCTGACGCGCAGCGCTGCGGCGGCTCTCGAGATATTCTCTCTCTCGCAGATCGTCAGCGACCGTTCGCTGACCGACCTACTCACTGGCTTGCTCAACAAGCGCGGCTTCGAAGTTCGGTTCGGCGAGGAGCTTGCCCGTGCAAAAGAATATAACGAAGCGCTCTCGCTCGTCATGTTCGAGGTGGACGACGTGGCGCAATACACGAGTCAATTTCCCCAGGAAGACCTAGACACCATCGTCTTGTCGCTTGCGAAAGTACTTGGGTATCTGAAGCAGCCGTACGATGTGCTGGCCCGTGTCGGCGAATTTTCGTTTGCGGTACTGTTGTCCCGAATGATCGACGAGGAAGCATATCTCTGGAGCGAAAAAGTCCGGCAGAAAATCGTCAGCGAAGTGATCGCCATCGGCCGCAAGAGTTTTTCGGTCACGGCCAGTATCGGCGTCGTCGGCGCACGCAGCAACTCTACTCGGGAAGACCTCATGGTCTGTGCCCGCATGGCGCTCGATAAGGCAAAAGAGCGCGGCGGCAATGAAGTGATCGTGTACTGACGAATGATGCAGTTTAAATAGAAACGGCGCAGGATCACCCTGCGCCGTTTCTATTTATGAAGATCGCCCTTCGATGACTTATCGCTTCAACTCGGCCAGCACATCCACATGGATCTTGGATGCGAGAGCGAAGAGCGTCGACTCGTCAAAATCCTTCGTGATGAGTTGCGCGCCGATCGGAAGACCGTTGCGGTCGCGTCCAACCGGAATACTCGCGGCAGGACAGCCTGCAATATTCGCACTCACCGTATAAATATCGTTGAGATACATCGACAGCGGATCACTGACTTTATCCCCGAGCTTGAATGCTGTCGTCGGAGTTGTCGGGGTCAGTATCGCATCCACCTCGGTAAATGCCTTCGTGAAATCCTCTTTGACGAGTCGGCGCACCTTCTGCGCACGCTTATAGTATGCATCGTAGTATCCGCTCGAGAGCACATACGTCCCAAGCATGATACGACGCTTTACCTCGCGTCCGAAACCTTCGCTGCGGGAGCCCACATACGTATCGGCAAGCGAGTGTGCACCACTCGTACGATACCCATACCGAATGCCGTCGAACCGCGCGAGATTGCTCGACGCTTCTGCCGTTGTCAAGATGTAGTACACTGCGATCGAGTACTTTGTATGCGGCATCGAGATCGGCACGAGTGTGCATCCTGATGCGACCAGTTTCTGTTTCGTCGCCTCGATCGCGTCGCGAACATCGGGCTCGATGCCCTCGCCGTAATACTCGGCAGGAATGCCGATCCGCAATCCCTTCACCTCGCGGCTGATGGCCTTCGAGTACTCATCGACCGCTACATCCGCACTGGTTGCATCGCGTTCGTCGCGACCCGCCATTACTTCCAGCGCCGTTGCGGCAGACTCCAACGTTCGCGAGAATGTCCCGACAGTATCGAAACTCGAAGCAAAGGCGACAAGCCCATAACGCGAAATGCGGCCATACGTCGGCTTTACGCCGACGGTACCCGTGAAGGCCGCAGGCTGGCGGATAGAGCCGCCCGTATCTGTTCCGAGCGCAACGTCGCACGCACCGATCGCCGCAGCAACGGCGCTGCCACCCGACGATCCGCCAGGAACGCGCGAGATATCCCACGGATTGAGTACCGCTCCGAATGCTGAGTTCTCGTTCGACGAGCCCATCGCGAACTCGTCCATGTTCGTCTTTCCAACGACCGATACTCCCGCATTGACAAGCCGCTCGACACAGGTTGCATGATAGAGACTCGTGAACGGCTCAAGAATCTTCGATGCACAGGTCAGGCGTGCGTCCTTGATCGCGAGCACATCCTTCACGGCGACGCTCATCCCCGTAAGTCTCCCGTTCGAAACAGGCTGGATGGGCGCGTCAAAGACCTGTAGAAAACAGTTGTACGTCTCGTTGAGCGACTTGATCGTTTCAAAATTCATGCGTCGTTGATCTGCGACCTATCGGCCGCGTTATTCGATCGGGTAAACACTTGCGGAAACGGCACGTCCCCTTCCGCATTCAAGATGTACGTATGAACATACGTCGTGCCTTCTTTGTGCGTTGGAAAGATGAGGCGTTCGATTGCCGCATCGAGCGGCAGCCATTCGAATGCCTGATGCTCTTCAGAGAGAATAACGTCGTAGTCCGGGTCGACCAACGCTAGAAATACGGGCACATTCAAAACTTGGTCGCGTTTCACACTATAGAACGACGCGACGTACGGCACGGCCCACATGGTCTCGGGACGAAGCCCAGTCTCCTCGAGCATTTCCCGCAACGCCGCATCGACTGCCGTCTCGCCGGGGTCGATCCCTCCGGTCACGACCTGCCAACAATTCGGGTACACCGGCTCGTCGGCAGAACGATGCAACACCAAGTACTCCGTTCGTCCGCCCAAGCGGCGGGCGATGTGGAGTTGGATCATGATCGGCGAGTGCTGCACGCGGCGTTACCTCAGATACTGGGCGAATTCGACCGGATTGTCATCCGGATCGAACGTCACAATAAACCGACAAAAGCCCGGGGCTTCGTGGATGCCGCCGTCGAATGTCACACCTCGCGCCGAGAGCTCTGCGAGGGCTTGTTCGATGTCATCAACTTCAAAGACGAGATTCATTCCGGCAGTGCGGTCGCCTTTCGGCGGAGCTGCTTCATAGCCACCGAACACAGAAAGACGAAATCCGCCGATGCCGCATGCGAATAAATTTGCTGCCGGAATTTCTTCGAGTAGCGGTAGGCCGATCTTCTCCAGATAAAATTCGCGCGCCCGGGCAACATCGCTCGTGCCAAGCACTGCATGACGACATCCTTTGATCGTGGACATATCCTTGTATTAGAACTGCGGTGAAGACTCTTGTGCTGAGTGCGACTACCGGTTCTTGTGCTGAGTGCGACTACCGGTTCTTGTGCTGCCCGGATGTTTCCGGCGCCATCAACGACGGCGGAGCCGGATCGCTCGGCGTCGGGCCATACTTCGCAATGTAATCGGAATAGCGGAAGCTTGCCAGTTTCTGCACAATCTGGTTCTGGATCCCTTTATACTGTTTCACCCCGCCATGCATGTCCTGCATCGTGATGAAATACGCAGCGAGCTGTCCGTCCTGAGTCGAGACATATCCGGCGAGCGCCGTCACCGCGTTGAGCGTACCGGTTTTGCTTCGTGCATTGAATTGCGCAGGGGTCCCCATCATGCGCGCACGTGTGGTCCCGTCATAGCCAGCGATCGAGAGTGTCGAAACGAAGTCGTTATACATCTGGGGTCTGGTGCGAATGCCGTGCAACAGGTCGATCACCGTCGTGGCCGTCGTATGGTTCTCGTGCGAGAGGCCCGAACCGTCGGCACAATACCCATTGCGGCAGTTTACATTCAGCACGTTCATCCACGAGCTGATGAGCTTGCGGCTGCGTTCCGGTGCACTCGTAGCCGATACATCGGCGATCGACGACAGCTTTCGGAACATCGACTCTGCAAGGTAGTTGTCGCTTCGTTTGTTCGTGACCCGAAGAAGATCGATAAGCGGTGTTTCCTTTGCGGCAAGCGTCTTGTATTCCGTCACACCCCTCGGCGGTTCGCCGCTACGAGCCGTGCCGGTGACACGAATACCATTCTCCTGCAAGCGCCACTTCAACAACCCGGCCATCGCTTGCGGGACGTTGTGGATCGGCACATTGTATGTACGGCATAAGCGAGCGGGGATGAGTCCGCTAATCACAACCGTCTGTACCGGATCGTTCGGGCCTCCGCTCGAGCTTAGATGCAGCGTGTACTGCGAGCGGGTCCGTACTCTGACCTTCTTCCATTTTGCATGACGACCCCGACCGATCTTCACGCGCTTGTAGGAGGTGACAGCCGGCGCACTCGTCGATGCACGATTGACGATGCGAACGTTGACGATCGGAGGATTGACGGAAACGTGTACTCCGGCACCCTTCTTGGCACCGGCACTCACGCGAACGGAGATCACGTTACGATCGATAAAGAAATTCGGCGAGCTCGAGAGAAACCCCGGGGTGCCCTCGTCCTCTTCTTCCTCGCCCAATGCATCGGACGCTGAATCTTTTTCTTCGTCTTTTACGGAGGGGTCGAGCAGTCCGGCAGACGAATCACCGCCACCCGCCAAGTTGGGCGCAGCCTCCATGTGCTCGTCGAAATAATGTTTTGCATCGGGCGTGAGGATATGATCTTCCGACAGATCGCTCACGATATCTCCTTCGATCTGTGTCACGCCTACCGCTTTCAACCTCGTCGCGAGTTCGTCGAAATCGCGGACGGCAAGCGTCGGGTCGCCACTCGGCCGAAGGTAGACGTTGCCGATGACGGATCCGCCTTCGACACGCGCACTTGGCAAGAGTTCGAGCCTGGTGCTGAACTTGTAATCGGAGCCGAGCGCCCACAAGGTTGTCGATGTCGTGAACAGCTTCTGCACGGAAGCAGGCATCACCGGAAGATCGGGGTTGACGGCATACACCGGATGAATGCGATCGTCCGGCTCGAAGAAGACCACCTTGCATGCAGGAGTCATTCGTTTATACTTCGTCGCGGGCAGTATCGACGCAAGCTCCTCGCGCAGACCGTTGAGCGCAACGGCAGTATCGCAGTTACAACCGGTGAAGTTAACATTCAGAGGAGTGTGAATGGAATCGAACAGGACAGGCTGTGCCTTGAGCGACGTTGCTGCCAATAGCAGCGACAATGCAATATATCTCCAGCGGTTCGTTGGCTTCAAACTGGTCACTCCCTGTTGGTATTACGATAGCATTCCTCGAATAATTCCTCCGGCCGCTGCAAGAGCTTCCGATAGCTTCGAAGGATCCTTCCCGCCCGCTTGTGCAAAGTTTGGCCTGCCGCCTCCTTTGCCGCCCACGATTTCGGCGACCGCTCCGACGAGCTTCCCTGCCTGGATCTTTTTCTCTTTGGCGACATCATCGCTGACAAGCGCGACAAGCGACGCCTTGCCGTCGATCTCGGAGCCAAGTACGATTACCGCCCCGCTGCCCATCGACGACTGTACCATCTCTGCAAACGACTTGAATTCTTCCCCATCACTCGAGGCAACGAGCTTCGTCGAAAGACGAATCTTCGTGCCTTCGAGCACAGCGGTCGATCCGACGATCGAGGAGGCTTCGTCCTTGCGCGACGCAAGATTTAGCCGGGCGATCTCCTTCTCGAGCTTTCGTTTCTCTTCTTCGAGTCGTTCACGCTCAGCCGTCAGGTCGGTGATCGTTGCAAGCTTCTCGCTGATATACCGCTCGATGCCCCGGCCGGTAACAGCCTCAATACGTCGGGTTCCGCTGGCAATGCTGCCTTCATGCACAAATTTGAACAGGCCGATCTCAGCTGTGTTCGGAACATGGGTCCCACCGCAAAACTCGCGTGAGAACGGACCGAAGTCAACCACATTCACGTGTGTCCCGTACTTGTCGCCGAAGAACATGAGCGCACCCATCTTCTTTGCATCGTCGAACGGAATGTTGCGATGATGCACGAGCGGGGTCGCCTCACGAATTTTCTCGTTGACGAGCGCTTCGATGTCTCGCAGTTCTTCGTCGCTGACTTTTTGATAATGCGAGAAGTCGAATCGAAGCCGATCCTCCGTCACGAGCGAACCGGCCTGATGGACATGTTCGCCAAGAATAAGGCGCAGCGCGGAGTGAGCCAGATGCGTCGCGGAATGATTGCGCATGATGTCGTAGCGGCGGATCGTATCGACCTCGGCCGTCACAGACGCACCTTCGGTAATAATCGCCTCTTCACGCTCGATCACATGTCCGATAGCCGTACCGCCGGCGAGCTTGCGGACGTCGACGACCTTGTACGGGTCACCGCTGATCATCAGAATTCCGACGTCCGAAATCTGTCCGCCGGACTCCGCATAGAATGGCGTCTTGTCGAGGACGACCAGATCGTCGTGCGCAAAGATAACCTTCGCCTCGGCGGCCATCACATCGTAGCCGAGGAATTCGGACGACACATTGAGCGATTCCGTGCTGGCAATCTCGTGGTGCTTTTTTGCCGCATGCACACGTTTGCTACGCTCCTTCTGCTCGTCGAGCAGCTCGGCGAAACGCTTCATATCGACAGTAAGCGCTCGTTCACCGGCGAGCACCTGTGTCAGATCGATCGGGAAACCGAACGTATCGTAGAGTTTGAACGCATCGTCTCCGGCGATCGTCTTCTTCCCACTGGCGGTAATATCGTCGAACATTGCAAGACCACGGTCGAGCGTTGTATTGAAGCTATCTTCTTCGGCCTTGATCACCTTGAAGACAAGATCTTTTCGCTCGCGAAGTTCTGGGAATGCAACACCCATCACTTGTGCGACGACACCGGACAATTCACAAATGAACGGCTGCGTAAACCCAAGCTTTCTGCCATAGCGGGCAGCGCGTCGAAGAATACGACGCAATACATATCCGCGCCCTTCGTTGCCGGGCAAGGCTCCGTCGGCGATGGCACAGCTGAGCGCTCTGACGTGATCGGCGATCACACGCATCGCAATATCTGTCATCCCTCTATCTTGCAGTTCATCAGAATTATAGGGGATTCCAGATTTCTCCGACATCCACTTGATGTACGGCGAGAACACATCGGTATCGTAATTCGAGTATTTGTTCTGCATCACGGCGCAGACGCGCTCGAAGCCCATGCCCGTATCGACGTGCTTTGCCGGAAGGTCCTCCAGCGATCCGTCGGGTTGACGATTGTGCTGAATGAACACGAGATTCCAAATCTCGACAACGTCCGGCGAGCCGGCATTGACAAGCGGACCGCCGGATTTATCCGGCGTCTTGTCATAGTGAATCTCCGAACACGGTCCGCACGGCCCCGTCTCGCCCATCTCCCAAAAATTATCTTTTGCGCCGAACTTCTGAATATGGGTGGGGTCGATATCGGTTACCTCCGCCCATAATCGAGCCGCTTCATCATCGGTCTCGAAGACCGTTGCGTAGAGGCGGGTTTTATCAAGCCCCCATACTTTCGTCAGGAGCTCCCATGCCCAGGCGATCGCTTCCTTCTTGTAGTAGTCTCCGAAGCTCCAGTTGCCGAGCATCTCGAAGAGCGTGTGATGATAGGTGTCGTGACCGACTTCTTCGAGATCGTTGTGCTTGCCCGAGACACGCAAACATTTCTGCGTATCCGCCGCGCGCGTATAGGGCCGAACTCCCTCGCCGAGGAAGACATCCTTGAACTGGTTCATTCCGGCGTTCGTAAAGAGCAGCGTACGGTCGCCGTGCGGAATGACGGGCGCGCTCGGGACGACGGTATGTCCCTTCGATTTGAAGAAATCCAAAAAGCTCTGTCTGATCTCGCTCGAGGTCATGCGTAGGAAAGGTTTGGTCGCGGTTTATAGATAGGCTATAAAACAAATCCGGCGAATAGGGTTTCTCCCTGCTTCGATTGGTAGTGGCTCTGTTTTGAAATGGGTTCAAAAACTGTCATTCTGAGCAAAGCGAAGAATCCCTCGATGAAACGCAGTCAGGCTCCACCAAAGGGATACTTCGCTTCGCTCAGAATGACAAGTGTACATTGAACCACTACTGTTCGATCGTTGATAGAAATACACCTGCCATCGAAATTCTATTTGTTTTCATAAAAATGCTGTCTTTTGAAAGAAATCGGAACCATCGGACTTAGACTGTCATTGTAGATACCGCATCTTGATCAACGTATTGCCAGCATTATTTGAGTTGGCGGAGTGCCGCCGTGTGAATACACATTGATACATATGGATCGCTTCGGTGCCGATACTTCACCGGTGGTCGATCAACGATAGCTCTTCATTCTATTCATCGCTACAACCTATGAAACGACTGACGCTCTGGAGCATGCTCCTTCTGTGTGCCCTTTCATCCATCCACTGCTCGAAGAAAGCCGAACCGGGCGCGATTGCGACCGATGTCTCGCTGGTACCGATCAAACCGGTGCCGCTTCCCGATCCCGGCATCCCCAATTTCCATTTTCCCGAACCCGAGGCCACGATCGATCAGTGGATCAACTCGAATGACATGCCGAAGGAGTATCTGCATTCGTGGGGTATCTGGACCGCGTTGAATGCAAATTCGGGCCAAAAGTATAACGGCGAGGATCTCCGTGTCTTCGAAACATGGCTGACGCCCGACGACATGGCCGCAGCGATCAACGCAAAACAACAGAAAGCACCGATCGCCCTCGAAGCTGTTCCTCGCAACCGGGGGACGCTCAAAGATCCGAATCAGTCCTTGCATGCCAGACACATGCACAAACTCAAGCTCGGACAGGAAATCCCACAGCCGGTGCAGAACCGCATTCTCGGTTTTGTAAAGTACGACCCAACCGCTGCGCAATTCACGATCGACAATACCCTGCTCGATTCGACCACATTGCAGTCGATGATCAACGCGGGTAAGACCGATATCCCGGATTTCCCAAACACGGCGATCACCACAAAGCCGGTATTTAATATCATTACAAAGAGCACCCTCGACTCGAACGGCGGATACTACAAGCTGCCGGTATGGTCGGGCCCGAACGATACGTCGATTGGTTATCCGTCATCCGCATGGCCCGGAAGTGTCTGGGTCGATCCGAAAAATCAGGGCCAGGGACACGGTGGTGTTGATACCGGACAAGGACGTTCGCCGCAGAATACGTATAATCTCGACGAGTTCGTTCACTTCAAGCTGGATAAGAAATCAGCGTCCTACATTAAGGCCTCGTATGGCATCGATGCGAACGAAGGCGACTATGCGATTCTCGTTGCCATGCATGTGACGTCACGCGAGATCAAGCGATGGACATGGCAGACGTTCTGGTGGGCGCCGAACGCCGATGCGCCGCCGGCTCCGAGCTCGAAAGCAATTGCCGATGCCCGTCCGTCGCAACTCACCGGTGCGCCGCGACATTATGCGATGGCTGTTGCATACACCTTCATCGATCCGAACCAGCCGTATACCAACGGCAACAACATCGGAACATCGATCTATACGTTCAATCCGTATCTCGAAGCAGGCTTCGATACATCCGTCTTTTACGAAAAGGCAATCGTCATGACGAAGGGTAAGCCTATCGTCAACGATGTCGGTGTCCATACGAATTGTATGAGCTGTCATGCGCTGGCGAATTTCAACCCCGGCAATCTCGTCCCGACCGGACCGGGTTATATGGCAGATACATATATCGATATGGATGGCAAGCGATTCAAAGGCGTCCTGAAGCTCGACTTCTTATGGTCGATCCAGGGCAACATTATCGAGGACTCTACGAAAAAATAGCCGATGAAGAAGCTCATCCCGATCCTGACGCTTGCAGCAACGCTGGGCGTCACCTCGTGTTCAAAGAAAGCAATGGAAGGTGACGCCGAGCCCGGCGTCCCTTCCGAGCTTGCAACTCCTGCAGAGTTTGTAAGCACCATTCCCTCCGACATTGATACGTCGCTGCAGAACCAGTATATGGCGAACCACGAGATCGCGAAGTCGCAACGGCTTCACGACCTTTTCTCATGGCGCTCGTTTCTGGCGATCAACTGGCCTGTCGATGCGAAAGGCGATCCGCAGCCGAAACTCACCGATGCCGGCCAGCCGCGCTGGACGGGGTGGTCCGAGGCGTTCAACGTGTTCCGCGATAGCGGCCAGCACCCGTTGCCGTGGGGAGCAAACCGGTTGCCACCGTCGTGGATCGTTAAAGGGTTGCAACGCAAACAACTCAATGCAAGCGCTGATGGAGCGCATAGACGGATTCTTTTCCTCAACAACAAGACTCTGCCTATCCACGGCAAGCAGACGGTTGCGAATGAAGTCGATCAGGCGTTTACCGGACCGATGTTCGATCAGAACGGGAATCTCGTTCGCTACGAAGTCCTGCTCAATAAGCAAGAATACGATTACATCGTGGCGAACGAACTCTATAATTGGGACGGCCAGATTGTGTTCTCATCGAAGCATGACTCTCTGGCCGACTTCCCGTCCGGTATATTCCAGGACAAGGATTCGGTCGGAGCAATCGAAATCAAACTCGCCTGGAAAGTACTCGATCCGAAGAAGGACATCGCATCGCGCTACTTCAGCATGGATGCGTACGTCTATAATCTCGACAGCACTTGGAGCGATGTCAAGGTAGGCCTCGTCGGAATGCACATCAGCCACAAGTGTGCTTCGGGCAAACAGTGGTTATGGTCAACGTTCGAGCAAGTAGATAATGTCGAAGTCAATGAGCTCGCGGCAGAAACCGATTCGTCGAAACTGCCGAAGAAGCCGTCGTTCTACGACCCGAATTGTCCGTCGTGCCCGGTAAACGTCTTCGTCGATTCGACGCAGATCCCCTATACCAATCCGGCCGAGTATATTAAATATTCGATCCCGAAGGATAAATACATCCCAAACGGGGGCGGTGCGTTCATCGCGCAGGCACAACGTGTTATCCCGATCCCGAAGGCATTGCAAGAACTCAACCATCGCATTCAGAAGATGCTTGCAGCGCAGGGATCGGTCTGGCAGTACTACGAACTCATCGGCACGCAGTGGCCGAAGCACCAGTTCGTGCCGCCGGCACCGAACACGTATGCTGCGCTGCCGCGGAGCGTCGACAACAAACCGGGCGGCGATCCCGAACCCGTCTTCCTGACGAACATGACGATGGAAACATATTTCCAACTCGGCAATCAAAGCGCCTCGAATATGATCGAGAATGCAAACGCCCCGGCAAACGTCTCGCAGGAGCGATACGTATTCGGCACCGAAAGCTGTATGGGCTGTCACTCGTCTGCGGGTCTTGCCGTCGGTAAAGATTCCAGCGGCAATCCGATCTTCGCTCCCCAGCTCTCGGCCGATTTCAGTTGGCTGCTCAATACCAAAGCGACCTGGAAGCGATAACAGATCGAACTTCGTTCGATCGCCTCGGATGTTGACGATCGAACCGGTGAAAACGCCCCGGGGCCGATACGGATACCACCGTGTCGGTCCCGGTCTGGTTTTGTACATTAGATAACCTACGTGAGATAGAGTTACGTAGCTTCTTTGTGGCCACATCCTAAACGAAAGAATCCGCCGAAGCGGACTCTCACTCAAACCTCAGTATTGCGAGCGTTTAGCTTAGGATCTGTGTATGCAGTGCGATCTCTTCGAGTACGGAGCTCACGCGCAGACATTCGCCCATATCGCCGTCGAACACTACTGATTTGCCTTTGGTATGGACCTCCCAGGCATGGGCTTCGGCACGGTCGCGGGTGGTGCCGGTGGCTTTGCAGATCTGGCCGATCACCTCGTGGAACGTATGGAAATTATCGTTGAATAGCATGACCTTCAGCGGAAGATCGATCGATACGATGACGTCTTCTTCGCTGTAATCTTGTGTGAGCGATTCGGCCCGCACTACCTCGGTGTGCGGCCAGAACACGGTTGCCAGATCAATTTCGTACTTTCCCATCTCTCTGGATGCTATAACACAGGTTTTGGAAAAAAGTCGCCGGCCATTGGCCGGCGATCAGGGGCCAGTAATTAATAGCCGGTAGAATTCGCATCAAACAATTTCTGGCTACTGAATACTGGCTACTGACTACTAATTCGGAACCCGAACTCGTTATCTGCCATTACAATAAACTCAAGTCGTTAACCAAATAACCATGTCAGAAACTGTAGAGACATCCGTACACGATCGTGCCTATATCCGCGCCGAAGAGCTCGACGCGGTCTATGGCCAGCGCAAACCGCGCATCCTTTCGGGGATGCGCCCGACCGGGAAACTCCATCTCGGCCATTGGGCAGGCGCGCTCGAATCGTGGGTGGCTTTGCAGGATAAGGCGGAGAACTTCCATCTGATCGCCGATTACCACGTGTTGACGACCAACCGCGACACGTCGAAAATCGACGAGTTCACCCGCGACATGACGCTCGACTGGATCGCCTTCGGGATCGATCCAGAGAAGTCTCCGATCTTTCGCCAATCGAAGGTGAAAGAACATGCGGAGCTATTCCTGATTTTCTCGATGCTGATTACCAAGGCGCGCCTCGAGCGCAATCCGGCGGTGAAAGATCAGGCTCGCGATCTCGGTATCGGCGAAGGCATCACGTATGGTCACCTCGGGTACCCCGTACTCCAGGCGGCGGATATCTTATTGTACCGCGGAGAGCTGGTGCCGGTCGGTGAAGACCAGATTCCGCACGTCGAGATCACGCGCGAATTTGCGCGCGATTTCAATTATCTGTACGGCAACGTCTTCCCGGTGCCGAAGGCATACGTCTCGAATTACCCGAGGCTTGCGGGCACCGACGGCAAGCGCATGTCGAAGTCGGTCGGCAATACGATCCTGCTTTCGGACTCGAACGACGAGACATGGCTGAAAATGAAGACGGCCGTAACCGATCCTGCGAAGGTTCGCAAGGGCGATCCCGGCAATCCGGATATCTGCCTGGTGTATTCGTATCACCAGAAATGGAATCCGAACGAGACCTCGGATATCTATGCCGGTTGCACGAGCGGCGCACTCGGTTGCGTCGATTGCAAAAAGCGCATTACCGAGCGGATCAACGAAGAGTTTGCGCCGATGCGCGCAAAACGTTCGGAGCTGGCGAACGAGCCGGAGTATGTACTCCGCGTGCTCGAACGCGGCGAAGAACAAGCCCGCACCCAGGCTGAGATGACAATGAACGATGTACGAACAGCCATGAAACTGGGGTGAGCGAAGTTGAAACGGTGAAGTCGGAAGTCGGAATCACGAACGTTGAATTCCGACTTCTGACATTCTCGTGTTGATTTTGCTTGTGCTTCCGGTTCGAGCAATTGATATGAAACGTTACATACTTAGTGCGGCCGCGATTCTGTGCGTAGTCCTTCCATCCATTCTACGAGCACAGTCGGGCTGGCAGATCCAGCTTCCGCCTTCACTGAAGCATCTGTATTCCGTCGATTTTCTCAATCGCAACGTCGGCTATGCCTGCGGGCAAGCGGCGGTGCTCTATACCAGCGATGGTGGCACCACATGGGCCGAACAGACGATCCCTACGAAATACAAACTCTATTCGATTTGTGCGATCGACGCAAACTATGCGATGGTCGCCGGACGCGATGGCACGATCCTTCGTACCACCGATGGCGGACAGAATTGGTCACAGCAATTGTGCGAGGACACGAAAGTGATGCCGCTCAAAAGCACGGCGTTCGTCGATTCGCTCACCGGCTGGATGGTCGGGTGGTACGGAACGATCATTCATACGGCAAGCGGCGGAAACAAATGGACGAAGCAGGTTTCGCCAACGAATGTCTTTCTCAATAAGATTGCGGCAGTCAACAAGAGTACGGCGGTTGCGGTTGGCGAGTACGGCGTCATCATTCGCACAACCAACGAAGGCAAGACGTGGCAGACGCTCATGAGCGGCACGCGCGATTCTCTCTATGGAGTTTGCGTGGTCAAACAACACCCGAACAAACTCTTTGCGGTCGGCGATCGCGGCACGATCGTACGTTCGAATGACGGCGGAGCAACTTGGGATTGCGTCATGAGCCCAACGCAGAAGGGTTTACTCGATATTACGTTTGCGGACGAACAGCATGGCATCGCCGTCGGCGCTGACGGCACAATCATCCATACCGACGACGGTGGCACAACATGGACCCAGGAGCACTGCCCGGTTCAAACACACCTCAACAGCGTTTGCATGGTCGATGCCTACCATGCCACGATCGTGGGCGTCAATGGCACGATCCTTCACACCACAACCGGCGGCAAGTAGACTGCCCCAGCAGATTTTAGCTGTTAGCGGACTACATTCAACCCCGTTGTCACTGCGCTCGTTGACGTTGTTAACCGGAGGATATAGTGTCCGGGTACCAGCGTGCGCGTCGAGATCAGGAATTTGTGTGCCCCTGCCGGTAGAACTTCTCCGTTCAACGCCACCATGCGTTCGCGTCCGAGATCATCGTAGAGCCGAAGCTCGGCATGCGTGGTTGCGCTCAGTTGAACGGTTGCAACCGTCTCGTCGACAACGGGATTTGCCGACAGCTCAAGTGCAACGCCGCTTGAAGTGTTCTGCTGTTCGACTGCGTCCGGTGCGTTCGTCATTTCAATCCAGTACCACGGACTTTGTAGCTTTGTTTGATCGATCACGAAGGCAAACTGGTTTCGCGTGAGGTCATGCACGGCATCGAATGCTCGACGTGTTGGCATGCCTGAGGAATCGAGCGGATGCACCACAACCCGCATCGAATCGCTCCGCAAGAAGCATTGCAGATTCTGAGCACTCATCAGCACCGGATCCGTCCCGTAGTGTTGAGCGATCCCAAGCGAATCCGCGTCCCACACCCATCCGGTGTTTTGCGACCGCGACCCGATCGTCAGAAACAGATTTGCTGTCGTTGCAAGCGTCGCCGTGTCCATCGATAGAACAGACATCGAGAGCAAGTCGGTATTTGCATCGTCACGAGTGAGCCACAGTGGACCAAATTGTAATGTATCAAAAAGGAAGTATCCCACGGCTGCCGAATATCTTGGTGTTTGTGCCGTCATCCATCGGCGCTGACCGTCCCACGTGAGCTCGCCGGTTTCAGATACTTTTACGGCAGTATCATCGGTCGTCCGATTATACGGGTACTCGCTCGCCAGCTTCTCACTCGGTGCGCTAAAGCTCTGACGTACTTTATACAGTGCACCGATGCCGGTAGAAAGACTCCCCGGAACACCGAACGGATGCAAGAATCTTCCGCTGAGCCCAGTCAGCGAAATACTCTCGTCGGTATGTGTCAACTTCAGATCGACCGACGACGGTGCGATCCGGAAGTCGCGGAATGCTTTGCTCGACGAGGGGAACATCGACAGCAATGCATCGTTTCCTGCAACGCTGTAGTAATCGGTACGGAAAGCATAATCCGAATCGAGTACCTGGCTCGCTGTGCCCCAATAACTGAAGAATATTGCATCCCAATCTTGCAGCGAGGCGTATGATGACAGCAGCGTCGGAATCTCTTGGCACTGTTGGTTGATAAATGGCACCAGATAGCTTGACATCACGAACGGCTTCCCTTCCAATGCTTGCGCTTCAACCGTACCGAGTACCGAGTTGCCTACATCACTCGTAAGGGAATTTTGGATACAGATGTAATCCGACGTTCCAGTTCGTGGGTACGCATAATCGTGATTGATCCCACCGCCAGCGTAATCGCTGGTGCGGTTTGCATACGCATCGAGATATGTCCCCCACCACGTCGGACAATAGTTATTTACCATTATCGCCGACTTGATACTATCGCGGATATATGCATGAATCGGATTAAAGTATGCTTGCTGGAGCGAATCGTAGAATAATCCAAGATCGCGAACACGCTGGAAGGGCGTGGTTGTCGGTGAAGCGAATGCGACACGCGCGACGCTCGAAGTTGCAAGATGCTCCCCTGCACGTAAGCCTTCCTCGCGGGTGCGATGGATACTTATTGCATCGAACTGCAGGTCACATAGATGTGCGCCGAAATAGATTCGAAAATCCTGCGCATCGGAGCCGATGGCGCGAATTGTATATGTATACTTTCGCCATGCGGTGTCAATCGGCACCGAGGCGACAAACGTGGCGGCATACGACGGCACGTCATAAAACACAGGATAGACCGTATCCACGAGCACGGGCGCAGCGGACGAATACTTTACCCTCGCCCAAAAGCTAAACTCGTAGAGACTATCTTGCTTGAGACGAACGGACGTATTTGTGATGTACGCATCCCCAAGTGTTGGGTTCACACTCAACGATTTCAGATGAACCAACAAATTATACTGCGAGTCGACACCGCCGGCAAGCGAGGCCGTGCCGCCGCTCGCTCCGTTCGATGCAATGAACGTCCAGGCACTCGATCCGATATCTTCGAAGCTTCCATTGTCAAACAAGTTTGTACCATTTACCGCAGGGCCCGCATAGGCGGCTGCCAATGCTCCTTCCGACCCGTACTTCTTCAGTAAATACTGTGAGAAGAGCGTATCGAGATGGCGAGACTCGTTGTAGGTAATCGTTGCCGATCCGTTCGGATAGACGTTCGCCTGATCCTTGAAATTTATATAGCCATATCGCCATGCCGTCGTCAGGCTGTAATACTGATTTTCTAATTCGATTGATGCGATCGCCGGATCGTCGGCGAGTCGGAGACCTGTCAATGGATTGACGTGGGTCAGCAATGTCTTCGCCCAGTCGCGGTAGAGTTGACGGGCACGAGCATCGTAGAAGTGCCGGAATATGCCATACACCCACCCACTATCGCTATTGATCACGCCTTCCGCCGGGACGAAGGAATGCACACCACGAAGCGTTAGAAACGTATAGATTCCCTGTTGTTTGAGCTCGTAGAGCAGTGTGTCGAAGTTCGCAACATGTGGTTGGTAGAGGTTGAACGAACTCTTGGCATCCGAATAGACCAGTCCATAGTTATAGTCGTTCACGATGAAGCGAATCGCATTGAATCCAAGCTTTCGCAGGTGTTTCGAGAATCGGCGTGCGTGCGCTTGATCCATAAATTGAGCGCCCCATGCGATCTCGGTGCCATACAGACGGATACGCTGTTGATTCGCAGTGCCGGCATGCAACACGAAGTGTCCGTCTTGCGGAGTGATCCGGTCGGTGATCGGCGTCGCTTCCGTACTAAACGGCAACAGACCGGTCATCGACGTGTCGGCATTTGAGATCGTAAACGGATAGCTCGACCGCAGTGGTTGAGCGTGCACGCTACATCGGCCGGCGATCAATGCTACAACCAATACACATGCGAAGCGAAATATCAATCTTCTCTTCATACCTATTGAACTTTGACGATACGTTTGTTGCGAACACCGGTGGGTGTCTCAACGATCATGGAATATACGCCGGAGGAAAGCCCCGACATCTCGAACGGAATGTTCAGCATGCCGGATGCCGACGCTCCGTCATAGAGCGACTTCGCTGTTCTGCCAACCGCATCGACAAGCGAAATGCGAACACGTCCGCTAACGACGGAGCGAATCGTTGCCGTCGCTGCATGGACGATCGGATTAGGGAATACGTCAACGGAAGTTTCCGCTGCGGTGATTGTCTCACCGATTGACGCCGGATCGACCGTACTGCTGAGTGTGACCGCATACCACGGGGTACGTGTCTGAGCCTGGTCAAGCACGACGGTGATACTCCCTGTTTGTGGTAATCGAATACCGACAATGTCAGCATTCGCGATCGGCGCTCCGCGTCCATCGAGCGGAGTGAGTCGAAGCGTATCCTTTGTTGTCTGCAGCACGAGTGTCACGGTCGCTGCCGACATGACCGTCGGTGCGGTGCCGAAGTTTTTGCCGAAGCCATTACTATCTACCCAGACGATCCCCGTATTTTGTGCACGGGTCGTGAGTGAGAGAAACAGACGAGCCGAACTATCGATCGGTTGTCCGTCGGTGCTCAGTAAAGCAAGCGAAAACTGCTCTTTGCCGGCGGCCGCATCGGTTCGCGCAAATCGGAGCGCTCCGATCACGGTTGTATCGCGCCCGAACAATCCGCACGCACCGAGAATCATTGGCGTCGTAATCGTAAATAAGCCGTTCGTTTGATCCCAGTACAGCTCCTTCGTATCGCATGTTTTTGCGGCGGAGTCGGCAAGATAGGGATACTCGGCAGCTTGTTTGTGCCGCGTACTATTAAACGATTGACGCAGGCCGAACTGTGTAAACACATTATTTTCGAGCGGCCCTTCGACGCCGAATGCACCGCGCGCTGGGGTAAAGACGGGAGAGAGCCAGACGTCGTCCGCATCGTGGAGTAACGAATCCGAAAACCCTGCGGAGGAAACCAATCCGTTGCGAAAGAGCGCGCTGGCCACGGGCGCGAGCGCGAGCGTCGCAGGATTATTGACGATCGAATTAAAACTCCCCCCAGCCTTGAACGGATTAATCAGACTATCGGCAAATAGCTCGGAGCGAGATGTGCTGTACGGACCGAAAAATATCCCATCCCAATCCTGATACGCCGCCCACGCCGGTAGAAGCAGCATTTGCTCGCTATTGTACTGGTTCGGCCACGGGATCTGAAAATCACCAAGCATCATCGCTTTCCCCTGCACCGAACCGGCCGCCAGAATCGGAAGAACCGAGCCGGTCTTACTCTTCGTCATCGAGGTGTTTCGTATCATCCACGTTGAATCGGCATACGTTTTCCCGGCCCGTGCACTAAGAAAGTCATTGGCCTCGTGCATGATCATGACATCGCTGCCCGACCCGGTATACACATCCGGAAGTTGCACCCAATAATTATGCTGACGATGGTTTACCAGTCCGTGAAATTTCAGCGTATCCTTTACAAGGCTGTCCATCGACGCAAAGAATGTTTGTTCGAGTGCATTATAGAATGCCAACTGATCGCGAACGCGCTGCAACGGTTGCGACCGAAGGGTACCATCGTTGTGTAATCTCAGCACCGTTGCGGTCGAGAGATGTTCGTTCGGACCAAGCGTATTTTCGGCACGCATACGCACCGATACAGCATCGAGCCAAACATCACCGAGTTCGTTGCCGCACTGGATCGAGATTTGGTGCGTACCGGAGGCCGTTGGCCGCAGGACGAATGAGTATTGCCTCCACGAAGTATCGATGGTTTGCATCTGAGAGATGCCCCCACGTCCACCCGCCGTAGCATTGACATACGAAAGGGTGATGCTACGACTTGTCTTTCCGGGAAGGTTCTTTGCATCGTAGTTCATTTTCGCCCACAGTGTTAGTGTGTACAATGTATCCTTCCCCAGATACGAACTAGAGTTCGAATAAATCACGTCCGCAGGCGCGGGACGGGCAGAAAGCGAATTGATCCTGATCTTTTCGAATATGGACGAATCCACGCCACCGTCACCAGTAACAGCCACCGCCGTGGCCGAGGAACGCAATGTCAAGACCCATGCATTCGAGAATACGTTTTCAAAACTTCCGTTGGTCAATAGTTCTTTATTCGACACAACGATATTACCACCCCAGGCATTCTTCAGTGCCTGATCGGTGACATATTTCGACTGTAGAAACGATGCATACAGTGTATCGAGACGACGTGAGTAATTCCAACTAATCGTGTTCTTCCCTTTATTGTAATTATTCTGGTCGATATAGATCAAGCGGTCGAGCGAATTCCAATAGTAATAGAGACTGTGTTCATAATTATACTCGATCACTGCAAATGCGGGGTCGTCGGCATACCGTAGTCCTGTCAGTGGGTTGCGGTGTGTGAGCAATGTCCGAGCCCATTCGCGCTCGAGCCGCGCTGCGGCAGGATCGATCAGCGGTGCAAGCACGGCGGTCGGATAGACCGAATCCGGGTACATCAGACCGTCCCCCGCAAGGTAACGGTGATTCGTTAGCAACGTGAAGTCCGTATAGATCCCATTTCGCTTGAGTTCGGAGAACAACGTATCGAACTTCGCCAGTTGTAGAGGATTCACGACATACGACGACTTGTTGATCTGCCCTGCCGAGTCACGATATTTGAAGAAGCTCGCATCGTCGATGTTCGTATAGTCGTTGTTTGCAAAATGGACACAGTTGAACCCAAGTTTTCGCAATCGCGCAGCGACCGTCCGTGCGTCCGGTGACGGAAGAAACTGCGCATTCGCAAGAAGCGACGTACCGAAAAACCGGATACGCGTGCCATCGGTACCGATAATATGACCTTCGGGACTACGCATGCACGCGCCGTGCGCACCGGCGAACTGAGTGCTATCCGATGGCAACGCAAGGGAAGCGACCGTGTCGCGTGACGGCATAGTGAAGGGGTATGGCCGGGCGATGGTTTGCGAACGCGCACTCGTGGCAAACGCTACTGCAATACAAAGCAGCAGCCACGGGTAACTTGTTGGTCTCATAGAGCGTTATCTCCGAGGGATTGCAGAAACGAAGCGGTGAGATATAGCAATACATTCCTTCGGGCGAAAGTTTCCGGCGTCGTGGCGGCGTTGCTCCTTCTTGTGCCGCATATAGCACCGCCTCGTGCCCAGCCGGCCGCCATTGCTCCAATCGCCAAACCTCTTCCACAGGTCACCGTCTCGCTCGACGCTTGCGGCTTTATTCCTTTTAGTCAAAGCTACCGGCTTAACTATCAGTCGAAACTGATGGGGCTGCCGATCGAATGGACAGGGACGCTCGGTTTCCCGATCAACGAAAGTGTTTCGAGCCAGATCGAGCTCCGGTACCGGCGTCGTACGGCGGTATTCCTGAATGATGTTTCTGTCCGCCAACTTGAGATCACGCCGGGTGTGAAGACGTATCTGGAAAAGCAGCATGAAAAAGACCTCCGGCTATTCGGCACGTTCGGTTTGGTGTTGGCCGAAAGCATCGTCAGCGGCCCGCTGCAATCGACAACCGACGGAACGGATATTATCACCGTCGATGTGTCGAAGAGTTATTATAATCTCGGTCTTGCGATCGGACTCGGACTGGAGTATGAACTGACGCCGGTTTCGACGATCCATGGCGGACTTCGCTTCGGCATCTACCTTCTCGATCCCGTTTCACGCGGCGGACTCGGCGATGCGGGTGGAATCTCGCTCGGGCTCGGGTATCAATATTCTGTTTTCTGAAGCGTGGGAATAGATTCGTCTTCGCATGTCTGCTCATTTTTTCTATGAGATTATGTCATCTGTTACGCGATAAGTGAGCAAAGAATTGGACAGCCAATGCGGTCGGCGCGAGCGTATCAGCTCGACTCGGATTGTAAGAAGGATGATCTGAGATGTCGCTTTGAAGCATCAGACATCAAGTGTTGAACTTTCCTCCCCCGCTCGGCTTTGTAATGCTCGATGAAGTCACTGTTCGGCCTCGTATGCTCTTTCGCGGTGGCGGTGGTGCTCGGCTCATGTCATGAGGCGACCACACCGTCTGCATCGCCGCATCTTCCGGCCGTCGTGCAGCCGCTCTCAGGGACGTTCCATCCTCTTGGCAGCACGGCCTATCCCGATTCGCTTGCACCCGTCTTTCCGAACCCGTTCAATCTGGTGACGGGCGACTCGGTAATCAATGTGTTCTTCTCGCTCAAGGATACGGCCGATGCCATTTTGCTGATCCAGAATCCGTTTGGCGACAGTGTTGCCGTCTTCCGCGACGCACATTTGGGCGGCGGCGGTTATAGCGGACAATGGGCGCCTGTGAACGCAGCCGGCGAACGGCTCCGCGAAGGGCTGTATTTCATCACGCTCCGTGTCCAGAACTCCGCGCAATCGCGCGACTTCATCAATTCCGAACTCTTCTCCATCGAAGCTAACTGATGCTCGTACGAATGACCCGACTCGTTTCATTTATTTCGCTCACGATCTTACTCACGCTTGCACACTCCACCCATGCTCAGGAGAAGTATATCAGCAAGGGCGAACAGATCGCACGCTTCCCGCTGCATTTCAATAATGGGTTCCTCTTCGCGAGCGCTCCGGTGATCGATACACTGCTCGATGGCAGACCGGATACGATCGTTCGCAGCTTCTTGATCGACCCGCGCGCCTCGAATGACGGAAGTTATCTTCCGGCAGACTCCAGCGAAACACAGCTTGGTACACGTAATGTGTATGTCCCTGTGAGCACACAGCGCACGATGATCTGGAAGCTCGCGCCAAGTCTGGCAAAGTATAATTTCAAGAAGGCGGACACTGCGTTTCGTGGCGTCATCGGCTACGGTATCTTAAAGCAGTACGTCACGGTAATCGATCTTGCCGATCGCGTCATGACATTGTATGCGCTCGATCCGAGCCCCGATCTCTCGAAGCGACTCGATACGGACGCAATTCATGTCCCGTATTTCGACGATGCAATCCTGAAATATTGTCATTGCAATTTCCCGACGATCTGGCTCGAACCCGATGCTGCACCACTATTACCCGGACGTTGGCATCTCTCACTCGCAGACCGGCAGTCTGTGATCTACGAACAGTCGCTCCCCGGCAAGCTGAAGAAAAAGATTAACGACGCCATGCTGCAAGATTCACTGGCCGGGAAGACCGATCCGTTCGCAGGTATTCAGATATCGAAGTTCGTGCTCGGCGGCGTCAATCTCGCGAAGCTCGAACCACATCGTCCGATCGACAATTTACCCGATATTTTCAAAGACCTCTCGGTCACCGTCATGGGCACAGTCGCCATGGATGTCTTACGACACTTTCCGGCAATCATCATCGACCCGACAAGGGGAAAGATTTTGCTCTGTAACTACTGATTGAATACAGTGTTTATTGGGTGATCAGATTCGATACGGCCATGAAGATTTTCGCCTGTGTTGCTCTCGGTATCACATTGCTTGCCACGAATGTGGCGGCCCAGCAATGGACGACTCCGGTTCGGGTCAATCACGATAAATCGTTGGCGTCCCAGCGTTCGCCGATGATGAAGATCGGCAGGAACGGAAACATCTACGTCGCATGGGTCAATACGATTTCCGGCAGCGGTGGGCCAATCCAGATGTCGGTCTCGGCCGATGGCGGCGAGACATTCACCAACGACGTTTCCGTCTGTGCCGACGCCAACTGCAATGCCGACTTTCAACGCACCGCGCAGTTCGTGCTCGATACGAAGGATCATATTCATATGATCTGGATGGGCAATCGGGTTAAGAATCCCAAAACGAACCAGCTTCAGCCCGATATCTGGTACACGCGTTCGATCGACAACGGTGCGACCTGGACTACTCCGGTCTCGATCAGCGGCGCGGACGATTCATCAATCTATGCACAGGACTTTCCGTCGATCGCGTGCGATTCGTCGGACAATCTCTACGTCACCCATCTGGACTCTCGCGAGACACAGCGGCAGCAAAACTCGAACGTACATCTCTACTTCACGAAATCCACGGACGGAGGGACGTCGTGGAGCGCAAACAAGAAGATCGAATCGTATACCGGAGTATCAAGCGGCGGCACCTGCGAGTGCTGCACCGAGAACATTGCATCCTCACCGGACGGACACCTCTATGTCGTCTTTCGATCGAACATCAGCGATCTGCGCAACATTTGGCTTGAGCGATCGGAAGATCGGGGCGAGACGTGGGCACCGGCACTGAAGGTACAGAACGGCGATTGGCATATTAGTGAATGCCCTGTATCCGGACCCAGCTTGACTTTGGGACCTGATGAAACTGCCTACATATCCTGGCGCGACGCACGCGACGATTCCGGCTCGAATAAAGCACATATCTATCTGGCTCAAATACCGTCTGGTTCGACTGTAATCCCAGCGAATAGGCAAATGGACGAGCCTCTGCAAATGCTCGCGAACTATCCGTCGATTGCGACATACGAAAATGGGAAGTACCTTGCAATCTTCTACCAGAATACCGCCGCGGGAAATGACACGATGCGATATGCAGTGTATTCGGGCGGAACACCTGTCGTAAAGAACTGTCCTCTTCTGAGTGTTAAACGCGGACAATTTGCAAACGTACTGTTTGCACCTGACGGAACGCGATACCTCAGCTGGCAAGATTTAAGAGACGATGCCGGCGATATTTATTTCTGCAAAGAAATCTCGCCCCTTTCCACTGCATCGGTGGAAGTCGCACCGCTGACGAAGCCGTTCTCTGTTCGTCCCAACCCGATTAGCGGACCGAACAAGACGGTCACGATCGTTACCGACGCAACACACGGCACGTTCCGCTTAGTCGATCTCAAGGGCAATACGGTGAAGCTCTGGAAGCTCAACGAATCGACTGGGATGAAGGTCGACCTCTCCGGCTTCGCCGCAGGATACTACGTCGTCGTCTTCGAGCACGACGGCAGGACCGAGTCCAACAATATCGAAATCCGTTAAGGCGCCGGGTAGGCGATCTTTTTATCCGACTCGAAATCGTAGAGCGTCGCTCGCCGTAACCGGAAATAGCTGAGCCAATAGCTTTGCTCGGTGAGGATGAGTGACTCTCGCGCTTTGTCTTTTGCATCTTGCGCCAGCAGCAGTTTGGTGACGTCGTACTTTCCTATTAGATAGCGGTTCTTAGCCAGGATATATTGTTTCTGCGCGATGGTATCCGCTTTGAGCGATAGTCTTAATTGCTCTTGATTCTGTACGAATCGCTCCACTTGTGCCTCGACGTCTTGATCGAACGACTTGCGCTGCAACTCCAGCGACGTCCTTGTGCGATCGAGATCTTCCTCTGCCGCAGCAACGGCATTGCGTCCCTTTCCCCACTGCCACAGCGGAACAGTAAGATCCAACCGGGCCGACTGCTGATTGAGCGGATTCTTATAAACATCTCCAACCTGCGAGCCGGTCTGGTTATACCCATAGCTCGCAGTAATAGTGGCATTGAAACCGGTGGCGAGTTGCTGTTGGCGAAGATTCCGCTCCGCATTATGCTCTTGTAGAGAATACCCGAGCAGATCGCTACGATTGTTGTGTGCCTCGGCCATTGCAGTTTCAAGCGCAACACGCACTTCGGGCAACTCCTCTGCCGGGACGATCCCGTCGATATCGTCGTCGGACGTTCCGAGCGATGTCGCGAGCGACCGAAGTGCGATCTTCATATCCAACTGAGCCGACGCTCGCTGCGTCTTGGCATTGGCGAGTGCAAGTTCGCTTTGCAGGAGATCGTTCTCGTCGATCTTCCCCACCTCAAACCGCCCGCGCGAGATCGTCAGCAACGTATCGTTGATCGAGACATTTAGCTCTGCATTATCCACACGCATTTGCGCGACATACACGTCGAAGAACTTCTGTGTCACGTCGATCATCGCATCTTCCATGTCCTCGTTGTATTTCTTCTGCGCCTGCTCATATTGCAGGTCGTTCGCTCGGTTATCCCACCAGAGCGTATTGAGTTGGAAGAGCGGCTGACGGATTCCGACGACGATCGGAGATGAACGCCAATAGGTCGAATTCTCCGTTCCGAAGAGATCGGTTCGACTGAGCGACGAACTCACGAATATCGACCCGCCGGTGAGCACGAGCGGTTCGGTAAGCGATAGTGACAGCGAAGAGTTTGCCTGGCTTTGCGCAAGGTATGCTGTCGTTCCGTCGTTCTGCACGATCGGATTAATGGCTCGCTCATAGTCCGGCGCCGTGCCTGTCAGTAGTATCTGCGGCAACAATCCGCCGTTAAACGAACGGTACATAAATGTACGGCTACGGAATAGCTGGCGAGCCATCTGCGCATTCGGGCCGTCGCTGCGCGAACGGTCGATGCATTCTCGGAGTGTGTATCGCTTCGGCGTTGCATCGGACGAAGCACTTCCAACGGCAAGGAGGATGAAAACGAACAGGAATATCTGTTTATTCATAGCGCAGGGCTTCGATTGGATCCTGATGCGCAGCACGGCGCGCGGGTACGATACCGAAGACGAGACCGACACTCACGGCAACACCAAACGAGATGACAACGGAGATCGGTGTAACGATCGTGTTGACGCTTGCGAACGTTCGGATCGCGAAACTCATCGCAATGCCGAACACGATCCCGATAATGCCGCCTGCCAGACAGAGAGTGACCGCTTCGCTCAGAAATTGAAAGGTTATATCGCGGCTCCGTGCGCCAATGGCCCGGCGCACGCCGATCTCGCGTGTGCGTTCGATCACCGAGGCGAGCATGATATTCATAATACCGATCCCCCCTACGACAAGCGAGATCGACGCGATGGCACCGAGCACGATATTAAAAATATCTTTTGTGCGCTGTTCCTGTTTTAGAAGCAATTCCGGCACCTCCACTTCAAAATCGATCACTCGGTTATGGCGTCGTTCGAGCATCCGCGTGATCGTCTCGGCGATCTGAGAAATATGTTCGGTGGATGCAACACGGACGGTGAGGCGGTCGAGTTGATTATAATTCTCGCTCGGCTTCGATGTTTCTTCGTCCTCGTCGGTTTCACGCTGCGCATCGGTTACCATCTTACGAGTCAGCAGTGAGCGGTTCTTAAAGCGCAACAACGCAGTGGAGACCGGAGTGTAGACATCCATATTATAATCGCGGATCCCAAGGTGTTTGATATCCGCTTCACTGATGTTGCGTTCGCGCAATATCCCGACGACCGTCAGCCAGACATTCCCACATTTGATGCTCTTGCCGATCGGTTCATCCTGCGGGAAGAACTTTGCACGAATACCACTGCCGATGATACACACCGGTGCCGCTTCGTCGATCTGTGCACGGCTGAAGTGCTCACCTTGCGAAAGGCTAAAATCGGACAATGAGAAATATGACGGTTCTACCCCGACGAGTTTCGCCGTCCGTTTATATCCGTTTCGGAGAACAGTTAGATCATCGACGATCTCCGGGCTGACGTCGGTAACCTCCGGGATTACCGCACGGATTCCTCGTGCATCCTCCATCGACAGTCCCGGCGAAAAGCGTTTCTTCTCTGCTTTCTTTGCGTCGTCATCCTTCGAGGTTTTGCCTTCCGACTGTTCGACAATGGGCTTGATGACGATATTGTTCGCGCCGAGGAGCTTCATCTGCTCGAGGATCTCTTGCTCGGCTCCGCGCCCTACGGATAACATGGCGATCACCGAACCGACACCGAAGATAATACCGAGCGATGTGAGCAACGCACGCAGCTTATTCGCCGCGATTGCCTGCCATGCGATCGCAACGGTATAGCTGAAATTCCCGGGGAGCTTCAACTGCATCAGCTCGGTTGGGTAGTCTTGGCAGAATCAATCTTGGGGAGTGTACGAACGGTCGCACTTCGTCGCCTCTCTTCTGACGGTACGGAGAGAAATACCCGGTCTTTTTCACTTAGCCCCTGGACTATCGTTGCTTCGTTCTCATTCGTTTCTCCGACCTGTACTTGTTGTTTTACGATCTGCCCACCGTCCTTTTTATAGACAAACGTTTGCGAGCCCTCAGGGTGCAGACACTCCAGCGGGACATAGAGCTTGTTCGGCAACGTCGAGACATAGATCGTGTTGCTCGTCGTCATCGAAGGGCGAAGCGTGGTGTCTTTCTCGCGGATGAGTATGCGAACCTCAAACACCTTGGAGTCGGAGTTCGGGCGTTGTTCGCCGATATTGGCAACGCTCGTCACTTCGCCGGTATACTTCTTGCTCGGGTCGGAGTCGAGTCCCAATCGGACCTGCATTCCCACCTTGATCTTTTGGATATCCACCTCGTTCACGTACGTGACCGATTCCATCGTATCGAGGTCGGGGATGGTTGCCACGGTCGGACTCCACTCGTTGATCTGCGAGCCAACCGTCCTCTTTTTCCCGTTCCATTCTCGATAGTATACCACGATGCCGGGAGCGGGAGCGGTGATGCGAAATTGCTGCATGACTTCCGTCATTCGTTGCAGCTTCTGCTGTTCGCGTGCGAGATCGGCGCCGACGGTCTGCATCTTCGCGACCGCTTGTGCTACCTTTGTTTGATAGTTCGTCTTCGATTGTTTAAGCTGTCGCTCGGTTTTTTCAAAATCGAGATCGACCTGTTTACGAACTGCCGGGGCTTCGTAGACCGACTGCTCCTTCAATAACTTCGATTGCTGCTCGGCAAATTCGAGTGTAACGATATCTTCGCGGGCTTGTGATAATGTGAGTGCAGTATCGAGACGGGCAGAATTGTATTCGGCTTGGGCTTTTTGGATTGCAAGCTCGCCATCCTTCATCTTACTCGCAACGTCGGTTTGGTCGATCTCAGCGACAAAATCGCCGGTCTTGACTTGTGTCCCTTCCGCAACGAGATTCGAAATCTTCATTTGCCAGATGCCAATCTGCCCAACGCCTTGCGGGCCGCGAATATCTTTGGAGTTCTTCGCAGAGAGCTCGCCCGTCGTCGTGACAGTGATCATGAACTCCCCTCGCTTCGGCGAAACGAGGACTCCACCACTATCTTCCGCCGGCGCTTTGACGGCAAACCACCAAATGCCGAGCGCTGCGACTGCGACAAGGCCGAGGATCATCCACACTCTTCGTTTCATAGACGCGATGACGCTGATGAACGTGTAATAACAACCGAATTCGCACAAATGCCTGAACCGACCTAACCAAACAACTGCAATAAATAGCCGTAGATATCCGAAAGTTTCACGGTCGGCAGACCGTTTTGTTTCAATCGTGCTGCTCGTATGCGCGGTGTGCGCTCGAGAAGAACAGGAGGACTTCGGCGTCGGCCGACCCAACATTCCGAAAATAATGCGGGATGCCGCGCGGCGCGACAGCGCACTGCCCCGCAACCATGCCAAATACCTCGTCACCGATGACCTCTTCGACGGCCCCACGGATTACATATGCCGCTTCTTCGCAATTCGAATGCGAGTGAGAAGCACTCGTGGCACCCGGCGCGATGATCATTCGGGCAACGGACAACTCCGCCGCATTGCCGAGTTCACCGTTTACGAGCCATTCGATAGAGCCGTAGGGTTGCGCGAGAAGCACTTGGTAACGCGATTGGTACCGAACTGTATTGTACCTATTAAGAAATCATACCCAAGTATAAGTCCCAAACGGGAAAGATCATCTCATAGTCATTCCAGTTCAGATTGCCATTGATAATCTCAAACTTCTTAAACTCCGACTTGCGACGATACTTCTTATAAAGAGGGTTTGGAGCATTCGAAAGGAACATATCAAGATCAACGACACGCTTGGTGCCATCAGAAAATACAACCTGAATACGGAATCCATCAACGTATGCTGCATCGACTACGCTGATTTCGGAGTTAGTTGTAATCTGTGGATGTTGCCTTTTCATTTCAAGCTCCGGCTAATTTTTCGACTCTTCACTGACTTCCCAAGTACAAAGAAGTCAATCCAACTCTTGACGATATTTGCAGCCTCGTGTTCTACCAACTCTTTGAAATGCGCAAGATGACTTCCTCGCAACGGACGTCGCCCCGGCACACGTAGAATTCGTATCGACGTAATCTCACCATTGACAAGTAAGATCTCTGCCTTGCTCTCACTACCTTGATACTCGCCGTGCACATGTACAGGCTCGTGTTCGTTCGCGTAGAAAAACACGACAATTCCAAAATACTCGTAGAGTTTCGGCATCTTCTTCTCACCAGAACATCGGCCACTTCGCCGGGTTCGATTCGCTCATGAGCTGGTAGATGCAACGGAAGATATCGTCGGTGTTCGGCTTCGAGAAATAGTCTCCGTCGGAGCCATATGCCGGACGGTGCGCCTTCGACGTGATCGTGAGCGGTGCCGAGTCGAGATGTTTGTACCCTTCCTGCTTTTCCAGCACTTCCTGCAGCATATATGCCGTCGCACC
Organism: Bacteroidota bacterium; assembly: GCA_018266755.1. Lineage (NCBI taxonomy): Bacteria > Pseudomonadati > Bacteroidota > Bacteroidota bacterium. The sequence goes on from JAFDZW010000005.1 coordinate 886,107, forward strand.
ACCGGGCACATCCTCGTCGAGGAAGACAATGCGATTGGTCTTGGCGAGCGACTGCGAAATCATTCCATGGCGATCGAACGGAATCAGTGACTGCACGTCGATCAGCTCGACCGAGATACCGAACTTCGCGAGCTCGGCCACCGCTTCCTGCGCCACGCGACAGCATGCACCGTACGTGACAAGCGTAACGTCCGTTCCTTCGCTCAATACTTCCGGCACACCGAGCGGAAGTGTGTGCTCTCCGATGTTATCCGGCAGGCGTTCTTTGAGACGGTATCCGTTGAGCACTTCCACAATGAGCGCCGTGTCGTCGGATGCAAGCATTGTATTGTAAAATCCGGCAGCCTGCGTCATGTTGCGCGGAACCAGCACATACATTCCTCGAAGCGAACCGAGAATCATCCCCATCGGCGAACCGCTATGCCATACTCCTTCCAGGCGATGGCCGCGCGTACGAACAATGACCGGCGCCTTCTGCCCGCCCTTGGTGCGCCAGCGGACGGTCGCGAGATCATCCGACATGGTCTGTAATGCAAACAGCAGGTAATCGAGGTATTGGATCTCGACGATTGGCCGCAAACCACGCATTGCGGCGCCGATGCCCTGCCCGAGGATCGTCGCTTCGCGGATGCCGGTGTCGGTAATGCGAATCTCGCCGTACTGTTCCTGAATGCCGTCGAAGCCTTTGTTGACGTCGCCGATCTTTCCGATATCCTCGCCGATGGCGAACACTTTCTGGTCGCGTGCGAACGCAGCATCAAAGCATGCGCGCATGATTTCGCTACCATTGATCGAAGGCGAGGCATCGGTAAACATGGGCTTCACTTCCGGGACAAGCAATGCCGATTCTGTCGACTCGCTATAGAGTTGCGATGTGTACTCGTCTTCTGCGCGGGCGATACGAGAAGCAACCCAGGCTTTTAACGTGGTGCCTGCCTGACTCGGCTCGATATTCCCGAGTCGTATTCCCTTGCGCGCCGCTTCAAGCACATCGCGGTGCAACGGTTCGCGAATGGCGTCAAGCTCCTGCTTCACTTTCAGTACTTCAGCGCCAAGCGATACTTCACTCGCAAGCTCGCCAAGCGTCGCGCTCACCGCCACGAGATCCGTACGGATGGGAGCAAGAAATGCTTCCCATGCGGCTGCCTTTGCAGCATTGACGATCTCGTCGTCCTCTTTGTCGATGGCATCGAGTTGCTCTGCCGTCGCAACCGAAGTTGAGATCATCCACTCACGCATCTTGCGCACACAATCGTGCTCCTCTTCCCATTTCAGACGCTCTTTCGACTTGTAGCGCTCGTGCGAGCCCGACGTGGAGTGGCCCTGCGGCTGGGTAAGTTCATTCACATGGATTAGCGCGGGTATATGTCGCTTGCGAACGTCAGCGACGACCGCTTCGTATGCATTGCAGAGGGCGGCGTAGTCCCATCCCTTTACAACGCGAATGATGTATCCTTCGCCATTCTCCTCGCGGAAGCCGTCGAGAATCTTGGAAATAGACTGCTTCGTCGTTTGATACGCAGCTGGGACGGAAATGCCATACTCGTCATCCCATACGGAAATTACCATCGGGACCTTCAGTACGCCTGCCGCATTGATCGATTCCCAGAACAACCCTTCGGACGTGCTCGCATTACCGATCGTACCGAACGCAACCTCATTGCCTTTGCGTGAGAAGTTCGTAAGCGAATGTAGATCCTTGTTATTGCGAAAAAGCTTCGACGCGTAGGCAAGTCCCACCAGACGCGGCATTTGTCCGCCGGTTGGTGAAATGTCGGCTGACGAATTCTTGATCTTCGTCAGATCGCGCCATGATCCGTCCTCATTGAGCGAGCGCGTAGCAAAATGGCCGTTCATCATGCGGCCGGCGGATGCGGGCTCTGCGTTGACGTCCGGATGAGCGTAGAGCTGGGCGAAAAACTCCTGGATCGTGCTCGTACCGGTCGCAAACATAAACGTTTGGTCACGGTAATAACCCGAGCGCCAGTCGCCCTCGCGAAATGCTTTGGCCATGGCGATCTGTGGGACTTCCTTGCCGTCCCCGAAGATGCCGAACTTTGCCTTGCCGGTGAGCACCTCGCGCCGGCCGAGCACACTCGCCAACCGCGACTGGTGTGCGATGCGGTAATCGGCGATGATCTGCTCGTGCGTATAGGATACCGTCTGCGGCGCAGCGACAGCCGGGGATTTGAGGACAATATCCTTCACGGAAACGGCCGGTTTGCTAACCGAGCGTTTCGCGTACGCAGGTTTCCCGAAGCCCGGTTTAAAGTTATCCGTCTTCCCGAATCCCTTTTTCCCATATCCTTTCTTCTCGAAGCCCTTCTTTTTGATGGTCAACTTCGGCGGCGCAAGCTTTTTTGCCATGTCCAACAATCGCTACAAATTTGCGACGTGGTAACAAAAAACATGCGAGTTCTATTCGCGGTATCCTGTGGTAGGTAGTGGCTCAGTAATGACTATAGTTGTATAGTCATTATCATGTCATTCTGAACGAAGCGACGACTCTTTTTGGCGGAGCCTCACTGCGTTTCGTAAGGGATTCTTCGCTTCGTTCGGAATGACATCGTCTGAATACCATGTAAACTGAGCCACACCCATCGCTCGGTAGTGTGTACTCGTACGGCAATGAAGAAAATTGTTGGGGTAATAATGAAAGAAGCGGCGCAACACACAGGTCGTGGGAGCGCCGCTTCGTTCGTTTGTATTACATGTCCCGTGGCAGGGACGTATCCTCACATGTAGCAACAGCCGAGCAAGCAGAATATTACTCCTGGGACGCGGCGTGATTATTGAAATTCTTAGTCGAAGCTTGTAGCAGATGCAATCGTCTTGCAAACGTGCTCCAACAACGTACCGTACATACCAAATCTTCCGCCGGTGTAGAGTGCGTACGCCTCCACTAGTTCCGGTGGAACCGGGGTACCGTAGGCCGCGAAGCGGACGAATGCGCGCAACACCAGGAAATATTTGCCGGCGTTATACCGTGAAACGCCCAAATGCTTCGACCGCAGAAACTGTTGCGCTCGGTTACACAGGACATCGACCATCTGAATATCGCCGCGCAGCGCGAACGATGCACACTCGACCATGCGGATACGCAGATCGGTGAACATACTCTGTTTCATCTTCGAGTTCATTCCGTAGGCCTCATTCAAATATGGCAACACCTCGGCGGGTCTCCCTTGCAGATTCAGTAGTAGTGCGCGTATGAGTGCAATATTCGCCGATGCGTAATTCGGTAATACATAGGGTAGAAACACGCAGTGCTCGGAGAGAATCTGTTCTGCCTGCTCGAGTTTCCCATTGACGATCGCGAGTTCTGCATAGCGCAAGAGAAAGAACGGCTCGTCCCACAATTCGTGCTTCGCGCCGAGCCTGGTATAGAGCGAGTGATATACTTCGAATGCCTCGGCCGGTTTGCCGGCGGCCATCAATCCATCGGCCGACAAAAACTCAAGTCGTAGCTGCTCAATTTCGACGAACGGAATATCGATCGTCCGCAATAGCTTGCGGGCTCGTTTGAGTGAGCCAATATACGCGTCGGCATCGTAATATCTCCAGAAATGCAGATGCGCATGGATCAGTGATTCAAAGTAGAGACAGCGGGTGTCACGCTGTGTCGCTACCTTCTGCGAGTAGGCAGAAATCATACGTTCGATCGATGCCATCGTCTTGGTTGGATTGGACGTATGTCGCGCAAGAAACGGAAGTTCTGCGGCAAGTTCGGCGCCTTCGAATACCAACAGTTCTGTACGATCACGTTTGACGGCAACAGCAAACCGCTCGCGGCAGCGTTTGATCAGCGCTTGCTCATGCGGATATCGCGCAAATCGGTGCAAGAGGATGCTCGCACCGAAATAGAATTCTTGTATGGCATGCTGGTCCTTCGACCGGAGCACCTCGCTTTCGACACGGCGAAACTCACCTCGGAAGATCGTCGGTAGCTGTTTGCGAGCAAGCAGGCGCAGCAACGGCAATCCCCCTTCGGGCGCAAATACGCGAATCGCACGCTGCAGTAGTACGGACGATATTTGATGACGATGAGAAGTCGAAAGCGAGTCGAGCTGGGTATGCTCATACTTTGATCCGCCCTTCACCCGATACACACGCAGCGCCGCTTGCAGAACCAGGTTCTGCTTTCCTTCCACGATTAGTTCACGAACACGTTCGAGTTCGTCTGGGTACAGGGAATCGATAAACCGCTGCAACTTGAGCATAACGACGCAGAACGATACATGCAAGTGGGGGGAAAGACATGCATGGCGGATCGGCTGCGGGCAGCGGCAAACCGCCTACTGCGCAAAGGCCAAGACGGCCCAAAGGGAAACGCTACCAATCACAATCCATAACAATACGCCCTCGACGAACGGCCGAATGCCGACGGACTTCAGCGTCTTGCGCGAGAGTCCGCTGCCGATCAAGAAGAGCGTCAACACCAACCCGGTCTTGGCGGTGGATACAAGACCATCGTAGATCGTCGGCCCGAGGTCGACATACGTCCGCACGACCGAGGCGATCACGAATAGGAATATAAAATACGGTATTTTTATCGACTTCTTCGAACTTTTGAATAGGAAGGAGGTCGCAAGCGCGAGCGGCACGATCCAGAGCGCACGTGCAAGTTTCACGGTGGTTGCGATTTTCAGTGCTTCGTCGCCGAACTTTGCTGCGGCGCCAACGACAGAACTCGTGTCGTGAATCGCAATCGCTGCCCAGATACCGAACTGTGTTTGCGTGAGTTGAAAGTAGTGGCCGATGATTGGAAAGATAAACAACGCGATCGAATTCAGAACGAATACCGTCCCGAGCGCCACGGACATTTCCTTTTCGCCCGCATCCATCACCGGACCGACCGCTGCGATCGCACTTCCTCCGCAAATCGCTGTGCCACTGGAAATGAGGTGCGACGTCTTGGGCTCGATCTTCAGCCATTTACCGATGAGATACCCAAGGCCGAGCGTCCCGAAGATCGTAACAATCGTGAACAATATTCCCGAACGTCCTGCTTCGAGGACATTTCCAAAGTTCATACTGAAGCCCAACCCGACGACCGAAACCTGCAACAAGATCTTCGTTGCCTTGCTATTGTGTTTGGCGAATGGATGACCAACTGTCAGCGCGATCGCGATGCCAAGAGCCAACGCAATCGGAGGAGATGCCCAAGGAGTCAGACAAAAGACGACGGCAAGAATGAAGATGATCCGGTTCACGGCTCGGGGTGATTGGTGATATGGCACTGACAACACGAATACTGTCGGTTCGGATTCGCTCGGAGCACGAACGACACAAGAAACGGACAGAGGGTGAAGATCACCCCCTGTCCGCACATGTGTTGTGCTGCCTTAGAGAACGTCCTCGAGCGGGACGTTTAATTTTTTCCGTGCAAATTGCAGGAGTTTACCGAACGCGCCATACTGCGCTGAGGTGAACAGGGAGTAATACTTGATCCGTTTATCCTTCACACGTTTGCCGAGAGCAACGTACTTCATGAACGATTCCAGGATCAGGAAATAATGTCCTTCCACATCTTTCTTCAACGACATCTTTCGCGTACGCAGCAACTGGATGCCGCGCGAGATTACTGCCTTGACCAGGTCGTGCTCGCCGCGCAGCACGTAGCATGCGCATTCGAGATACCGGCATTGCAGATCGAGCGCGAACGTATAGTTGCGTCGGCTGTTGAACCGCTGTGCCAGTTCGACATAGCGCAACCCTGCATCCGGATCGTCCTTGAAGATCGCTAAGAGCGCCAGCAGGATCGCAGCCCGGACCGCACGATGGGTCGGGAAGATGTAAAAGAGATGCTGCAGCCGTTCGTCGATGATCTTCTGCGCATGCTCGAATTCGCCGATCGTAATGGCAAACTCGGCAAGGCGAAGATTCAACGCGGAATCGCGCCAGAGCGGGCTATCGGCCGGCAGCTTCTCGAAGAGCATCACGAACCGTTCGTACGCGCGGCCATACTCGCCGCGAGTCGCGAACAGATCGGCGGACCGCAGTTGCATCGCCACTGCTTCGTCGCGATGAACGGCCTGTGTCAGACCCGCAACAACTTCGTTCGCCTTGCGATACCAGCCTTCGACAACTGACGGATCCGTCCCCTTCTCCAATTCGTACGCTGCATGCGCAAGCGCAAGATGAAAGCGGCAAAGATCGTCGCCATCCCGATCGATCGCTGCATCGAACTTGACGAGTTTTTCGTCGAGTTTCTCTGCGGACGATTTGCCCGGAGACGACTTATTCTCGGCAAGCTTTAGCTGGATTGGCGCCATGACCAAATCCATCAACAGCGTTGCCTGTCGCTTATTCTTTGAAAGGCTCAGGTAGGATTCCCGGCATTGTTCCAGAAGGTCTTCTTCGATCAGACGCGAATCCAAGCGGCCGATGAGCACCACGATCGAGTAGTAATACTCGCGCTGCTGCTCTACCGTAAGATCCGGAAGAAGTACCTTTTCCTGCTTTCGGAATTCTTCGCGGAAGAGAACCTGCAGGTCCTTCGCCGCTAAGAATTCGAGAATAGCAAGTCCACCCTCGGGTACGAGCGCCGTGTAACAGCGCTCAAGCATCACCGAGCATATTTCGTACAGATGCTCACGGCTGATATTCGGTAGGAAATTCTCTTCCGAGGCTTTCCCAGTGTCCTGGCGGTACCGCCCAAGTGCAAACTCCAGCACCTGTGCTTGTTTACCCACCGCGCGAATAGCTCGGACCCGTCTGAGGTCCTCGCCCGTGAGACTGTCGACCAGTCTAAATAGTTTTTGTGACAATGTATCCCGTGTAACACCGCCTATTAAGCGGTTATTACAAATATACGAAGAAATCGCCCGATTCCAATACAAAACCGAGAACCTTAGGAATTGGATGAGCGGAATACTACCGCCAGACGATCTCGGTCAACTCGTCCGAACCGGTGAAGGAATGTATCTTTTGCAGTATCTCGTGGCTGCGCATCGTCAATTCATATTTCCAGACGGAGGACTCGACACGCACGATGATGGAATTCCCTTTGATGCGTTCGGGGACGGCAATGTCGGCAACTTTATCCCCGACGATCTCGCGCCAATGCGTCAGCGCTTCATAGCGCTTCGCATTCTCCTGCAACCCATAGGTATGCAGTGTGCGCTCGAGAACATCGGTAATCGACTTTGGGAATTTCATTGTAGCTATGCAAACATACGAACCCTACACAATGAGCCATAAACAATGCAGACACCACAATTTCATCCACTCCGTAAAGTGGCACGGACTCTTAGTCCATGCATCTTTCGTCCGCCGGTCATTCTGAGCCCATTCGCTTCGCTCAGTGTAAACTCCGCGAAGAATCCCTTTCGCAGAGCCGCAGTATCTCCACGCCACGACCCACCCGTAGGGGCGAGGCACGCCTCGCCCGCTCTCAAAGCCACCACCAAACAAAACGGGGCGACTCCTCCCGAAGCCGCCCCGCTCGTTACTCGTTACTTTCGACTCGTTACTACTCCTGATGCACCAGCTTCACCGTCTTCACCTCGCCAAAGCCGGTCGAGATGCGGGCGTAGAGTGTACCGCTCGGCAAGCCAGTGCCATCGATGTGGATGGTGTGCAACCCCGGATCGAGCGAGCGGCCCTTGGCGTCGCCCCAGACCATTCGGCCCAATGGGTCGTAGATCGAGACGGATACGTAGGTCATGCGGTTGAGCGTGACGTTCAACGAGAGGTCTTGCGTGAACGGATTTGGAGAACTACTGCATGCACCCAATCCGAGTCCTGCTACAGATGGCAATGGGTCGTTCACCGAACGTGTCAGCAGGAAGCCAAGACCAAGCGTGTCGAGGCTTGGGTCGATCGTATCTAACTGACCTGGAACGGCGCCGTTGCGAAGCCAGGTATTGTATCGTGCATCGATGTCAAATTGAAGCTGATCGCGTAATCCCCGATCGTCGCAGTTCGAGTCAGCTATTAAGTACTTTTCGATTGCGATTCCGGCATTTGTGATCCGGTACGGTTCAACGCCGTACGTGCTTGCCATAGTCAGGACGCAGTTACAGAAGTACTTTGGGTTGGTCTTGTTCAGAAACAGGACGGAGATAAGCCACTCTCGAAATCTATTCCATCTCGTTGAATCATCGAGGTGAATATTGGAGACGTCCGCCAGTAAATTCGTGAACACATTCGCGGTATGATCGTCAATCGGGGCACACGACTCAACATATCTTGTAAGTGAGTCGAATTGCATTTGATATTCAGCCTGGGTTTGTGGCTGCCCGGCTTCCCACTGCCTCCACCGCTCGCACGAATCGAGATCCATAGCCGCCACAGATGAGTGGGATGTGGCAAGAATCGTTAAGAGCAAAACGAATAATGAAATCTTCATGGTACTAATGAATATCCCAGATTCTGCGAATCAACTGTAAACGAATATACACTGATTTTTCTATAATTCTTCTCCCGAACCACCGATAAGGGTTCAAGCTCTCTACCCCGTCGAGAATGTGAGTGTTTCCTACAACGTCAATTCCAATGACGATGCTACCATATCTGCCCTTCGCCGATCCTAATCAGCCGGTTCGCATGATCGCCGCTGGCCAGGAGCGTATCGAACGACTCTCGGGTCGTGGAGGTGATGAATGTTTGCCCGTACTGCGGCGAGCTGATGAGTTCGAGCAAGCGGGCGGCGCGGTTGGCGTCGAGTTCGGAGAATACGTCGTCGAGCAGGAGGATCGGCGTCTCGCCGGTCGCGTCGCGTAGGTACTGATACTCCGCAAGCTTCATCGAGACAAGCAACGTCTTGTGCTGCCCCTGCGATGCGAACTTGCGGGCTTCGCGTTTGTCGTCGATCAACATCATCAATTCGTCGCGGTGTGCGCCGACGAGTGTCGTACCACGCCGAAGCTCTTCACTTTCACGGCGATCGAACTCGCGTTCGAGCAACGGTCGGAACCCGCCGAGTTCATACGGCTCTTCAATCCCCAGCGGACAGTACCACAATGATGGTTTCTCGTTGCCTCCGGAAAGCTCGGCATATCGAGCTTCGAGGAAGGGACGAAATTCTTCGACAAACGCCGCACGACGGGCCATCACACGCGCAGACCGTTCGGTGACGACTTCGGTCCAGGGTGCAAGCTGTGGCCGTGCAACCGACGCAGGCGTATTGCGTTGCTTGAATTCGAAGAGCAAGGAGTTGCGATGCTTCACGGCCTTCTTCAACTCGATCTCGTCTTCGAGGTACAGACTGCTTGCCTGCGAGAGCACCAACGATAGAAATCTGCGACGATCGTCTGGCGAACCGCTGGTGATGATCTTATCGTCGGGCGTCAGTGCGACAACCGGGATGCGCCCGATAAGGTCGCTCGAACGGCGGAGCTTGTCGGAATTGACGAGAATCGTTTTGCGTGCCGGTGGCCCGGCCGTGTACTCGACCTGAACGCCAAGCGGCACGCCGTTATCGGACGTAAAGCGGGCGTCGATACTATACATGCTCGCCCCCGTCTGCACGAGCACGGCATCGGCAGCATTCGTAAAACTCTTGGTAAGCGCTGCAACGGAAAGCGACTCAATGACGGAGGTCTTCCCCGCTCCGTTCGGACCATTAATAATATTGAACTTCGCACCGAACGCCTCGAGCAGCGTATCGCGATGATTACGGAACGAGGTGATATGGAGGCTGTCGCATCTCATTCGGGAGTGAGTGATCTACAATTCAGTAGCGCCGACTTCAGTCGGCGCAAGTTCATGAACTGCTCCGACTGAAGTCGGAGCTACTATCGGGGGCAACGACTCGTTAGGCGGACAACCGCACCGGCATGACGAGCATCAATACTTCGAACGCGCCGCTTTCGCGGGGCTCGAGGATCACGGCACGAGTCGGTGTCGAAAACTTGAGCGTTACTTCCGATGCATCGAGATGTGCCAATGCATCGTCGATGAACTTTCCATTGAAGCCGATCAGCAAGTCGTCGTTTGAGTAATCGCAGGCAATGTGTTCTTCGGCATTCGAACCCTCTTCGGCATTGTCGGCAAGAATGACGAGCTCGTCCTTGTGCAACTGCATTCGGATCTGACGTGTATCGGGATCGGCGAAGATCATCACGCGTCGGTTCGACGATTGCAGGGGCGCACGGGAAATGGTCATTGTCTTCTCGTTCTCACGCGGAATAACCGCTTCGTAGTTCGGGTACTGTTCGTCGATCAAACGTGAAAGAATCGAGGTCGAATCGTTCTTGAACTCGATCTGTGTCGCACTGAAGCTGATCGTCACCGTATCGTCGTCGCCGAACGATTTCGCAACGAGGTTCACTGCCTTGGCCGGCACGATGACATCGCGTTCGCCATCGCTTTTGAGCTCGGGGTTCGTGATCTTCACCAACCGATGCCCGTCCGTCGCGACACATGTCGTGCCGTCGGGCGAGAACTGGAACAGCAAGCCCATCATTGCGGCACGAAATTCATTCGAGCTTGCGGCGAAGATGGTCGAGGAGATCATCTTCTTGAGGTCGCCGCCTTTCGCAGTGATCGATCCCTCGGGCTTGAACTCTTTCATCATGTCCGGCAGATCGGTATCTGCGAACGTCGCCATGGTATAGTTACCTTGGGCGCTCTGCAACTGGAGGCGGCGGGTTGTTTTGTCCAGCGTCGCGTTGAGGTCACCATCGGGCAACGAGCGGATGATCTCGGCAAGTCGCTTCGCATTGGCGGCAATAACGCCGTCGGTCTTGGCGGCAACTTCGATCGATGCACGAACCGAGACTTCGAGATCGGTCGCCATGAGCGTCAGGCGCTTCGCCTTGAGCTCAAGCTGAATATTCTCGAGCTGTTGCAGGGTCGACCGGCTCGGAACGACTGCCGTGACCGTAGGAAGAATATGCTGCAGATCCGCAATACTTGCCGAAAATTTCATTGGGGTGCCGTTGCTGGTGAATGCACAAATATTAGAATGCAAATTTACTACTTTTTGGCCCATCCTCTGTGAGAAGTTCATCGGGCCCGAATTCAGAAAAAACCTCGGAACCTGCTCGAACTCAATACAGGCTCTCCGAGTTACCAATACACTCTTTTTACCCCGGAAGATCGGGCAGCTCTGCCCGAAGTTGTTGTGTTTCTTTCCCAATCGCTCATTATGAAAACCACACTCGTTATGCTTTGCTGCCTTGTCTGTGCAGCAGGGAGTTCGTTCGCTCAAGGCTTCGCAAAATTCATCATCAGCCCCTCGCTCGTCCAATTTCAATCTGTCAATATCGGCGACTCGCTCGACAAGACGATCAGCTTTATTGTCGATTCGTCTGCGCCGAACGATGTGAACGTTTCGATGTCGAACCCGAAGCTTGCAAGTTATAGCTATGTCGGCCCTTCGTCGTTCACCGTAAAGAAAGGCTCGACCTACTCGCTTACCGTTCGCTTCAAACCGGTCGCACTCGGTGCGCAGCGCGACACAGTATTCGCGACACACAACGGCGATACTTCCATCTTCAAAAGTCCGGCACGTATTACTTTCGGCGGACAAGGTTTGCCGAAGGATACATTCCCGCGCATTCAGGTGACGTCGCAAATACAAGGTCTCAATTTCGGAATCGACAGCATGGGCACCGTCACCACAAAGACATTCTATGTCATCAATGTGTCGGACACACAGCGAGTGCTCACCGGCACCGTAGGCAACCCAAAGACCACAAACTTCTCCTTTATCGGGGCAGCGGGCAACTTCTCGCTCAATAAAGGCGACAGCATGAAGGTGACGGTCGCATTTAGCGCACCGAACAAGGCCGGATTATACCGCGATACGCTGACGATCACGAGCAACTCGAACTCGTCAAACTCGACGATCAAACTCTCGATGTTTGCGACCGTCCCCGGACCGGATACCGTCGCACGCATTTCGATCCTGCCGTCGAACCGTTTCCTCGTGCTTGGACCGGTATCGGTCGGCAAATCGAAGCAACAAACGGTCACGATCAAGAACACTACCAACGTGGACCTTCAGCTCTCGGGGAACGTCAGCAGCACGAACCACAGTAAATCGTACTCGATCGTAAGCGGAGCCGGACCGTATTCGATCAAGAAGGGCGACTCTGCACATGTCGTCATTACCTTTGCACCGGATACGATCGGCAATCGCATCGATACGTTGATCGTCACGAGCAACTCCGACCCGTCAAACCAGAAATTCAATATTCTCATGGTCGGGCAAGGGACAGCGCCGGATATATTGCCGCGCCTGGCGCTCAGCGGCGTCCAACAGAGCAACGGCGCTATTCGGCTGAACTTCGGCACGTCGGGAATCGGTGTCCCGACTTCGCGGACGTTCACGATCTCGAACACGACCGACTCGAAGATCGCAACGCTGATCGGTACAGTCGGAACCCCGGCAAAGCCTCAATTCGCCGTTACCGCAGGCGGTGGTGCGTTCACGCTCGACTCCGGAAAGGCACAATCCGTCACCGTGACGTTTACTCCGACTGCCCTCGCGCAAGTATCGGATACGCTAATCCTCACCTCCAACGATTCCACCGCGAAGCTCGTGCAAATCATTCTGACCGGCTCCGGTCGGTTAGATACGATGGCCAAGATCACACTGAGCACTACGACGATCGACTTCGGAACCGTAGCGGTCGGTGCGCCCGCAGTTATGCGTAGTTTCACGGTCACGAACAGCTCGGATACGGCTCGTTCGTTGAACGGATCGGTCAGCTACCCGATCGCTCCGTTCCGACTCGAAAGCGGCGGCGGTGCATACTCACTCCTCAAAGGTGCCTCGGCGAACGATACGGTTGTGATGACTCCGGTCGTGCCCGGTACATACGACGACTCGATCGTGGTCACGTCGAATACGGATGCGTCTACCAGTCGCTTGGTGATCCATTTGCATGGTGTTGTACTCGCCGATGCGGTACCTGACTCACGCATTGTCGAACATGTTTCGCTCTATCCGAATCCGGCTCAGCGTTCGACAACGCTTGCTCTTACACTCGCCGAGAATACGCAGATGCACGCAACGATCTACGATCTGCTCGGTAATGCAGTGAAACACTTCGAGGCGACTCAGCTCACTGCGGGATCAAACAGTCTTCTGCTCGAACTGGAAGGATTGCATACCGGCTCGTATCTGCTGAAACTGCAATTCGACGACGGGACGAGAGTGATCCGGTTTGTCGTGTCGAAATGAGAATACACACCTCCATTTCTACAAACGCCACCGGCTGTCTTAGCAGCCGGTGGCGTTTGTGCAGAAACAAATCGCACATGATTGTTATTGCTGCGAGGGTTTTGGCGGCGACTGAGGGCCGATCCACATGAAGTGATCCGGATATGTCAGCGGTGCAAAGCCGAGCGGCCGATAGACCTCATGCGCATCTCTCGTCGCAAGGCACCAACGGCGGACGTCGACAACGTCGGGGTGTTCCATCGCGAACCGTACCATCGCACGGGCGATCCCCTGACCGCGATAGGATTCGTCGACGATCACATCCGAGACCCAGGCAAACGTCGTGCGGTCGCTGACAAGCCGCATGTAGCCGACTTGCATATCGTTATCATACGCGCCAACGACTAACGCAGAAAACTCCATCGCTTTCAGGACGCGTTCGTAGGATACACCGGGTGACCAATATGCATTCGAAAGCCATTCATGCACGCGCGGCATGTCCAGTCGCGACCGGTCGTCGCTAATGATATACTGACCAAATTCCAGATTCATAGACGAAGAAAATGAATAAAGCGAACAGGTATCGTACGCAAACGAACGAAAAAGGCGGCACGATGGCCGCCTTTTTTCCCATCGGTAATTGCAGAGCTTAGAGACCGAGATCGGCCAACTCGCCTTCGGTAAAGAAGAATGCGATTTCGCGCAGGCCGTTCTCGACCGAGTCCGAACCATGGACGGCGTTCTCGCCCTTGCTCGAGGCATAAAGTTTGCGGATCGTACCTGCAGCGGCTTCCGCCGGATCGGTCGAACCGATCACGCGGCGCCACTCGGCAATCGCATTCTCCTTCTCGAGCGCGATCGGCACACAAGCGCCGCTCGACATGAACTTTACGAGTTCGCCGTAGAACGGACGCTCGCTGTGGACTTCATAAAATTTGCCTGCCGAGCGCTCGTTGAGGCGCGTCATCTTCATTGCAAGGATCTTGAAGCCTTCCTTCTGGATATGAGCAACGATATTGCCGATATTGCCGGACTTGACGCCATCGGGCTTAATAATGCAGAGTGTACGTTCGATCGCCATAATAGTACGTGTAATTCGTGAGCTGATAGATGCCCTGATGGCGGACTGCGCACATCCGGCGGCCCTGAAACACCGCTTTGCGGGAAGGAAGTTCTAATGCTTCACAACCGTTGCCGTCTTGAGGAATGCGGCCCACTTCCGTTCTTCCTCCGGCGTGATTACGGCGCGTTTGACGCCCCAGAACGCCATGAAGAGGTCATGCGAACCGTTGACGATACGCCAGACCTGCGATTCGGGCTCTTTCTCATTCGTCTCAATCTTGAAAAGTATCCACGGATATGTTGCGGCCGTATCGCGTTCGATCACGGTGAGTTTCGCGCTCGGCGCGGCGGTTTTCGCTTGCGTGAAGAGTTGCTTCATCTCGTCGGCAACCGTGCCGATCGCCATCCCTCGATAGGTGGTGACCGTCCCGATCTCTGACCAGTGATCGAGTGACTCGCCGCCGCGTGTCAGTTCGATCACTTTGACGCCGTCTCCTTCTTGGGTATTCATGACCTTCCATCCTTCGGACTCGGGCCATGTCAACTGCAACTCCTCGGGTCTGCCCATCGCTGCCATCGACGCACTGTCTGAGCAGTATTGCCGCAAGAACCGGTCGGCACGTTGATCACCGAGCGATTTGGCCTCGCGAAGGTCTTCGCAGCCGCCATCCTTATCGCCGACCTGCAATCTCGCCTGCGCACGCATGAAATATGCGGACGCATTACCCGGCTCCAGCTTGATGCTCGTCGTCAAGTCGGCAAGCGCATCCTGTGGTCGTTCGAGTTGCAATTTTGCGATAGCACGGTTGGAGTATGCTCTTGCAAAATCAGGTTTGAGCGCAATCGCTTTATCGAAGTCCGGTATCGCGGATTCGTAGTCTTTGATGCGAATCTTGGAAGTTCCACGATTATAATACGCATCGATGTAGTTCGAATCCATCGAGATTGCGATGCTATATTCTTTGATCGATTCTTCATACCGACGGTCGCGAGCGAGCATGTTGCCTTCGGTGTAATGGTCCTTGGCGTTCTGGGCAAGCGCAACGTCATTCAAGCACACGACCATGAGCAGCGTGAAGAACGAGCCAACGAGGGTACGAATCGAATGTATTGGTGCGAACAATCGGATGATCATCTATTCTCTATCAGTGGATTGAGGAAGTTAGTTCGTCAACGCACGGAAGGATAAGAAACTCCCCTACTTCGCAAATTTTTTGACGATCGTCGAGACCGTGTTCCAGTTGCGTGTCGTTGCCCTGATGGAGAATACCTTCTCCACAATCGCATTGGGGAAACCCCACGTCCCGTTTGGCAACGGATGCGAAAGGCAGAACAGATCGAGCCCCGAACGACCATAGATCGTTATCTCGTTCTTCGCTGAGATGAACGGCAATACCATTTCTTTTTCTGGCTCGGTTTGGATAAATGTGATATACCCTTTCGATTGTCCTGCGAGTTCCTTTCCGGCAAACGGATCGGTCGAGACCAGTGTCGTCATCGCATTCATCGTCCGCAAGATCACATCAACATGGTACCCGAGCGTCTTCGAGAGGTCCTTCTGTATCGATGCCTCCAACTTCGCGCGTGAAGTCGCCGTCGAATCAAAAATCACATTCCCGCTCTGAATGTAGGTCGAAACGTTCGAACAGCGCATCCCCTCGAACATCCGTTTCAGCTCGGCCATCGGGATGATCTTCTGTCCGCTGACATTAATACCGCGCAGGAGCGCAACGTAACGGGTCATTGGCTATTATTCAAGAATGATCTTGGTTGTTGTACGTTCGGTACCGGTTTCGACCCGGCAATAGTATGTACCGGCTGGCAACTCTGCCCCTGACCACACAATATGGTACGAACCCGCGCTTAGAACATCGTTGACCGGCATTGCAACCGGTGTACCGAGCGTATTATATATACTCATCCGCACACGTGTAGGCGCAGCAATCGACAGTGTAATCGTGGTCTCCGTATGAAATGGGTTGGGATAACATGACACCGAGACTTCACCGGCCGTCGTCTGCACTCGAGGACTAACAGAGAGTTGGGCGATCGATCGACGCCATATCGCACTTGGGGCGAACGCGTACATATCGGGTGATTTCGGGAACAACGCAATGATAGTAGAATCCGTCAATCCCTGATTCATTTCCGTCCACGAACTTCCCGTATCCCGTGAAACCTGCACTCCCATCGTTTGCGTACCACGGATGAGTACCGAACCGTCAGACACGACAGGCCCTTGCTGAACGCATGGCCACAACTGACACCGTTCCGACCACGAAGTGCCATTATCGGTCGACAGCCATGCAACCGACTGTTCGTCGGTTGCATACAGCACCCCTCCGACCGCGGCGATCTTCCCCACTCGCGTCCCATTATCTGGGAATGTCGTTGCGGCGACCCGGGTCCACGTGCGACCGGTGTCTACCGAACGGTAGAGTCCTCCAGCTACATCGATATCGTGGAAGATTGCGTTTCCAACGAACCACAGATATCGAAAACTTCCAGAGGCGAGTGGAGACGACCATGTTACTCCGCTATCGATACTCTTAATGAGCACAGGCTTTCCTGACCAACCGGATGCGAACAACACAGACCCAACGGAGTCGATCCGTTGTATTTGCACTTTGGCACTGGTCGCATCCGGACGCTCCCAGGTGTTCCCGTTATCTACCGATCGAAATACCCCACTGTCGGTTCCGGCAAAGACAAGTGTACCGATCGTTGCAAGCGCATGTACTGTGGGAGACGTAAGTCCGCGTGACAACCCTTCCCAATGAGCGCCATAATCTGCGCTTCGTGAGACTCCGCTTGTACCGGCTGAGACAAATATGTGCTTCCCGGCGGCAGCAAGGCTAGCCACATAGGCACTCTCGAACAAGCTATCCGATGCATGCTGCCAATATCTTCCACGATCCGACGAATAATATATCCCGTTATCCGACGTCCCGAGATAGTAGTCAGTGCCGGCTATGGCGAGCGTAGTTATCCAGCGATTCCAAACTCCGGAATCCAATTGTATCCATGTTCTTCCGGTATCATGAGACAATCGAACTCCTACATAGCCCGCTTCGATCAGATCCCCCCCCACAAATTGTAAACTGGGCTCCCATCCGTTCCGTCCGACGGTATCGCGTCGGTACCAATGGCTCCCTGCATCAGTGGACACATAGAGCCCGTCACCGGTCACGGTCACTAACGTGTTCCCGTTTGCAGCAAAGCGATACGGAAGCGCCGCAAGACCAAAGGTATCGGCAACAAGCAGATCCCAGTGTTTGCCTCGGTCGATCGAACGAGCCACATCAAGCGAAATCGAATACAGAGTATCGCCGACATTCGTCAGCATACTCGACCGTGCGTACGAGGAAACGGTATCCACGGCTATCCATGACACTCCGGAATCCGGAGAACTCCATAAGCCGTACCAGGTCCCGGCGTACAACATAGAACCCAAATGAACAAAACTCGATATCTCGCTAATCGGCAGCTTTCTTACGTCGGGCCAGGTTCTGCCCGAATCGAACGATCGGGCGATTTCATTCGTGTATGGATCGAGCGCAAACACAATCGTCCCCATCGTATGGAATTGCGTCGCTACAAAATCAGGCCGATTTGGAAAGACCGACACCCAAGTGTTGCCATGATCGGAGCTCTCGATGAGTCCCGGATGCCCCGAGGTGATCACCATATCCCCAATCGTACCGATCGACCGGACCGATCCCGCTTTCGGTGATGGAACGACGCTCCATTGTGACCACGCAGTACCGAACATGGTTATGAGGACCGCCATCGAAACGACAACATGGTGCAATCCTTTCCGATTAGCAAGCGATAATTTCAATATATTCATACAGCATGCTCTGTCAAATGGTGTACACAATAGCGTTAACGCCGGCGAATGAACGGACGATCGGAAGAAGACCCGTATCTATTTTCCGAGCACTACTATAAATAGACCCCTGTAAGCGGAAATTGTTACTACCTATTCTTCAGTATTTTTTGCGCAAATGACCGATTGCAGGCGTCTCCATCCTCCGTCGATCACATGTGCATTCGTATAACCCAAATCGGTCAATGCCTGTGCAGCCCGTGGCCCGCTCTGCCCGCCGCCACAGTGGCAGTAAATCTCAGTGTTCTTATCGGGGACGAGCGATGCGATCTCAGCTTCGAGCTTCGTCTTGTGGACGTTGATCGCGCCTTCAAGGTGTCCCTCGGCGTACTTATCAGCATCACGTACATCAATGACGACAGCGTTCTTGTTCTTCGAACGATGCGCCAGGAAATCCTCGGCGCTTATGTGTTGTGCATCAGCCATAGTTATTGAACCGTATAGAAAAGAAAAGGGATTCACAGCTCATCCTGTGAATCCCATACATCCCACGAATCCCAGTTAAGAATTACTTGCGCTTCTTGGCGACAGCCTTCTTCTTCGGTGCAGCCTTCTTCGCGGTCACTTTCTTCGCCACAGCCTTCTTCGCCGTCGTCTTCTTCGCGACAGCTTTCTTGGCTACCGCCTTCTTCGCTGCGGGCTTTGCAGCGGGCTTCGTCTTTGCAAGCGCCTTCGCAACCGTCTCGCCGAGCAGCGCGGGGCTTTCGACGACGTGGATGCCGCACTTCTTCATTGTGGCCATCTTCTCGGCCGCCGTGCCCTTACCGCCGCTGATAATAGCACCGGCATGGCCCATACGGCGTCCCGGAGGAGCCGTGCGACCCGCGATGAAGCCGACGACCGGCTTCGTGACATGCTTCTTGACGTAGTAGGCGGCTTCTTCTTCCGCCGTGCCGCCGATCTCGCCGATCATGATGATGGCGTCAGTATCGGGGTCTTCCTGGAACAACTTGATGGCGTCGATGAAGCGGGTGCCGATGATCGGATCGCCGCCGATACCGATGGCCGTCGATTGGCCCATGCCGACGTCAACGATCTGCTTCACGGCTTCGTACGTGAGCGTCCCGGAGCGCGAGACGATACCGATGCGACCCGGCTTGTGGATGAAACCCGGCATGATGCCGATCTTTGCTTTACCCGGCGAAATGACGCCCGGGCAGTTCGGGCCGATCAGGCGCGACGTCGAGTGCTTCATCACTTCGTTGACCGCAACCATATCGCGTACTGGAATACCTTCGGTGATACAGACGATAAGAGCGATGCCGGCAGCTTCGGCCTCGAGGATCGCGTCCGCTGCGAATGCAGGCGGGACGAAGATGCACGTGGCATTTGCGCCGGTCGCTTTGACGGCTTCGGCAACCGTATTGAAGACCGGCACGCCGATATGCGTCGTGCCGCCCTTGCCCGGCGTGACGCCGCCAACGACCTTGGTGCCATATTCCAGCATTTGCGTGGCGTGGAAGGTGCCTTCACCACCGGTGATGCCCTGCACCAGCACGCGCGTTTTCTTATCGACTAATACGCTCATTATGTTCCGAATTGAAAGATAGTATAGAAGACAAAAATACGAAGTTCGGGGAATTGAGAATGCAGAATTGAAAATTGGGGATCGGCTTCGGATGCCAGGCGGGCGAACGAATCTCATCAGTCCCTCCGTTTGGCTGCATTCAGAAGCATCGACCCGAATGTACCGTTTCCTTGCCATTGTATTCTGCGCATCGCTGCTCTTTTCCGGCTGCATCGACATCTTTATCGATGTCGTCCACAATCCTGACAATACGTTCACCCTGAGAAAGATGGTGTCCATCGACGACAGCCTATTCGTCATGCTGCAGGACTTCGCCAATTCGATGGGTGACTCGACCGCGAAGAAGCCCACCAAACGGATGATGCTTGATTCGATGGAACATGAGTTCGCATGGGAGCGCGAGGTCTTGCTCGCCACGAAGGGTGTGACGTGGTATGCCTCGCGAGATAGCGAAGCGAGTGGACGTACGTTCATCCTTTCTGAAATCGGCGTGAAGGATGCCGCTTCACTTTCGACAGCCTCAGTGGCACTGATGCAAACGCTCGACTCCAAGAAACCGGAAGAACGCGATCCGGACAATTCCCGACCAACGGTGAAATGTGCAGTCACCGCCGAAGGCACTTCGATCACGTTTTCGTTCGAGAAGGGCAAGAAGAAACAAACCCAAGAGGATCTCGGGATGGCAACGCAACTTTTCAAAGATCATGGTCTCTTCATTCGCGTCTTCTCGCCGACGCTCGCCGTCTCAAAGAACAAACAGATCTTCCCGATCGACGGAGGTCAGGAATGGCGGATCCCGCTTGTGAAAATGATGGACGAGAAGTACCTCGCTAAGACAAAAGCAACGTTCCTATTAAAAGGCGTCCGCTAAAGTGTGACGAGCAAACCGACCGCTGCGGCGAGCATCACACCGGTCGAAATCCAGCCGAGCACAAGCACTCGCGGTCGCAGAGTGAAGCGCGACATGACTCGTTCGTTCGCGCCCATGAGCATCATGATCGCCATAATAGGCACGGCGACCAGACCGTTCACAACGGCCGCCCAGTAGAGCGCATCGATCGGGTTCACGCCGAAGAAGATCAGGATCGCGCCGGCAATGGTGATGAGCGCGATGAGTGAGTAGAAATTCTTGGCTTGTGACGGCTTCTTCTCGAGTCCTCGCTCGAAGTCGAACAACTCCGCGAGTGCGAATGCCGCCGAGCCTGCCAGCACTGGAAGTGCGAGCATTCCCGTCCCGACGATACCGATCGCAAAGAGTGCGAACGCCGCATCGCCTGCCAGCGGCCGAAGCGCTTGCGCGGCCTCGGCTGCAGTTTGGATACTGCTGCCGCCGGCGTGGTGGAGTGTCACCGCCGCGACGATCATAATCACCATTGCTGCAACATTCGCATAGGCAACACCGAGCAATGTGTCGAGCTTGATCCTTCGCAATGCTCCGGCCGCTTCCGAAGGGGCATCCCGGAGCGGATGCGCCTCTGGGTCGTCCTGCTCTTCTTCTACTTCTTCGGACGCTTGCCAAAAGAAGAGGTACGGGCTAATCGTCGTTCCGAGTAACGCGATGATTGCGGTGAAGAATGTGGTATTGAGTTCGAGTGTCGGGACGACAATGGAGCGCGCAACTTCTGACCACGGCACATGCACGAAAAACAGCACGCCGAAGTAGGCGAAGAGGGCGAGCGTCATCCACTTCAGGAAGAATACATAGCGCCGGTACGGAACCCAAACCATCAATACGATGGAAGCGACCGTAAGCAACACACTGTACACCATCGCGTTTCCCCCGAATACCAATCGCGAGGCCTCACCCATCGCGACTACATCCGCGCCGATGTTCACTGTATTCGCAACCAGCATTAACGCGACGATCGAGAACGCAACCCACTTCGGGTAGTGCTTTTTCATATTCTCTGCCAGTCCGCCGCCGCTGACTCGCCCGATCTCCGCGCTCGCCAGTTGGATCGTGGCCATCATCGGATAGGCCAGCAGCATAATCCAGAGCGTCGAGAAGCCGGTGATCGCACCTGCTTGGGAATATGTAGCGATGCCGCTCGGATCATCGTCGGATGCACCGGTAATCACGCCCGGCCCGAGCGTACGCGACCAGGCGCGAACGCGTTTCATCAAGGGGCTGGGGCGGGTACTCACGCAGGTTTTTTGATTCTGTGTAACAAAAGTACGGTGCGCGAGGGGCAGCACGGGTTAGCGACTGAACTCAATCGGAATTTCCATCTTCCCGTCGTCGAGTCCGCACGAGATCGTGCCATTATAGTGATAGCCCTGTGGCAGCGCTGGAAGTGTTTTCGTCCGTTCAAAGGAGAATCGCTCCGTCTGGCCGGGATACAATCGTTTCACGGTCGTGGCAACATACGCCTTCGAATCTTTGTCCATCGGATCGAACTCGCGGGTCTCGTGAATGTGAAGCGTGAAGGAGTGCGGCTTGTCGGAGTCCGCAAGTCCGCCGCGGAATTTCAGCACGTAGTGTGTTGTATCGTGTGCGCTGAACAGCACACGCGCACTCGCATCGCGCCAATCGAATGCACCGTTATGAACGGCGGAAGAATCCGGTCGCAGGATCTGCAATGAAATGTCGGTGAATAGATTGTAATCTGCACGATCGAGTGAGACGTCAAAGTTCGCCGCATGATCGTTCTCTCCTGCCGTGAACGGCATCGTAAATGAGTCACTCACGGCAATGACCGTGTCGATGTACCGCTCGTACCCATCCACCGTCGCAGTGACCGACCCGACCGGAACGACTGCCGTCGATTGGTTCGTCATCATGAACTGTCCTTCGAAGCCATGCTCGGGCGACGCGGTTAGTTCGAGCGGTTCTACATCGAACGGAAACGCCTTGACCGAGAGTGTTGCGTTCGAAAGCGTCTCGTCGTCGCTGCCAAGCCCGCGCTTGACGACGATCTCCCATACGCCTGCTCCAAGCTCATCTCCGGTGATCCATCTCGTCTTCTCTTCACCCGATTCTTTCGGTTGCACATGTAATCGGCCGAATGTTTTGCCGTCGTTATCGACGAGAATGGCATCGGCACTCGATTGACCTTCGCCGACGGCGAGCGACACCTCCACTGCTTTCGTCCCGGGCGGGATGCGGAAAAATTCACGACGCAAATATCCGACGTGGACCGGAATGTTCTTTACTTCGCAGGTAAAATTGTTCTCGGGCGTCAGTTCGTTTGGAATGACGACGGTGTTCCACAATTCAAACTCCGGGGTGGTACGAGCAACCCCTTTTCGGTATCCAAGAATTTTCGCCGCATAAAGACCCGGTGTGTTGAGCATCGACTCGTCATAACGGATGCTCGCTTCAAGCGCGCCGTCACCGCGCTTGTAGATGCTCGACTGCACCGGCTCGAGCCACTTTGCAGTGGAAACCAGATCGAACGCATTGAACCCCAGCCTGCTTGCACGAGTCCCGTCTTTCTTTTCATCAAGCGGGGTAATCGTGAATTCGGTACGTTCGCCATGTTTGGGATACAAGCCGCTGCGATAGTACGCCGCCGTCCCACTCCCGACTGCATTCGGTACATTCACTCTGATCGCATACTTCCCCGGTGCCCCGCCCGACTGCTGCCACTTCGAAAGCAACTCGAACGCCTTCGGCACATTCGTGAGTCCAGCACCTTCGTCAAGAATCGTCATGTTCTCGATGTGTGTCGCCGAGAGCTGTAATGCGCGCTTGATCTGTGCGGAGTTCGGAACGTACCCAGGGAATGCCTGCTTCATTGCCGAGACGAGCACTGCGCAGCAGCCGGTCGTGTATGGCGAAGCCATCGAGGTTCCGTTGTAGCGATCGCCGCCGACATAGTCAGGCACGGTGCTGATCGCCGTACCGGGGCTCACGATATCGGGCTTTGCCAGTTCGCCGCCACGCGAAGAAAAATCCCAGACGATCGTTTTCGACATTGCGACGCCGTAGAGGTCACGCCCGGTCTCGTTCGGTAATCCCGCTCCGCTCGTGATGACACTGCGTGCCGTCCCGGGCAGACCGATATTGGAGAGTCCCGGACCTTCATTCCCGGCGGCAATACAGACGGTTACTTCAGGATGCGCCTCGAGCAGCGAATCAAGCCACTGATCCATGACGCTCTGACCTTCGAGTTCGCTTCCGACACCGAAGCTCATGTTCGCGATCACGGGTTTGCCACTTTCTTGCGCGAGCTTCACGACATACTCATACGCTCGCTTCATCGAGTTGGTCACCGTCAATCCGCCAATCGTATTATCTGCGAACTTGAGCGCAACCATCTCGGCGCCGGGTGCGACTCCGTTGAAGCCGACCTGTCCGTCGATATTGCATCCACCGGCAATACCGGCAACGTGAGTGCCGTGACCACCGTCAGCAAAGTAGAGATTAATACGATGTTCGCTTGGGAAGATATTCACCGCGCCGGAGAGGAATCGTTCGTCATGATGCGTCGAGGTCGCTGCCGCACGAAGCCGGAATAGATCGCCTTTCTCCTTATACGTCGAGATGATACTCTCATTCGAAACATCTCCGTCGGCATCGCCGTCGACGACGGCAGCATAGTGATCCGGTGCGTCCTCGAAGACGATCACGCCGAAGCTATCACTTTTACCGCCGTTGAAGTTCAGATCGCCAAGCCCGTTCTTAAAATGCGACTCTTCGAGCACCGCATAATAATATTTCCCGTCGACCGGATGGATTGCAAGTTTATCCAGACCGCTGAGCACATGCGTGCCGCCGAGGAATAGCTGATCTCCTTTTCGCTCTGCCGGCTGATACGTAAGATCTCCGGTGCCACTGAAATCCTGCACGTCGATGATCTTGCGCTTCCCTTCCGAGGTTTTGAGCAAACCTTCGATGCCCGGATCGACGCCGTCGTCGAGAACAGCGACGATCGTCCCGCGACCGTCGTATGTCGGGTGCTGCTTGATGAACTCATCCACTCCGCACGCACCGAGTGAAAGGAAACTCCAGGAGTTTTGTCGTTCCATCGAGGTCGTTGAGGCCGTGGCGGTCGCGACCGTATCCTGCGACAGCGTCGGTCTGCGTTTTGCGCCGGTTTGAGCAAATGTAACAGAAGCATATACCGCAAGCAGCAGCGCGCACACTGACAGCAATGAAAAACGACTCATCGGATAACGAAGCGTGAAATGAATAGATGTACTGCAACACACGAGCGGTACAGAATGCTTCCGTCCTGTATTATTGGAACCATTGGAGACCACCCAACGGTATTGAGATGATAGTATCATTTCCATCTACTCTATTTAATACCATGATCCGATCGTTTGTTACTGCCATTGTAGTGTTGTTCTGTGTCCAGTCTGCCGTTGCACAACAGCTTGTCGGTGCGTCGGCATCGTCGACAGCTCCAATCCCGATGCTTGGGGCGTTTCATGCCGCAGCGTCACAGGCGCATGCGCCGACGTCGCCGTTGAGTACAATGGACATTCACTATTTCGATCCCTCGCTTCCAACATACGATTGGATCGGCGGAGCGAACTACGGAGGGATCGTTTCACTCATGCTCGGCGAGCGTATCACCCTGCCCACGACGGACCAGGGATATGTCGACTCCGTCTCGATTGTCATCGACAGTCTGCAAAGCGATAGTGTTGCGGTCCTGCTGATGCCGGACACACTCTTCGAGACCTCGGGCGGTGCATACCATTTGATCGACATCTTCAGCGGCAATTCGGAGTATGCTGCCGTACCACTCTACCGCCAGCAACTTAATCTTGGCGGCGAGACGGTCGTCCACTTCGATCATGTTCAGGTACCGAAGGAATTCTTTATCGTTGTCGTCACCGACGCACAACTTAACTCGGGTGTAGTGTACGCAACGTGGGTACGTGGTGATCTAGAAGCGACACGAACGCGCACGGCCGAGAATACACGTTCGGCAATGGTCGGACTGTTCAACGGACAATTCTATTCACTGGTGCTCGACAGTACCTTCATCCCCACTGGACAAACCCAGGTTGCATTCTCGAATTTATATGCTCGCGCCTTCGTCAGCAACGAAGATCGCGGCGTCTCGACAGGCTCGTCGAGTGCGTCGGCGATCACGGTTTCCCCGAACCCGGCGACATCGACGATCACAGTGTCAAACATCGAGGGGACGGGTAGCACAAGCACGATCGAAGTATACGATCTGCTCGGCCGCACGGTGCTCTCCAAGGTTGCGATGGGCAACACGGCGAAGCTCGATGTTCGCGCGATACCGAACGGCACATACCGTATGGTCGTGCGAAACGGTGATGCCGTGCGCTCGACTACGCTCGTCGTCGCGCACTAACACGTTCACCGTAGCGCACAATCGTGAACATCCCGTGCGCCTCGGTCTGCTGACCGGAGCGCACGGTGAAGTAATAGGGGCCCTCTGCCATCATCGATGCCGAAGATATTGGCACCGAACTCACGGAAGTGACTCCCACATTCGGGTCCATCTACCACAATAAACTTCTGGGGGATACCGCGCTACGCCTCACGTAGAAAATCATTGCCTTTAGGTAGTGACCATGCAGGTAGAGATCGGCACGTTCATCTGCCGAAAAGCACCGATCGAGTTTCGACCCGCTCACCTTCGCGCAACCGCACGTAATATGTGCCGTACGGCAACTCGTTGCGAGAAAGATCATACTCATAGATCCCCGGACCAATATCGAACGGATCTTCGGAGCGAACCGTACGGCCGAGTTCGTCGAACAACTCGATGCTCACCCGACTTTGTTCATCGACCTGAAACCGAAGCGTGCACGTTGTTGCCGCGGGGTTCGGGAAACACCCTTGGATCATCGTACGAGACGGCGGAGGATTATCGTCCGGGATAACAACCAATTGTTCCGGAAACGAATCGACACTGACGAATACGCCGCTCACGTCCGACCCCGCATACAAATGTGCCGAAGGATCGAAGCAGAGCGAGAGGATATTCATCGTGCTCAACCCAATGCTGTACGGCATCCAGTCTTTCATGGCGAGGTTTCGTAGATAGACCCCGCTATCGGTCGCCGCAACGATAGTCCCGTTCGGTGCCTCGATGAGTGCGTTGATTTTTCGATGCTCAATTCCGACATTCCACGGCGACCAGGTGGAGCCGTTGTCGACAGACTTGTATGCTCCGGTTCGATCCGTTGCGGCATACACAGTACCGAGTGAGGACACCAAGAAGCGCACAACATTTCCTGCGCCACTTCCAACAGATTTCGCGACCACTTTCCAGTGCACGCCAAGGTCGCTGCTCTGGTAGATCGTATCCTTGCCAGCGACGACAAGATTGCCACCAGGCAGCAACGCGATCGCATGGAGCGTGTCGTTCGCGATCCCACGGTTATACCGGTTCCACGTCATACCGCTATCGGTCGAACGCAGGACACCAGCATCCGGGGAAGCAGCAAACACCATTCCATTCGGATGAACGAGAATGTCATCGATCACTGCCGGAGGATTAATCCATCGCTTACTAACGCGTCCGATAGGACCCACGGAGTATAGCAAAGTCCAGTCGGTGCCGCCGATGAACCGTTGCTGTGAGTCGAGTGCCATACATCGGGGCGGCGATAGGTACGACCCCTCATATAACGAATCGTTTGTATGCCACGTCGTTCCTTGGTCTGACGTAGACCACACACTCGCACTGTCACCGGCAAATGCATACACGGTGCCTTTCTTGTCCGACATCAGCGCCCAGACCGGGTCGATCGGTGGTGTTATTCGTGAGATCCGGCTCACGGGGTTCGTTTCGATCCGACGCAAGCCACCAATTCCATAGCCGAGAAATGAGCCATCGGCACCTCCGGTCAAGATTCGCATATCCGAACGACGCACACCGTATGGCACATCAGTGATTTCTGCAAACGTGCGGTTAGTGTCGGTACTCTGCCAATAGCTATGCAGCGGCCCAGCCTCGCTGGCCTCCGAGATCATGATTCCCGTTGGTCCAGCAAACGGGTTTTCGTGCTGGAACACAATCGTATCCCATGTCAGTCCGTTGTCGGTAGACCTAAGACCGCTGATAGACGAGGCACTTCCAATAAGACTCCCGTCGGGCCATGGCGTAATCTGTCCAATATACTTGCCCTGCTTCGCAGGACGAAACCACGAGATACCGGAGTCATTGGATACGTATGATGTCCTATCCCAAATACTGGAGCGAACGGCCTCCGCGAGAAGAACCCCGCGCGAAGATGATGTCAATCGTGCCAGAGGCGCGTTCATTTGCGGCGAATCGATCGTCGTCCAAGTCATGCCATCATCATGCGATCCAACCAGGCCTCGGAGCGAGTCCACTCCAAAGAGTGACCCATTCGCGCCTTGCCAAATCTGCATGCCGGCAAGCGGCAGATGTCGCCACGTCAACCCATTATCATCTGAATAAAGGATTGCACCGCGTCGAAACTGATTCAAATACCAGTAATCAAATGCTGCGAGCGAGTCCGCGATGACCCTCCCAGAAGGCTGGGAGAATATGGTGGTCAGGAGACCCGGAGTACGTCGAACCAGTGTCCATGTCCTTCCACCATCGCTCGAACTGTGGAAGACGGTCTCGCTTGTGGGATGGACCGCAGCAGCGATGATCTCACTATTCGGAGTGATGGTGTAACCACCCAACTCATACGCGTCAATCTCCCCTCCCGGCCCACTGGTTTGCCGCCATTGCGCATGCAGCGGTACCGACAGCACCAGGATCGCTGTGCACACCCAAAGCCGGAATCCGTCTCGCATACTCATGCGAGGATAATAACCTCGACGGACCAGAATGGTTACAGGCCTCTTCGTTCTACTTCCGGATTACGATCGGTGTCGTCACGGACCGGCCATCGGGAGTTCTAACTTCGACGTAGTACGCACCATCATGTAGCGACGCTGTGCTCACTTCTATCGTCGACATCTCCGCCGACACGTGCTCGTGTTGCGTCAGCACGACCCGACCGAGACAATCCTGCACCCGCACATCGACCACACCGAAACCTGAAGAACTGAGATTGATCTTGAATGCGGATGCAGCAGGATTCGGGTAGAGTTCACATGTCTCACCGCTGCGTGAATTGTGTTCAGCCCCGACCAAAGACTGGTCCGTCGCCGTGGCAACAAGTTCGACGGTCGATACAGCTTCGGGTGCATTCGTATAGATATAGAGCATCGCATGCGATGTCCCATACGTCTGCGGATGAGCGCTGACGGTAAAGCTCAACGGTTTTCCGTCCGAGACGGTGAATGGGAATGGCAGTGGATTCGCGATTGAAAAATCGCCTGTTTGTCCGGCGTCCGCTATGAGCCTCACGCCATAGACTTCGAGCGGGTTAGAACCCTTCGATGCGATGATGCCGTCAAGTATCGTATCTCTCGTGGTGCCAAGCGGCGCTCGGGGAAATGTAATCTGACCGATCGTTTGCGTGATCGTCGGTGCATCGGCAGGAATGATCTTGTTGAAGGTCTGCACACTTCGGAACACACCGCTACCGTCGGTACCGGCATAGATGCGACCTGCATTATCGCGGCAGAGCGACAGGACGTTTGGAGCAGTGATGCCGAGATTATACGGGATCCAACTGCTGCCTGCTGCTGTGTCGAGGAAAAAGACGCCAGCCTCCGTCCCCGCGAATACTTTCCCCGAGGGTGTCGCAAGGAGCGTGTTGACGTTCTTCGCGGTGAAGCCTGTTGCCTTTTGATTCCACGTCGCGCCGTTATCGGTCGACCAATATATACCGGCGTTCTGCACTCCTGCGATGATCGCTCCTTGTGCGTTCACCACAAGCGACGTGACGTTACCTGCCGTCGCAGGCAAGTTTGCGTTCAGCGAACTCCATGTGAGTCCGTCATTCGTTGAATAATAGATACTCGCGTTCGAGCCGACAAATACATCACCGTTCGGCGCGACCGCAAGCGAATAGAGATTTTGTGTCGGCATACCGGAAGTAAGCTGATCCCACGTCGCTCCGCGATCGGTCGAACGGAAGATTCCTTCGGTGGAGGAAGAAACGAAAATATCGCCGTTGAAGCGGACGGCAATGCCGGAGATTAGACCGCTGGTGAGTGACGGTGAAGCAGTATTCCAAGTCTGAGCATCATCCGCCGACAACAGCACACTGCCACCAGATCCAACGAGAATATCTCCGGAGGAATCTGTAGCCGCCGCCGTACTGACCACATGTGATTTGACGATCTGCCAGGAAGTTCCTTGATCACTACTCCAAGCTGGAAAACCACCACCCTGTCCGTCGATATCGAAAGCTACTATCTTCGCTGTTCGAGTAGCGGTCAGTGAATTGATCATACCATTTGCACCGGATACGACCGTCGGCGCTGAGGGCGGTTGAAACCGATACAAAGTACTACCATCTCTGAGGAGAAAGCTCCTACTCCCTTCCGAGGCCGTTGCTCCCCAGACCGGAGCGAGAGTCTCTTTGATCCATGTTTTGCCAAAGTCCGTTGTCAGCCAGGTGAAGAGACCTCTCGCCATCAGTGCTCCACCATTTCGGTCAACGACGATTCCTTGGATCTCTTGATTGATAAATTGGGAATCGGCTACCCAAGTCCGCCCCTGATCGGTAGACTTACAGAGCGAACGATACGAGAACATATTGGCCAAAAAGAGCGACCCATCTTGCATCTCTATGATAGGTAATGGATACGATAGTATAGGGGGAAGCCCGTTTACAACCTTGCTCCAACTGATCCCATTGTCAGTCGAGCGGTACATATATTGGGCAATCACAATTAACACGCCGCCAGAAGTGCTGTAGAATTGTGTTGGCGGTTCAGTTACACCGGTAAGTGTAAACGGCGTCCAAGTCTTCCCATCGTCTATCGAACGGAGGTACCCCTGATCGCCGGCAAAGAGCAGAACGCCATTCGCGCCTTGCCAAATGCGGCCGCCTGTCACAGCCAGCCCCGTCCAAGTAATCCCTTCGTCATCCGAGGCATAAATGCTATCGGCTGTATTGCCTCCAATAATTCGATGTGAAATGAGTAGTCTTCCACTTGGTTGAATCATCAGTCGATAGAGGTTACCGATTGTTCCTCCTGAAGGAAGCGTCTCCCACGTGAGCCCGGCATCGGTCGACCTCATTAGACCTCGTCCACAGATAAAGAGATGCCCTTGTGTGTTGACAACGATCGAATTGATCCCATCCGTCCCCACCCCATTCGTCTGCTGCCACAATTGGGCATTGGAGGATTGAGCGGCCAGCAGGACTGCCAGGAAAGCGAAGACGGGAAGAATATGCTTCATCGGAGTAACAGCTTGTTGTTGTGTGTCTGAACGAGAAACTGCCAACCCCCACCGAAGTTACATTCGTAGTTGCGGAATTCTTTTCGCAGCCGTCCTCTTGAAAGGGATATGAGAAAACTATTCGTATTGACCGCATTGGTTGCCGCGATCGCGCTGAGTTCCTGCGGACCGGATGTACGCATTGTCACATTCGACACGAAGCCGCAAGGATTTTTCAAAGGAGACAGCGTGAAGCTCTATTGGGTCGTCGAACATGCCGACGAAGTGACGCTCGACGGAGTGCCTGTAAACAAGGATTCCGGTTGGGTAAAAGTCAGGTTCGACACGACCCGCACCTATATTCTCAATGCGAAAAACGGACACTCGGAGCGGACCAATAAGATGCACGTGGTGTCGCAGAACTGAGCATTGAAGATTGAGATAGGGTGCAACCACAATTTCATCGAATGTCATTGCGGGGAAGTCGCGAAGCGACGACGAAGCAATCTAAGAACGTGAAGAAGCACCTGTTTCAGGTTCGTAGATTGCTTCGTTCGGGCAAAAGACCTCTTCGCAACGACGGACGGTTGCTTATCAATGTTTCAATTCTCAATTCCCGACTATCCGAAATTCCACTCGCCGGTTCGTTGCTCTTCCCTCTTCGGTTGCGTTGGATTCAAGCGGACGTTCGGAGCCGTATCCGTGCGCTTCGAGGCGGTTCGATGCGACTGTTTGTGAGATAAGATAATCGACCACCGCTTCTGCACGAGCTTCCGAGAGCTTCTTGTTATGTTCTGCCGAGCCGGTCGAATCGGTATATCCTTCGATCGCGACGCGGATCGACTGGTCCCCTTTCATCACATCGGCAAGGCGGTGAAGCTCGGCGAACGACTCCGGCAGCAGCGTCGCTTTGTCCGTCTCGAAGAAGATATTATTCAATCGGACAACCGCGTTTTCTTTGATCTTGACGAGTGTCAGATCCTTCGTGATAGTCGAATATGCCTTGACGGCCTTTGTATCGAAGCTCTCACTTGTCGGAATGTACCCGTGTTGCTCGGCATAGAGGCTGTACACTTCGCCGGCCGGCACTGTGATCTGAAATGCACCGGTAGCGGGGTCGCTATGTGCAAGGCCAAGCGTCTTGCCATCGGAAAGCCGTTCGTAGCGGATCGTTGCTTCGAGCGTCGCGCCGGTTTCATCATGTACTCTGCCGGAAATCAGCACAACCGGCACAATCCGTGCCGGCGCCGGTGAGCGAAAAATATCGGTTTGGTCGTCCTGACTTCTGCGCCACACATAGTATGCATACTTCCCCGCCGCGTCTTCGCTGTAATAGCTCGTGCGTCCGGGTCGGTTGATCGTGTTATCAAGATGTTCCGGTGCGGACCAATGCCGCCAACCGTCATCGAGCCGTTCTGCGCGCCACACATCGAGTTCACCGATCCCACCGGACCGGTCGCTCGAAAAATAGAGCGTCTTGCCATCGGCGGCGAGATAGGGGGTGATCTCGTTCGATCGCGAATTGATCTCGGCGCCAAGCCAGAGCGGTGTGCTCCACGTGTTCGACTTCTCGTCGAGAAAGCAGACGAACAAATCCTGCCCGCCCATCGACGAATCGTGCTGCATGCTCAAGATCAATGTCTGCTGATCCGGACCGAAGGCAAAGTCGATGACGTTTCCGCGGGCATTGAGATCGTTAATGTGAATCGGCTGTGGCACGGCCCACCCGTCCTTGGTACGATGTGTCACCATGACCCGATCCTCGGCACGTTGTGCCTCGCGAAGTTTGCCTATGAGAAAGAGTGTGTTATCATCCGGCGCAACACTCGTCACGGCAATGCCGTACCGTGAGGCGAGCTTGCCACCCTGAATGGTCGCTGTGGCGAAGCGATCTGTGCTATCGTGACGGCTGCACCAAATGTCGATCACGGTGTTGCCGTCGATGCCAACTCTGGGCCTCGCGAAATAGAGCCACTTCCCGTCGGCGGAGATAACGGGTAGTACTTCGCTCTCGGTCGGACTATTGACCGACGCGGGAAGTTTCGTGAAATTACCGCCCTGCGCAAACGTCGCGCTCGAGGAGAATGCAACGATGCCTGCGGCGGCGAGCGCAAGTAGTCGGTTTACTATAGAGTTGACGGTATGCATGCGAAGGTTCGGTAACGTCGGTGCTACGTGAACGAATCCCCATCCGTTTCATGGGAATTGTTGTCGATATGCCATCCTTGTAATTATGCTATGAGTATCATTTCGACCCGTCGCATTCTCGCACTCTGTGTTGCTGTCGTTACCGTGGTAGCCTCCGTTGGCTTCGCACAGTCCGAACAGTCATCCAGCAAGCAGACCAATCCCCGCGCAACGAAGAAGATCGTTCACAAACACCGTACGCATCGTACCTCGAAGCACGTCGCGAAGCGCTCGAAGCACACCAAGCGAGACACAGCCGAGACCGAACTGCGGCTGCACTATCCTGCTCCAAGCTCGGGTGGCGAAGAGCCCAACGGCGATTGGTACCGCAAGCGTGCGTATCCGAACGAGTTTATCGATCCGGATGCATATCCCAACGCGCTACGTGAGGCTGCTGCGCTTCCGCAGTATCGGCCTGCAGGGATTCACACCCAATCGGCCATGCAGTGGCAGCCGATCGGGCCGTTTAAGATAGGCGGACGTGTGACGTCGATCGCAACACATCCGACCGACCCGAACACGTTTTATGTAGGCGGTGCGGCCGGCGGACTCTGGAAGACAACCGATCACGGCGTATCCTGGCGCTCGCTTACCGACACATTTTCTGCAATCTCCGTCGGGTGCATCACTATCGATCCGCACGACGCGAACACGATCTATCTCGGCATGGGTGAATGCAATTCGAGCGCCGATAGCTACCCCGGCAACGGGCTCTGGCGCTCCACCGATGCCGGTGAGACGTGGACCAACCTCGGACTGACGAAGACACAGTACATCTCGAAGGTCATCGTCGATCCATCGGACCGGAACATCGTGTGGGTCTGCATCCCAGGGCCAGGCAACACCGCCGATTCGAACAGAGGTGTCTGGAAAACTACTGACTTCGGCGCAACGTGGGTGCAGTCATTGCTCGTGCGAACGGCGAAGAATAAGCTCGCCCCGTCTGTACCCGTGATCGACATGGCGATGAACCCTTCCGATCGCAACGACATCGTCGCTGCAACATGGCAGAAGGTGACAAGCGCAAGCAACGCAGTGAACGTTCCGAACACTGGACTGTGGCGTACGCGAGATGGCGGCATGACATGGAATCGTATCGATACGATCTCAGGCTCCGGCTACATCAACGGCATCACATTCAAACATGCATCACGCTCGTCACTGCTCTGGACGACCAATAGTAAAGGCGTCCCGACGCTGTACGCGCTGACATCGAAGGTCGATAAAGACCCGCTGACGGGCTACGTCCTTGCCGATAATTTCAACGTGCTCCTTCGCACGACAAATCCGGAATCCGGCTGGCAGGTCGTTCTCGACTCGTCGTTCCGAATTCCGTTCCTCGGTAATAATATTGACAGCGTCGATATCTTCAATCGTCAGGGCGGATACAATAATCTGCTTGTGGCAAACCCGCATATCCCCGACGATATCTATCTCGGCGGTATCGACATCCTCCGCTCGAGCGATGGCGGCAACACGTGGAAAGATATTTCGAATGCATATCCTCACTACTTCGCCAACGACCGGTCGCAACACTCCGACATGCATGCCCTGGCATTCACAGCGGCGATAAACGGCACCGATATCTTGAACGGGCAAGACGGCGGCGTCTTCAACACAACCGACTTCGGTCAGAATTGGACGCAGCTCAAGGGTTTGCCGATCACGATGTTCTATCACCTCGAACCATGGTACGGCGGCATGGACCACATCGCGGATCCCTTCCCTGTCGATTCGTTAAAATTCTTCGGCGGCACGCAAGATAACGGGACGGTGTCGCACGGCTTCTCGGCGAACGCCGATTGGGACTGGATCAATCGCGGCGACGGTGGCATGGCACAAAGCGATCCGAACAATCCAGCGCACATTGTGACATCGCTGCAGCTCGGGAAGATATTCTTTCGAACGACACTCGATTCGCTTCGACCAAATCTCTTTAGCGATGCTGGAAATCTCGACCCGAATGCGAAGAAGTGGTTCGATCTTTCGGCGATTGCGAAACGTCGTGGGATTACAGATTCGTCCGAATCTTGCACATTTATCCCGCCGGTCCTGCTCGATAAGCAGAACGGCCGCGATGTCTATACCGGCAAAGTGTACGTCTATAAATCGACGCTCGATTTTACCACTCCCGACAGCGGCACGGTGATCACCCGCTGGTCGCCTCAATTAGCGGGCAGCCCTGGCAATCCGAAAACGTGGTACACCGGCAGCATCGAGACGATGGCGCTCGGGCCTCGCGACAGCCACGGCAGACCGATGATCTGGGCCGCTGGAATCCTTGGCGGCGCACGTGCGGTGTGGCGTACAACGCTGAACGAATCGCTGCCGCAAGATTCGATGCCGCGGTGGATTCGCGCCGACTCGGCCGGGTTGGCGAATCTCAGTCCGAACTGGCTCGAAGCCGATCGCAGCGATTCGCTCACCGCGTTTATCTCGTTCTCCGGTTCGGCCTCTGGCCATCTGTATAAGACGATTGACGGCGGCAAACACTGGACTAATATTAGCGGGAATCTGCCAAATACATCGCTCAATGCGTTCGTGATCGATTCGCTTGCCGAGCAGGGCGATCCGCTGAAGAAGAACCAGTGCATGTTCGCCGCAACCGATGTGGGTGTATTCGTTACTACCGACGGCGGTAAAACGTGGTCGTCGATCGGTACCGGTATGCCGCATCTTGTTGTCGGTTCGCTCGCGATGTACCGCAACTGGCTTGTCGCCGGAACACACGGGCGCTCGGCATGGGCGCTTGACGTCAGCAGCATCAACGCGGAGCAGCGCAGCGTGCGGACGGAGACGGGCTCAGTAGCGTCGGTCTCGGTCACTGCGTTTCCCAATCCGGTGCGCGACCACTGCAGCGTCCGATTGAACGGCACAACCGGCCCGGTGCGCTTGACACTCTATGACCTTTCCGGTCGTGCTGTGCTTGGCACGACAACAAGCTCGGGTTCAACGGAACTGGCACTTCCTGCTACACTCTCGACAGGAACGTATATGCTAACCGTCACTACCTCGCACGGAGAAACGGCGGAGACCAAGATCGAAATCGCCCGCTAAGACTATTGATTTTCATTGAACCGCTCGCTTCGGACCATCCGGGGCGAGCGGTTTCTGTGTTCAGACGATCACAAACTGTTCAGACGTGCTAATGCAGTTTGGTATTCCGCAACCAGACGATTCACCACCTCGGCGGCAGGAATAATCTCGTTCACAAGACCGGACGATTGTCCCATCTCAAGCTCACCTTCGTCGAGATCGCCTTCGAAGATGCCGCGCATCTCGCGCTTGCGATCGAGGATGGCCAGTTCTTCTTCTTTCGATGCGCCATGCACTTGCGCATCGAACGCACGCAGCGCAAACGCATTCTTCTTGAGTCGGACCGGTGCGACCTTCTTGAGAGCAAGAATAGTAGAAGTATCCTCGCATTCGACGATCGCTTGCTTGTAGTTCGGATGCGAACTCGCCTCGATCGTCGCAGCGAAACGAGTACCGACTTGCACCGCTTCGGCGCCGAGCGCCAATGCTGCAAGCATCTGTCTTCCATCAGCAATTCCGCCTGCAGCAATAACCGGCACATCGACTGCATCGACGACCTGCGGCACGAGGCATAGCGTCGTGATCTCGTCAGCGCCGTTATGTCCCCCGGCTTCGAAGCCTTCGGCGATCACCGCATCGCAACCCGCTTCGACCGCCTTTTTCGCATGCTTCACGCTTGCGACGACATGCGCGAGAAAACATCCTGCATTCTTAAATTTTTCGGCATGCACTTTCGGCGAGCCTGCGCTCGTGAAGACGATCTTTACGCCTTCTTCGATGGTGGCAGCAACAAGCGCATCGACATCGCCGCGGATAAGCGGGATGTTGACTCCGATCGTATCGGCGACTTCGGTCGCTTTGGCCTTGCGAATGTGTTCGCGCAGCAGTTCCGGCTTCATCGAGCCTGCACCGATGAGCCCGAGCGCACCGGCTCGCGCAGCGGCAATGGCGAGGTTCGCTCCGCTCGTCCAGACCATGCCAGCCTGGATGATCGGGTAAGTGATTCCGAGACGTTTTGAAAGTGCTGTCTGCATCGGGACAAAGTTACGATATCATCCGGTCCTCAGAACGGCTTTTAGTCGTTCCACTCCCCCAACAGGCGTCAACCAGCAACACAGTACGGAGACGACTCTTTTTGCGTATTTTTGTCTATTATTCAATCGATCATTTCCATGAAACGCTTTCTTATCCTTTCGCTGCTGGCATTTGTCGTTGCAAGCTGCGGCAAGAAGTCCGAAGACATGACGCCGGTGCAACCCGGCGAGACAGTCACGTTCCGCGATCAGGTCTATAAGTTCACGTTCAAAGCTCCGAAGGCTTGGGTCGCCGAATCGACACCCGGACAGCGGACGAGCTACTTCTCTTCCCAAGAGAGCGAAATCCGTTTCCAAAAGTTTACCGAAGGTGCGTTCGGCGCCATGGTCGAAGTCGGCGTCAAGGACGGCATGACCAAAGAGGCCGCCATCGACGAGTTCACCAAGAGCATGGAGGGCATCACCTTCTCGAAGCCCGAAGCGGCAACACTTGGCGGACAACCGGCACTCAAGGTAACGTTCAATACGGGTACCGACGAGGATGCCTATATGGGCTATCGTATCTACTCGAACAAGGATTCGATCGTCACCTACTTTCAGGCTGCCACGTTCGGCGCAGGCCGGATGGCAAAGTATAAGCCAGTCTTCGATCTCGCAGAAGCCTCTGTCACGCTCGGCTATGTGCTGAAGCTCACGCCGGGTAAGATCGACAGCGCCACGATGGAGCAGCTCAAGAAGGAAGCCGCACCGTCGCCGAATCTCTCGAACTACAACGGCAACGGCTATTCGATCTCCTACCCCGAAAACTTCAACGCCCAGGCAACAGCGAAGGGAATGAAGTTCGAAGGCGACTGGAAAGGCGCCACGATCATGGTCGATGTGATCCCCTCGAACAATGCAACGCTCGATGCCTTCGCCGCAGCCGCGTCGAAGACCTACGGCGGCATTGCTCCGAGCAACGTCACGATCGGCGGTCAGCCCGCGAAGATGATCAACTACTCGGTGTCGTCCGGTTACGGCTCGCGCGCATACTTCATCGTCAAGGGCGCGAACGCCTACCGCATCACGATCAACTGGCCGAAGGAAGTCGAAAGCCTCTTCCGACCGGAATTCGAGAAAGCCGCGATGAGTTTTAAGCTGAAGTAACTATTCAGCGCGCAAGTGTGGGGCGGTAAGTTCTTCTATCACTACTTGCACTTGAATTGATCTCTTACTGCCTCATGAGCCCCCGTTGCCCTTGCAACGGGGGCTTTTTTTTGTCACAACATTATTGCAGGGCATCACATGCATCGCCCGGTCTTCGTGTGTCCGCGGACTCGGGCGAGGCATGCCTCGCCCCTACGGAACAGTTTCGTTTCTCAATTCTTATTTCTTAATTCCGCTCCACTCGTATTTTTGCGTTATGACAAACGCTGCATCGCTCCAGGCTTCGATCGAATCGTTACTCACATCCGATCTCGCTGCTCGGCGAGAGGAAGGGCTGGCTACATTTGCTGAACTTCGCACATCGCTCAATGCGGGGACGGTTCGCGCAGCCGAACCCGACAGCTCCGCTGGTTCCGGATGGCGAGTCAATACCTGGGTCAAACAAGGCATCCTGCTTGGCTTCCGGCTCGGTGTTCTCGAGATGATGCCGTCACCGGCACCATTCTCGTTCGCCGACAAGAGCACCGTTCCTGCACGTGAGTTCAAACACTCCGACGGTGTGCGCATCGTCCCTGGCGGGACGACCATCCGCGACGGCGCATTCATTGCTCCCGGCGTCATCGTCATGCCTCCGGCATATATCAACATCGGCGCGTACGTCGGCAGCGGGACGCTCGTGGACTCGCACGCGCTTGTCGGTTCGTGTGCGCAGGTCGGAGAACGGGTTCACCTGAGCGCTGCGGCGCAGATCGGCGGTGTGCTTGAGCCTGCCGGAGCGATGCCTGTCATCGTAGAAGACGATGTAATGATCGGCGGCAACTGTGGCGTGTACGAAGGCTGTATCATAAAGAAACGAGCAGTGCTCGGTTCCGGCGTGATCCTCACGGGCTCGACGCCGATCTACGATCTGGTGAATTCGACCGTGATCAAACGTGCCTCCGTGGACGAACCGCTCGTCGTGCCGGAAGGTGCAGTGATCGTCGCAGGCACTCGCTCGCTCGCGGGCCGTTCGCCCTTCGCCGACGAACACGGCCTCTCCCTCTATGCTCCGGTGATCATTAAGTATCGCGACGACAAGACCGACGCCCGTACTGCGCTCGAAGGGGCGTTACGATAATGCAGAGCCCGGCATACTGAAATAGGAATAGATCTCATAGCTGAACCTCCCGGCCTGCACTGCAGGATCGGCTTCAACGTATGAGCGAACTTCATCCTTGTCGCTCGATGCGTAGATCGACATGCCGAAGATTCCGGGATGATCGGTCACCGGACCGTTGACAAGCAGCTTCCCCTCTTCTTTCAGCGAGAACAAGTACCGAAGGTGTGCCCAATGGTTCTCCTCCAGCTTATCCTGCGGATAGTCATGCCGATGCGGACCGGCCGTGAGGAACACAATGGTATAGCCTTTCCCTTTGGCGACCTGCGCCTTGACGTAGTCGTTCGTAATCATATTCGTTGAGTCCTACCAATCGAAGTTCCAGCGGAATTGCTCTTGCTCGAGTTTGTACTGATGATCGCTTTTTCGCAAGAGCAGCCGAAACTCCAGTTGTTCTTTGCGGGCGAGCAATTCTGCACTCGTCGAATCGTGTCGGATAATGCGGACACTATACGATTCGTACATCGGTCGTTCGAA
Organism: Bacteroidota bacterium; assembly: GCA_018266755.1. NCBI lineage: Bacteria > Pseudomonadati > Bacteroidota > Bacteroidota bacterium. Next base: position 925,934 of record JAFDZW010000005.1, read on the forward strand.
GTTCATCACACACTCTCTGTCTGAAGTTGGTTGAAGCAAGAAGGGCCGAACATCGTCGAAGCCCACCCGAAGCATGCCATCGAATTTCGCGCTATCGAGCGATTCACCAACAACGAGCTGATTCCAACGTTGTTCATCCCTGACATCATTCATTGGCACGCCGTTCACCTCGAATGAAATTACTTTATAATTCCCATAGAGCGCCGGATGCAAAGAGCGAAGCATACGAGGATCGTGTGGGCTCGCGAACACGGTTGCACCCAGCGTTTCCCACACTGCATAGCAAATGATCACAACCCATGCGCCCCTGAGCCAGATCCGAATCTGTGGTTGATACGCCTTCGTATCGGCATACGCATTTCGCTGTACGATCATGTGCCATAACGGCAGCGCGACCTCGGATAGCACATAGAGTGCGAGTATAAAGAGGTAGCTCGAATAGTATTTGACCGGTATACCATAACAGAAATTCATCATCACGACGTTTGCAAGGACACCGGCCGCGACAAACGCGCCGATGATCGACGTACGCCGATAGAGTAACAATAATCCCGCGAGAACCTCCAGTATTCCGCTAAATTGCTGATACGTAGCCGAACTGCCGACAAAATTCCATGCAAGCTGCATGCGCGATTGCTCTCCGAAGGGCATTGCCAGTGTTGCAAGTGTCGGGGCGGGCATTTGCAGACAGAGGACTTTCACAATCCCATACCACATCATCATCATGCTCAGATCCAAACGAACCAATAACCGGAGGTAATATCGCAGATGAACGTAGGATGCCCGTTTGCGATCGAGGAAGCTCCAACACAGCGAGATCAGAGCGGCGAAGAAGAGGTTCAGAACCGTTCGAGCCAGCGTTGCGTGGACATCCCCTGCTCCAGCCGTTGAAATATCCGGTTCACCGATTCCGAAGAAGTCCAATAGGGGGCTGCCAAGCCAAAAGATTGCCGTATTGAGACTTGACAGTAGCCATCCGGAGGTAAATGGAATATTGTACCATATCGTGGTCGACAAGACGACGAACGCCGCGAAGAACCGAAATCCGACGCGATGCGCGAGCGACCAACGCTCGTCAGTGATCTCTGTTGTGTGTTCCATACAAATCTGCCGCACGCCCTCAAGATGCGGGCCGAACCCATACTACCCCAAGCTCGCCTTTATCCGCTCGGTGATCTCGTCGATCTGGCCGAGGCCGTTGACCATGTCGAGCGTGCGACGCTGTGCGTAGTAATCCTGAACGGGCTTCGTCTGCTGGTGATAGACGACGAGGCGGTGACGAATGGTCTCCTCGGTATCGTCCGAGCGACCCGATTCCTGTCCCCGCTTGACAAGCCGTGCAACGAGTTCGTCTTCCGGCGCGTCGAGGACGACGATGCGCACGTTCGCGATGGCAAGCTCAGTGAATAAGCCGTCGAGCGCTTCGGCCTGTGCGACCGTCCGTGGGAAGCCATCGAGCAGAAAACCTTTGCCGGCTTTCTGGTCGGCGACGAGCACTTCCCTGACCAACCCGATAATGACAGAATCCGGCACGAGCTCCCCGGCGTCCATATACTTCTTGGCTTCGAGACCGAGCGGCGTGCCGTCTTTCACGGCAGCACGGAGGATATCTCCGGTCGAGATGTGATGCAGGTTATACTGGTCGCGAATGCGCTCAGCCTGCGTGCCTTTGCCGACGCCCGGCGGTCCGAAAAGAATGATGTTCATGGATCGTTGTATTCTACAATGCTGCGAAACGGACGCATGCAATAGGTGCACGTCCGCCGAGCGCAAAAATACGGAGCGTCTCGGCCTCGCCAGAGAGAACTGCGCTCGCCAGATCAGTCCTGCGTGCCGGGCGGCGGAAGTTTTGAAAGGTCCATCACAATATGCGGCGCGCGAAACTTGTTCCATCCGCCGGATGTCGCATCGAAGATCGCCCCAAGGCCGGCTGTGAGTATCACATCGGCGGTCAGCCATAGCGGATGAATGTCAGTGGCCATGATCAAGGTCTGCGGTTCGAACCCATCGTGCCGAACTTCGATAACCTGGCGTTCGCGCGGTGCGAGCTCTGCGCGAACCGGCGAATAGCCAAGGAACTGTCCGTTTGCGAACACCTTCGAACTATCCGGCGTAACGCTGACGGTCACCGTGTCGTACTTGGATGCAAGCAACATACCACACCCAGTTACTGCCGAACAAAGCGCGATCAAACCGACCGCAACAACTGACTTTCCAATTATCATGATTGAATGCACTGCGATGATGAAGATGCAAATATACGCGCTCTGAACATTAGGATCGGACGGCGACTGCATCGTATCTTTGTACAGGTTATATTGGAGTCATTGCATCGATCATCGCTATGAAACTGTCCCGTACGTTCCTTATCCTATCGACTGTCATTGTCGCAGCTCATTCGGCCGTTGCGCAGCCGAAGCGGATCCCACGCTATCCGTTTGGTTCGGCGCTTGAACCTCCGGCGGTGCATCAGCCTGCAATATCGGCAGATGCGGCCACCGGTCGACCTACCCTTCAGCGATCGATCGTGTATCTTCCGCAAGCGGCGGGTGATTACTGGGACTCGATGTTCTACGATCACCTTAGCTATTTTGACGGCATCGACCATGCACGAGTCAACGCGATCGTCGCGGACACCAACTTCGTCTATGTCGCCGGCTGCTTCCAGCGTTTCGACTTTCAGAATGTCTGGCATATTATTGCATACGACAAGCATACCAACGCATGGACCCCGCTTGCCGACGGCCTTGGCCCTTCAGTCATGGCACTGGCCTTGCATAACGGAAAGCTGTATGCCGGCGGCCGCTTCAAATCGGATGGCGGGGCCGGTTCGACATCGTTGCAAGGCATTGCCGTGTGGGACGGTTCATCGTGGACCGAAGTCGGCGGCGGCGTCGATGCGACGGTCAATGCGATCGCATTCCTTGGCGACGACCTCATCGTCGGTGGCAACTTCTCTTCGGCCGGTGGTTCTGCCACACCGTACATCGCCCGCTGGAACGGCTCCACCTGGGACGATCTGAGTGCCACATTCAACTCGCCGGTCACAACACTCCTCACTCGGCACGATACGCTCTACGCCGGTGGTGACTTTTGGGATTATTCTACCGGCCGTAACTCGATCGCAATGTACACCGAAGCCGGTGGATGGCAGCCACTTGCTCAAGGGCTCGACGGCACCGTCGATGCTCTTACGTTCTTTCATGACTCGTTATGGGTAGGCGGCTCCTTCTGGCACACTGCCGACGGTAATCAAGACATCTTCGGCCTTGCCTCATGGGATGGCTCCCAGTGGCGAACGTTCGGACCGGACAGTAGTCTCGGCTGCGGGCACGGCAGCATCAGTGCGTTCACTGTCTGCGGCGACTCGCTCGTGATCGGTGGCCAGTACTCCGCCATCGCCGGCGTCGCCTCGCATGCCCTCTCGGTCTATTCGCATGGTGCGTTCTCCGCCGTAGCAAACGGCGTCAACGGCGAGATCCATGCGCTCGCCAAGGTGGATACGTCGCTCGTTGTCGGCGGATCCTTCGGGTCTCCTTCGATCTTAAACGATGCGGAACATCTGGCGAACTTCAACCTCCGAAGCGGCGACTGGAGTTCGTCATTCGGAACCCTTACTGGTCCGTATGGCGGCTACAACTATACGGCAACATACGCCACCATTGCGAACGATCGCTCCGTATTTGTCGGCGGCGAGTTCACCGACATCGCGTTGCAGCCGATGAACCATATTGCGGTATTCGACAAGGCCAGCAGAACGTGGTCTGCGCTCGGTGGCGGGCTCGACGGCAACGTCTGGAGCCTGCAACTCGTCGGCTCAAAGCTCTACGCTGGCGGCGAATTCATGCACGCCGACGGCTTACCGGCGACACACGTCGCCTGTTATGACCTCGAGAGCAAACGATGGACACCGCTTGGAGCAGGTTCGAATCGAATTGTGTATGCCATGGAAAGCGATGGCACAAATGTGTATGTCGCCAACGAGCTTGCGCACGAGGGCAATTCATTCAATACGTATATCGGCAAGTGGGACGGATCAAGTTGGACCCGCATTGATCACCCGCTTGTCGGCTGGGTCAACGCGCTGTATCTGAAAGGATCGAATCTATATGTCGGCGGTACCATCTACACCGCAGACGGTACTGACGTGAACAATATCGTCATGTATGACGGAAATAGCTGGCAGCAGGTCGGGGATGGGCTCAACGATCGGGCTCTGTCTATCGTCTCGATCGGCGACGAGCTGTACGCAACCGGATGGTTCACGGCATCGAACTCGACACGGTTGAACGGCATTGGCCGCTGGGACGGATCGAGCTGGCATGCGCTCGGCACGGGACTGAACTACACAGGGTACGCACTGTCTGCTCGGGGCGCTGACCTCTACGTCGGCGGCGCGTTCACAAAAGCGGGAGGCGCCAATTTTTCAGCGCTCGCTAGATGGGACGGCACCCGTTGGAGTTCCGCACTTGGCGGCGCCGACTACAGCGTGTATGGTCTTGCGAATGACGGCGCTTCCCTCTATGTCGCTGGCGGGTTCAGCAACGTCAATTCGACATTCCCGTCGTATCGCTTTGCAATCTTGCATTTCGGCGACGCCGCCGTCGGTGAGTCGAAGTCTTCACCAACGCCATCGATTTCAAACTATCCGAATCCCTCATCGGTCGTGACCAACATCGAGTATACCGTACTTCAGTCATCGATGGTCGAGATATCACTCGTCGATCTCTTAGGCCGAACAGTGCAAATACCCGTGAGCGAATACAAGACGCAAGGAACATACACGACCACCATCGACGTGTCTTCGCTCCCCAGTGGAATATATCTCTGCCGATTCCATGCCGGAAACACCGAGCAAACACAAACGATTACCGTCGCCCGGTAATCGTGCTTGCAGACTGTAAGGTGATTGAACGTTCATCCGTCATGTACATGGATGATTGTTCTTCATTATTCAAAGTGTATTCCGGCCGTGCAACGATAAGCGGTACGGACGACATAAGCACGATCGATGAGTATAGTCGCCACAATCGTAGTGCTCGCTTGCGCTGTACTGTATGGAAGTTACGTGCTTGCAAACCGAGTGATCGGCAGACGCATCCACAGGAAGCGAAACCGAGTACTCGTGAATCTATTGGGCGCACTGTTCGTGTCGTTTGTTGTCTATGTCGCAGGCATCGGTCTCTTCGTCGCGGTAATGAGTTATTACCCTCATCGCTCCTTCGATGCTCGTTCATGGGCCACAAATCCCGACGATCGGTATATGATGGTGGACGATCTCGAAGACAAGTACTTGCGTATCGGGGAATCTCAAGAGCAAGTTCGTAGCCTACTCGGATCGGATGAAAATAATCCCGCAGACGACGAATGGTCATATACGCTTGGCATTCGTCCCGAATTATTCAATATCGATCCGGATGTATTGGTCGTTACATTTCACAATGACCGTGTATCCGGCATTCATACGACGAGGCGTTAACGCCTCACTATTGGCAGCAAGGCCGCTCGTCTCCCAGATCACGGTGCCACAATTGTGTCCGTCAGATCCGGTTCGATCACGCAATTGGCCTTCCGGTCGGCGGCTGCCGAAGAAACCCCGGTAGTTGCTCTGTTCAAATAGTTTACACAGACGTCATTCTGAGCAAAGCGAAGGTGCTCAGAATGACTAGTGGAATACAGTCAAAACGGAGCCACCACCGAAATCCCGGAATGGGAGATGAACTGTCCCCCGAAATCGTTATACCCCCGTAGGCTGGCAACCCGCCAGCCACCGTGAAACTTCTGTGGTACCCGTTCGTGCAATCAGTATCGGATGCCATAGAGCATTCATTTGTGACCTACGATTCTATCTATTCCATTCATCGTCATTCATGAACACTCGCTCGCTTCTGTTCGCCTTCGCTCTTGTCCTTATCGGCATGAGCTCCGTTTTCGCTCAATCGGCCGATGAGGTCGTCGATAAGTATCTTGCAGCCATCGGCGGCAAAGATGCCTGGCATAATCTGCACTCGATCCGGATGGTCGGCGAGGTCAATGCGAACGGCACCAAAATCCCCATGACACTGACCGTCGTCCACAAGAAGGCGATGCGCCAGGACATGACCGTGATGGGTATGTCCGGCATCAATATCGTCACCGCAAACGGCGGTTGGGTCTATATGCCCTTTGCCGGTCAGAAAGAACCCGAGGCCCAGACGCCCGACGCCGTCAAGATGCAGCAAGACCAGCTCGACATCCAGGGCCAGCTCCTCGACTATAAGCAGAAGGGCGAAACTTGCGAGTACATCGGCAAAGAAGACGTCGATGGGACCGAATGCTACAAACTGAAGCTTACCAAAACCAACGGCACCGTCAGCTCGCTCTTCATCGATCCGTCGAATAACTATCTGATCCGCACGACCACCAAAGCGAAAGTGGACGGACAAGATCAAGAACAGACTATCAACTTCAGCAACTTCGAGAAGGTCGGCAACGGCCTCATCTTCCCGATGGCGATCAACATGGGGATGGGCGATGTGAAGTTCACGAAGATCGAGATCAACCCCACGATCGACGACAAGATCTTCGACAAGCCGGTCGTCGACGACAAACACTAAGCGATCGTTCGATTGAAATCCGCCATGCCCATTGCGGCATGGCGGCAACTGTGTTTGTGCATTCGCTTCCCTTCATCGTAGGTTTCACCGCACGTATCATCGCATCAGTATGAGATCACTTGCTACGCTTGCATTGCTTGCTGTCTGTGTGTCTGTTGCATCTGCGCAGTCCACGATCACGTCCGCCACATTCGGGATGATGGAAGCCCGCCATCTCGGCCCGGGTACGATGAGCGGACGCATCACCGCCATCACCGGCATCGACAGCATGCCCCGTACGATCTACGTCGGTACCGCAGGCGGCGGTGTCTGGAAAACGACGACCGGCGGCGCGGCCTTCGAACCCGTGTTCGACAAATACTGCCAATCGATCGGCGCGATCGCCGTCGACCAGAAGCATACCGATGTCGTCTATGTCGGCACCGGCGAGAGCAATATGCGCAACAGCGTGTCGATCGGCGTCGGGCTCTACAAAACCTCCGACGGCGGCGACAACTGGAAACTCATCGGCCTCGATTCGACCGAACATATCGCCAAGATCGTCATCGATCCGAAGAACTCAGACGTCATCTACGTCGCAGCACCCGGTCCGCTTTGGGGCGACAGCAAGCACCGCGGCCTCTACAAGTCCACCGACGCCGGCGCGACCTGGAACAAGATTCTTTACATCAACGAGAAGTCGGGGTGTGCCGATGTTGCCGTCGATCCGACAAACCCGAACATCGTGTACGCATCGACGTGGGAATTCCGCCGGCTTCCCTACGCATTCAACTCCGGCGGCAACGGCAGCGGGATGTATAAGTCCACCGATGCCGGAGCACACTGGACCGAACTCACGAGCGGTCTGCCACCGAAGCCATTCGGCCGCATCGCCTTTGCGCTGAGCCCGAGCGCGCCGCGCGACCTCGTCGCCATCGTCGAATCGAACGAGACGGGCCTCTACCTCTCGCGCGACGGCGGCAACACCTGGGTCAAGAAAAGCGCAACGTTCAACGTCACGGCGCGTCCGTTTTACTTCAGCACGATCATGTTCGATCCGAAGGATTCGAACCGCGTCTATCGGCCGGCCTTCAGCTTTTCATACTCGAATGACGGCGGCTTTTCGTTCGCCGATGCCGGTGCGAGCGGCGGATGGGTACATAGTGACATGCATGCGCTCTGGATCAATCCGATGGACCCGAACCAGCTCTACCTCGGCACCGATGGCGGAATGTATTATAGCCACGACAAAGGCGCGAACTGGATCTTCGTGCAGAACTTGCCCGTGGGTCAGTTCTATCATGTTGCCGTCGATAACCAGGATCCGTACCGCATCTACGGCGGCTTGCAGGATAACGGCACTTGGATGGCGCCGTCTGCCGCACCCGGCGGAATTGGCAACTCGAATTGGATGAACCTCTACGGCGGCGACGGGTTTTGGGCGCAACCGGATTTGACCGATCCCGATGTTGCTTATGCCGAGTCGCAAGGTGGCAATGCCGGGCGAGTGCAACTGAGCGTCGGAAAGTCCTACGACATCCAACCGCAAGCCGGCCCGAAGGACGATAAACTCCGGTGGAATTGGAATACGCCGATCGTCACGGGCGCGAAGAACCCGAAGCATCTGTATATGGGTGCGCAGTATCTCTACCGTTCCACCGATCAGGGCCGCAACTGGACGAAGCTCTCGCCCGATCTGACGACGAACGACAAGAAGAAGCAGCAACAAGATTCGAGCGGCGGACTGAGCGCCGACAATACCTCCGCCGAAAATCACTGCACGATCTTTACGATCGCCGAGTCTCCGCTCGACGAGAATATGATCTGGGTCGGTACCGACGACGGCTGTCTGCAACGCACGACCGACGGCGGGAAGACGTGGACGTTGTTGTCAAAGAACGTCGCGGCATGCGGTGTGCCGTCGATGACATGGGTATCGAGTATCGAGCCGTCGCACTTCGATAAGAACGTCGTCTATGCAACGTTCGACAATCATTACTATGGCGACATGCAGACGTACGTTGCGAAGTCAACCGATATGGGCTCGACCTGGATGCGACTTACGAGCCCTGAGTTCACCGGCTTCGCACATAAGATCGCCGAGGATCTGGTCAATAGGCAGTTGCTCTTCGTCGGCACCGAGATGGGCTTCTTCTCGTCGCTCGATGGCGGCGCCACCTGGATCCGCATGAAGAACAACGTGCCATGGTATGCGTTGACCCGCGATATCAAGATCCATCCGAAAACGAACGATCTGTTGCTCGCCACCCACGGCCGAGGCATCATCAGCATTGACGATATTACGCCGATGCGCGAACTCACGAACGAGATCGCCTCGAAAGCCGTCTATCTGTTCCCCATGCAGCCTGTAGCGCTCAGCGAAGGCCGCTATGGTGGCGGTGGCTTCCCGAGCACGGGCGGCTGGAGCTCCGGCAATGCAGCATATACCTATGCGCCGCCGATCGAGTATTATCTCAAAGATCGCATCAGCAGCGGCGACGTCAAGCTCGGCATTTATAACGCCGATGGAACACTGGTGCAAGAGCTGACGCCATCGAAGCGCAAAGGCATCAACAAAGTGTCGTGGAATCTTCGCATGACCCCGCCGAAGGTGGCATCGGGCGGAAGCAAACCCGACTACTCAGGCTTCTATGCGCCGATGGTGTTGCCCGGCTCTTACACTGCGAAGCTCACGGTTGGCTCGAATTCATATTCGCTGCCGATCACGCTCGTGCACGATGCCGCAAATACGCAGTACAGCACCGACGACGAACAGGTGCAGTATAAGACTGCGATGGCGATCTATCATCTACACGAGTCGCTTGCCGCGATCGTCGACAGCATTTCAGCGCGCGAAAAAACGATCCTTGTCCACAAGGAATCGCAGCAAGACCCAGCCGCGAAGCAATTACTATCGGCGTACCACGACTCGCTCGAAGCACTGCGAGCAACGCTCCTGGCGACGAAACAGAAGTCCATCTTCGCCGACGAGAAGCAGCTTCGCGAAGAGATTTCGGAGCTCTATACGTCGGTCGTCGGCAATCAGGTTCGCCCGTCGAATCTGCAGATCGAACGTGTCGCTGTACTGTCGGATCGTGTCGCGAAAGCAAAGAAGGATGCCGAGGCGATCGATACACGGTTTGCGCAGAAGGCAGCTCCGTATCTCGGCAAACTCTGATCGTAGCGCGGCTCACTCTTCAAGTGAGCCGAACTTCCCTAATTGAAAGTCGATGAAGGCTTGGCGTAATTCGCCTTGCGTGTTCATCACGAAGGGGCCATACATTGCAACCGGCTCGCCAATGGGCTCGCCGCTCATCAGCAGAATGCGTGTCGGCTCCGTGGCGGTGAGGGTGATGCCTTCGCCGTCACGATCGAAGACGACTGCATTCTCCGCCGCGACTTCGCCATGCCCGGCAACATTCAATCTGCCGTCAAGCAAAAATATAAACGCATTGTGCATCTTCGGCAACGGGATCGATAGCACCGCGTCTTTCTTCAAATAGATTGTCGCGGCATTCACCGGCGATGTCGATGGGATCGGCCCTTGCAGACCGAACAGGCTCCCTGCTTGCAAGTATGCTTCGGCCAGATTGTCCTCACTCACAAACTTCGGCGTGTCTTCTTTGGTCAGTGGGATGTACTTCGGCTCGTCGTTCTTATGCGACTGCGGGGTATTGACCCACATCTGAATGATCTCCTGCCGTGAACCTCGCGAATGAATATCGAGAGGCGGACGCTCCGAATGCATAATCCCTGCTCCGGCATTCATCCACTGTGTACCTCCGGCATAGATCGTACTCTCGTGGCCTCGACTATCGCGGTGATGCACGCCGCCTTCGAAGATGAACGTCACCGGAGAGAACCCACGATGCGGATGAGGTCCGACACCGGCATTGGCGAGATCGGTCTCTTTGGGGATAGAGACATTCGCGTGATGCAGCAAAATAAACGGATCGATCTGCCGTACCTCGGGCGATGGAAACGGCTGGCGAACGGTTAGACCGCCCATATCGAATTCGTGAGCATATAAGACATGGGTAACGGAACGTGTAGTCATACGTGTCGAGAGTAGTAATCAAAACGTAGTGTACGAATGTACGAATTGCCGGTTTCGGAACTCCAATCTTCGGCATTCCGAACTCGCGGGCGTAGTGAAGAATCTGTGATGGCTGCGGCTTATACACGAGCAAATGCTTATAGAGTATCGTCGTCCCGGATTCCTCCCTTCGGTCGGAATGACAGTTGGGAGAGTTTATCGAAGGACTTCAGGCTTGTCATTCTGAACGGAGCCCGGTTGCTGTTTCTACCACCTGTATGCTCGCGGGCGTAGTGAAGAATCTGTGATGGCTGCCGCGTATAGTCGTGCGAATGCTTGTAGAGTATCGTTGTCCCAGATTCCTCCCTTCGGTCGGAATGACAGTTGGGAGAGTTTATCGAAGGACTTCAGGCTCGTCATTCTGAACGGAGCCCGGGTGCCGTTTCTACCACCTGTATGCTCGCGGGCATAGTGAAGAATCTGTGATGGCTGCGGCTTATACACGAGCAAATGCTTATAGAGTATCGTCGTCCCGGATTCCTCCCTTCGGTCGGAATGACAGTTGGGATACTCCCTGGCAAACTCAACCTCCCGCCTTTCTGTTTTAGTGGTTCTAACAATCCACCTATGGGACTTTTTTCAAAGAACAGCGCAGCGTTTTCGGAAGCGGATATTCTCAACGCACTTCGGTCGGTCGAAGACCCCGATCTGCATAAAGATGTCGTGTCGCTTGGCATGATCAAGAACGTGAAGATCGACGGCTCGGCCGTCTCGTTCACGTTCGAGCTGACAACCCCCGCCTGCCCACTGAAAGATCAACTGGAACTGGCGGCCCGCACGGCTGCCGAGACGGTCGCCGGCGCCGGGAACGTGAAGATCACGATGTCGTCGAACGTCGCATCGCATTCCGGCGCGAACAAGCCTGCCGCGCTTTCGGGCGTTCGTAATACGATCGCCGTGGCCTCGGGCAAAGGCGGTGTCGGCAAATCGACCGTCGCCGCAAACCTCGCCGTTGCGCTCGCGAAGAACGGCGCGAAGGTCGGCCTCCTGGATGCAGATATTTATGGCCCGAGCATTCCACTAATGATGGGCATCGAGAACGAGAAGCCGATGGCCGAGCAAGTCAACGGTCACGCCGTGATCCAGCCGCTCGAGGCGCATGGTGTAAAGGTTATGTCGATCGGCTTTCTTGTCGATCCGAACACGGCGGTCGTCTGGCGCGGACCGATGGCTTCCGGTGCGCTCAAGCAGTTTATGACCGATGTGCAGTGGGGCGATCTCGATTACCTCATCTTCGATCTGCCTCCAGGCACGGGCGATATTCAACTGACGCTCTGCCAGACCATACCGCTTACCGGCGCCGTCATCGTCACGACCCCGCAGGACGTCGCGCTGGCCGATGCGCGCAAAGCCGTTCGCATGTTCGAGAAAGTGAACGTCCCGATCCTCGGCATTACCGAGAACATGAGTTATTTCCTCTGCTCAGCCTGCGGACACCGCGAAGAAATCTTCTCGCATGGCGGCGCAAAGAAAGCAGCCGATGAATTCGGCGTGCCGTTCCTCGGCGAACTGCCGCTCGAAACGAACGTGCGCCAAGCAGGCGATGCCGGCAAACCGATCGCCGCAAGCATGCCGTTCACTCCGGCAGGTTCTGCGTTCGGCGAACTGGCACAGAGCGTCGCGCAACAAGTCTCGATCAGAAATCTTACCCCGAGCCATAAGCCGGTCGAGATCCTCCTCGGGACGGAAGACTAATCCTGCTCACGATGTCTCCACTGCTCGATCGCATCGAAGCGGCACTCGCAGAGTGTCGTCCGTTCCTCGCCGAAGACGGCGGCGGGATCGAGTTCGTGCGGCTCGATGAAACGGCGATGGTCGCTGAAGTTCGCTATAGCGGCGCGTGCAAGGACTGTCCGATGAAGCTCATGACCTTACGCGCCGGGATCGAGCGCTCGGTCAGGTACTATGCACCGGAGATAAAACGCATCGAAGAGGTCGCCTGACCAAGCCGACCCCTTCGATGCACCCATACCGTGGCAACTCGTTTTATTTTTTCAGCGCCTTGATCGCGTTTTTGATCAAGTTCGCAATCTCATCCTGATTCGACGCATCGCGCGGATCGTACGGCGACTTCCCGCTCTGCCCAAAGACCAGCGTCGGATCGAAGACCATCGCAAGATTGTAGCTATTGCCCGATGAGAACGTGACCGTCGCCGGAAACTTCATTTCCACGTTATCGGTCTTCGATGTCTTGAACGAGAATGCATATCCCGTGCCGTTCACATACGCCGTGCCGTCGATGATTGTCGTGTAACGGCCACCATTGAGGAAATCTCCGAAGAGCGGATCGTTGATGAGCACGGCATCATTCTTATCGTCAAGCTTGTGCATCTCGAACTTGATCTTATCATACGTGCCCGGCGGAACGGTGACGGTCGAGACGATCTTCTCGCCGGTCGAATCCCACTCGGCGATAAACGGCCCCACCTTGATCGTGCCTGCACCGGCCGTGTCTTCGTCGTCGTGATGCAGTTTGAGTTCGCTGATGAGAATACGTGCCCGGCCGATGACGACCGAATCGCACGTCAAGCCGCCGCCAAGCGGAATATTCGTGCGGATGGCCGCGCCACTAACGGTGCGGTTCGATACCGATGTGGTCATCGTGACGCTCGGATCGTTGGAATCGGTCGAACTGGAACAACCGATGAACGAAGATGCGCCGATGACAAGCAGGAGCACTGCCGCTGCGGCGAAAAGGTATTGTTTCATTTTGGATACGAGTATAACTTGGTGCGAAACACACGTAGCTATTAGTATGAACGTAGGACTGTGCGTTATTGTGACACCGATGCGTCCACATCGTAGGCGGATAGCTCCGCCTCCAACTCTTCTTCGTAGGTGACAAGGCGGCCGCGTTTTAACACGCACTCTTCCAACTCGTTGATCTCTTGTTGGTTGGAGCGGTAAAATTCTTGTCTGATCGTTTCGAACTCTTCCTTCGGCACACCTCGCATACGCCACCATCCGCCGCGTACAAGCTCTTCTTTCTCCCGCAGTCCTTGAATGATAAACTCGTAATCGCGCGGCTGCACCGCTTCGGAGATACTCTTGCCGAGGCGGAAGCTGCAGGGCTTGAAATCGTTGATGTCGCGGAACGACACACGCTTCGGTGCGGGCTTTCGGCGCTCGGCTTCTTCGCGTTCGACGGCAACGGGATCGATGGCGACTTCGATACGCGTCGTCATCCCGCAGAGGTATCCGAGCGCCCCGCGACCATGCTGCCCTGCTGACAACCGGCGTGTGCCGTCGCGCGTAATCACAATCACGCATGCTCCGAACGACTTGGCGAACGTCACCAGATCCGATGCAAGATCGAGCTTATGCCGCTCGGTGTCGGTTGCATGCTCGAAATCGGTCACGACGACGGTCGCATACTTCCCTTCGCGAAGTTCATCGGCAACGGTGTCGAGCGAGTCCGTCATTTCTTCCGTATAGAAATGCATCACCGCGAACGGCAGCGACGTCCCGTCGGTGTTGTATTCGTAGAATGCGTCGCTCAGATCGTTCTTCGAACAGCCCCGATTGAGCACAAGTACTGGGGCGGTCTTCGATAGCTCCGACGCCATGCGCACTGCAGTTCTTCGCGATGCATCCATCGTCGCCGAGCGAACCAGCGTAATCTCCTCGCTGCGATATTCCACGCCGGCAAACGAACCCACGATGCGCCGCGAGGACATCGATCGTGCCAGTTGAGCAAATGCTTCCGGTGTAATGAGTTCTGTGTGTTCCATAGATGTATGAATATGAAAAGGAATTGTATGCCCGGCAAGTCCCGGAATGTTCAGCCGAATCACGCTCAGTTCACTGTGACATCATCCTGCTTACAATAAAGGACTACCGGAGGTCTTTCGCCTGCGCGGGCTTATCAGTATTCTGTTGTTCCTGAGCATCCCCATCGAAGAGACCATCGTGGGTTACCGCAGTGGCATGCTTTTTGTCTTGGTATTGACATCGGGCATTTTTATGTCGGGCGGCTTGCTCTGGTGGCATCGCCGCGAACGAGCCTCCGGCTCGGTATAGGTGCCCATCATAGTGATTTTGGCAATATATATAACATATATTATTGCCCATTTGTTGCATCCGGCTGTATATGGGCGAGATCAAGAACAGCGAACTCGAAGCGGCATTCGCTTACTATCGTAAGGGAATCGTCGGCATTGACCGTTCGATTTCTACACCCTTCGGCGAACAACCGCTCGTCTATCTTGACTGGACTGCCAGCGGACGTCTCTATGGGCCCATAGAGCGCATTCTTAGCGATCGATTCGGTCCGCTCGTAGCCAATACCCATTCCGCTTCGACAACGACCGGTATGACCATGACGTACGCGTATCACGAAGCGCACCGAATCATCAAAGCCCACGTCGGGGCAGGCAACAACGATATTATCATCACCCACGGCTCCGGGATGACCGGAGCGGTCAATAAGCTCCAGCGGATTCTCGGTTTGCGGCTGCACGAACACTTTGCGGGGAAGATCACCATCTCTCGTGAGGAGCGCCCGGTGGTCTTTATCACCCACATGGAGCATCACTCGAACCAGACGTCCTGGCTCGAGACGATTGCCGACGTCGTAATCATCGGCGCAGACGAACACGGACTCGTCGACCCAAACGATCTCGACATTCACCTCAATCGCTACGCCGACCGCAAGTATAAATACGGCTCGTTCACTGCCGCATCGAACGTCACCGGCATTGCAACGCCCTATCACCGGCTTGCGCGCATTATGCACGAACATGGCGGATTCGCCTTCGTCGATTTTGCGGCAGCGGCTCCGTACGTCGATATCGCGATGCATCCGGCCGACGAGCGCGAGAAACTCGACGCCGTCATGTTCTCGCCGCACAAATTTCTCGGCGGCCCGGGCAGCGCCGGTGTGCTGGTCTTCGACCGGAGGCTCTATGGCAACGGCGTCCCCGATACGGTCGGTGGAGGCATTGTGGATTGGACCAATCCGTGGGGCGAACACAAGTTTATCGACGACATCGAGACCCGCGAAGATGCCGGCACTCCCCCATTCCTGCAGACGATCAAAGCCGCGCTGGCGATCAAGCTCAAGGAGGAGATGGGGACTGCACAGATCCGCATGCGCGAGCGCGAGATCGTCGAACAGGTGTTCGATGGCCTGCGAGCAATCCCGAACCTCGTGATCCTTGCCGGACATATCACAGATCGTTTGCCGATCTTTTCATTTTACATTACGGGCGTTCACTATAATCTTGTCGTCAAGCTCTTAAACGACCGCTACGGCATTCAAACCCGAGGCGGCTGCTCGTGTGCCGGGACCTACGGACATTTCCTCCTGCACGTCGACCGAGCCCATTCCCATGAGATCACCGAAAAGATCTCGCACGGCGATCTCTCCGAAAAGCCGGGCTGGGTCAGGATTTCCTATCACCCGACCACAACCGACGCAGAGGTAGCCCTTTCGCTGCGCGCCATTGCCGATATTGCGCGCCACGCAGAAGAATACGGCAACGAGTACTCCTACGACCGCCATTCCAACGAATTCCTGCACCACACCGCCGATATCGATGCGGATATGGACCGGGTGCGGAAGATGTTCGACCTCTCCTGAAGCTCATTATCAGAAGTCAGCGCAATGAATCGGATCTTCGCATCCTGACTTCATCGAGCGCTCTCCTACATTCGCATATAACCACGGTAATTCAATCGTAGTGGATAAAAACACAACCGCCCTGCCTGGAATACCAGACAGGGCGGTTGCGAACAATCGTTGCAGACAGGCTCTCCGAAGAGAGCCTGCGTGCATGAGAACGATTACTTGTTGAGGGTCATCTTGTTGCGCATGACGCTCGTCTGACCGTCTGCGTTCGTGAAGCTGACCTCGTAGATATAGGTACCGCTTGCGAGCTCGTTCGCATTGAACGTGAAGTTGTGCTGGCCTGCCGTCATCGACTGACCGTCGACAGCGACCGTGACAACCTTGCCCGTGAGATCGAGGACGCGGATCGACACCGTACCGGCTTCCGGCAGGCTGTATCCGATCGTCGTCGATACCGTGAACGGATTCGGGAAGTTCTGCGCAACTGCGAAGGACGCACCTTCAGCCGTACGCTCGACATTCACCGTGCCGCTCGTCTGACGCGAACCGTCGAGGTTCACGGCTGCTACACGGTAGGTGTAGGACTTGCCGGTCTCGAGGGCGCTCTCAGCGGAGTGCAAGAAGCTGTAGTTGTCGGTTGACGTAGCCTTGACCGTACCGGCCCAGTTCCACGTGTTATCCGAACCAAGCATCTCGACTTCGTAGCGATCGATGTCCTTCTGGCCAGCGACCGACCACGAGATGAGGTTACCGTTGGTCTTGGCTGCGCCGTTGACGTTCGTGAACTCGACCGGCAATACTGTGCCGCCGAAGCTCTTGATGAAATCAAGTGCACCGCGCAAGAAACGGGTGGTACCACTGACATTGACCGGAGCGATTTCGCCGTCGCGCAACCCAACGGTCTGCACAGCGTCTGCCCAGTCGAATGCGTAGAATACGATATTGAAGTTAGCACCGTTCCACGCCGTACCTGCACCGCTATCCGACGGCGTCGAGCCGTGCTGCGGATAGAAGTATGCGAAGCGCGAGGTGTTCGTGCCGACCGTACCCGTGATCGGGTTCGGCTTGATCACGTCCGGCGACGCTGCCCAGAGGCTGTCGCTGAAGACGAAGTACACGCCCGTACCCTTAGCCGTACCGTAGTACGAATTCGGGCTTGCGGTCGGATAGTTCTGAACCGGCCAGCGGCCCACGAAGCTCGTGTGCATCCAGCTTGTCATGAACTCGGCATCCGTGATCACGTTGTTCTGCTGCTTGAACGCGCTGTTCGGATCGAGATACTGCGCAACGTTCTGACCAGCAACAATGAACGACTTCTTGGCATAGCTTTGGCCAGCCTTGAGGTAGTTGATCACTTCCTGCTCTTCCTTCAAGCTGATCGAACCGACACCGAGGTTCGTCGAACCGACCGTCTGATAGGCAGTCGTCGGATCGCCGGTCGCCCATACGAGCGTCCACCACGGTGAGTAATCAATCAGGTTCGCGCCCCATGCATTGCGATCGAGCGAATCGTATGCAACACCCAAGCGCTGGAGAGCAGCGGCAAGCGAATCCTTGTTCTGCTGACCACGGAGGGTCGACGAGTTGTAGGTCAACAATGTCGCAGCGCGCTTGACGAGGATCTGGAAGACCTTCGTCTGCGTGTTGTTCGCATTGTACTGATCGTTTGCAACGGAAACCGTCACGCGGAACAAGCGGGTCGCTTCGTTCGTGATGACCGGTCCGACGAGGTCAACCGTCTTTGCTTCGCCAACTGCCCAGGTCATCGGGGCGCTGGTGGTGGAAGCGAGCGGGAACCACGAAATACCGTTGTTCGTCGAGTACTCGGTCTTCGCCGTCACCGTGCGGTTGTTGGCGATGATCGAGCCCATGTTCTTGACCACTGCCTGGATGGCAAGCGGATTCTCGGCCGTCACCTGGATCACACCGTTGGTGTTCACGATGCCCGCAGGCTTCGTGATGGTCATCACGGAGAGATCGTTGGTGTACTGGAAGCCGTCGAATTCGTCAGCGCCGATATCCGGGTTGCCGCTGGCGACAACACGCGAATCACCGTCGATATCCGTCGCCTGCGTAGCCGAACCGAGCCATGCACCGTTGTTCGATGCGGTCGTGTAGAGATACGTCGTTGCGATCGGCAGATGCAGGCTATCGGTCGTGAAGAGCGGATCGCCGCCGACTGAAAGGATATCCTGCTGCGACATCGTGCGCCATGCATTCAGGGTCGGAACCGTGATTGCATACGTCGATGTACCCGTCGCTGCATCGTATTCGCTCATGTTCGCGAAGGCCGACGCATTACGGAAGTCGATCAGGTTATTGTTCGAGCTGACATTGCTGAACATCGGACGCGGCACCGTCAGGTTATAGAGCACTGCCGTTGCGTTTGCCGAGTTGTTCAGGTTCTGATAGATATTGTTCCACAGGAACGGCTTGGCGACGTGGTTCATCACCACTGCTGCCGGAGCGTCTGCGACTGCGATCGAGTTGTTGAAGATCGAGTCGTTCGCAACCGTATAGGTCGACGAACCAACCGTCACGTCACGCATCGGAATGAACGTCGTCGTATTGGCACCGTTTACACGGAGGTCATAGACGAAGTTGTTGACAATACGGTTACCCGTACTGACCGGAAGCGTCGAACGGCGCTGGTTCGGACCCGTACCCGTGACGTAGATGATCGACGCCTGCTGGATATCGACACCAGCCGTCGTCGAACCCGAGATATTCGGGGCCGTCACGTTGTGGATCTTATTGCCATTGAGCATCAGGTTGATGCTGTTACCGTTTGAGGCCGTGATACCAGCGACGTAGTTCGACGATGTCGAAGCACCCGTGATATTCGAGATCTCGTTACGAAGCACGAGCGCACCGTCTTCATTGGTAAGCTGAATACCAACTGCGCCGATCGGGTTCGAGGCCGAACCGATGGTGTTGCGCGAGAAGACGTTGTCGTGGTTACGGCGATCCTGGTAGAATGCCTTCGTCACGTCGAACAGCGGAACCGTACCCGAATCGGAGATCGCGACGTTCGCATTGCCGATGAAGCAATTGTCGACCGTGATGTGATGAATCTCCGAGGTATCGAACACGCGACCGAAGTTGTACGAATTGAAATCGTACACGTTCGCGATGCTGATCGCACGGCTCTGGTTGTTATTGAGACTGCCGTTATTGACCAAGTTCAAGTTCTTGAACGTGAGGTAGCTGCGGCCGTGGCTAATACGGAAGATCGAGCCCGGCGTCGTCGACTGGTTCACGAACGTGATACCGCGCTTGCCCGGCTCGGCCGTAAGCGCATCCGGCGACGGAGCGATCTGGTTATTACCATCCCACGACATGTACTGAGCAGACTGGTAATCCCATGTCATGCCGTACTGCTTGTTACCCGAGAAGGTGATCGTCGGGGCAACATTCGTCTTCGGAACCCACTTTACCATAGCCGTCGGGCCGGTGCCTTGGATGTTCGTGAAGTCGATGAACGAGGTCGGCGTCGTCGTGACGGACGAACCCGTGCCGTATTCAGTGTAGTTCGCATCCGTCAACACGAGGGTAAGGTTACCACCGATACCTCGGAAGCGCATCGAATCGACGGCAGCGCTGATCGTCTGGAAGCGACGGCCAACACCAACTTCGATCGTACCCTGCAAACGGGAAATGATGCTGAAGACCTGGCATGCCGTATCGTTCGTGCGATCGCCATCGTCACCCTGGCGGGCAATGACGCAAACACGATAGCAACCCGGAGCGAGCTTCGCGATGTCGTTCGTACCCTGCGATGCCGGGAACGAGAACTTCACGTTACCTGCGTCCGTGTTAAGCTCGGGAATGATCGAGTCGGCCTTGAAGACGACGACACCGTCGGAGCAGCGATGGATCTCGCAGCGAGCCGGTACGTCGAACAAGTCCTGCACGCCGACCGAAGCGAACACGCCCTGCGGACGGAACTGGCGCTTCTCCGGCTTTTCTTCCTGGTCGTCCGGGTTGAGCACGTCAACTGCGGCAACGTCCGAAAGGTAGCGAACGGCGACCGACGTACAGATCGTATCGTCGGCATGGTTCTGGTCGTTGGCCAACAGGGTGACACCGCAGAGGGTGTAGTTACCGTTGGTCTGCGGCAAGAAGTCTTTGAACGTGGTGTCGCGGAACTGCTGTCCCGGAGCGCTCGACCAATACGGAATGATCACCGTGTCACGGTACACCACCTGACCCTGCGGGTTCTTGATGTAGACCGATACCGGCACATTCTGCTGGTTGTTGACGCCCATGTTACGGTAGCGGAAGCTGACCGGCGTTGCATAGCCGACTGGTGTTCTGCCACCCGGAGCGGGAATCAACGAGAAGATCGAAGCGACATTGTTCGGCGGGCTCACGACAAACGACGTCGAGATCGTGTTGTCTGCAGTGTAGCTTTCAGCCGGAGTTGTCGACGTGATCGTATACGAGATCGTGTACAAACCGTATGCAGTCGGGGTGAACGACGGGAATGTCGTCGCCGACGATGCGGTGTTGCCGAGCGGGTTCGGAATCTGCGTGCCCGTCGGTGTTACATTCTGGCTATAGACCGGAGATGCAACGCCCTGCTGGGTAATCGTGCAGTTTACCTGGCAGCTCGTGATCGCATTCTGACCTTCGTTGACAAGCTTACACGACGGCGTGAACGCGTTATTGATCAGCAGGATCTGCTGGTCAGCAGGCGACGCGGACGGATTGTTCCACGAAAGGTTGAACGGGTAACGGATCGCCCATACGATGTTGCGTGTCGGGCCCGTATTGTAGAAGTAATAGCCGTTGTCGTAGTAACCGCCCGTTGTGGTGGTTAGCGACTGACCGGCGCTCAAACTATTGATGTTACCGAGGTATGCATCCTGGAACGTACCGGCCGTCGTGCGCAGTGCAGTGATGAGGCCGCTGTAGTTGTACGGATACTCCCAGTAATAGCTACCGTTGGTGCCGCTGTACGGACCATAGTTCATCTGGATCTTCGAGATGAAGGCGCTGCCTTCGAAGAGCTCATACTGATAGCTGATCATGTCCTCGCCGTAGGTAGCAAGGGCTGTCGAACTATAGTAAGAATCGTAGGCCTTCGGATAGTTACCCATTCCGTCGATCTCGATCCAGAAAATGCGGTTCGGGGCCGAACCGGTCGTGGTATACTGGACATTATACGTACCCTTGACAGGGAAGGACGAGCCAGTCCAGGCGTGGATGGTATTGTTCGAACCATAGACGTACCCGAACTGTGAGTAATCGGTCCAATAATACAGCTGATAGTAACCGCCATACGCGAGGTAATCGTAGACAGCCGCATCAGGAACTGTGGCCGAGCCGCCCATCACAACACCGCCGTTGCCTTTGATCTTGATCTTGTTCGTGATCAGATCGCAGTAGCGGAAGTTGAACGGAAGCGTGATCTCGTTCGAGAACTTATAACACATCGTAAAGAAGTCGGTGTTAAAGCTCGCGAGTTCAGACACCGTGGTGCCACCCGTAAGAGCAACCCACGGATCCGTGTTTACGACCGCACTATAGCTCGACGGCGAATACTGCGCCTGCGCATCCTTTGCCGAAGCAAAGAAGGCGAGCATCAGCAAGCCGACTAGTAAAGTGTAGAGTTTTTTCATAGGTTTTGGTACTAGTATAGATAGTTAGTTCGGTGCGAAGCTGGCCTCCACAAACCGCGACTAAAACATTTGCCCACAACGGTTAAACCCATTCTGGGCACCCCTAAGACACAAAAATACGTACTTTTGTGACACAAAAAAAGAATTTCACAAAGAAAAAATTTTTGTGGCCCTGCGCCCCGCCTTATTCCTTCTCGGGAGAACTTATTCATCGATCGTGAGAGCTAATATTACCATAAAAACAAGATATTAACGTCTACTAGCCTCCCCACCAGCCCTTCTTGGAAAACCCTAATTTAGTCGTTCGGGTGATTTTTTGTGGGGAGAGAGAAATCGTATGTTTGCACAGCCGCCATCAACCCTCAGAAGCCACGTGATATAGTTACGCACTCTGGACAGAGAGCAGGAGATAGAATTCGGCATTTTCGACACCGAATTCCGACGATAATGAGTTGTATTGATAGCCCCCACACTCGCGCGGACGGAGGCTTGAGATGGTTTTTCTCCGCGTTTTTGCTGCTAATGAAGAAGGGCGGCCCCGAAATGGGCCGCCCTTTCTTGTTTGTGCACTTCTATTGCCGAACGGAGAATCCTCTGGGGCATGCGGGGCAAAAATGACCGCGCCTCTGTGGTTTCCGTCCGACGGCCATCGTCATTTCGACGGTCTGGCAACCCCGTTCTTGGGCTCTGGTGCAGTTGACGGAGCGGGCTCCTGCGACGCAGGTGCCTGGGTCGGTTCGGTGCCGAAGTTCACTTTTGGCGCATTTTCGGCTCCTTGGGCAGCTTGGAACACCTGGTATTCCTTAAATCCGCTCATCCCGGCGATAATGCTGGCCGGAAACGAGAGGATACGGGTATTGTACTCTTTCACACGTTCATTATATGTCTTGCGCTCGGTTGCAACCCGGTTTTCGGCGCCTTCAATCTGCGACATGAGCGTTTGGAAGTTCGCCTGCGACTTCAAGTCGGGGTATTTCTCGACCGTGACCAGCAGACGCGAGAGCGCGCCCGAAAGCTCGCCCTGCATTTTCTCGAAATTCGCCATTGCCTGCGGATCCTTGAGGGCCTCGGGCGTGAGTTGAACGCTCGTCGCACGGGCGCGGGCGCTAATGACCGCATCGAGCGTGCTGCGCTCGGCTTGTACCGAGCCCTGGACGGTGGACACAAGATTCGGGATAAGATCGCTTCGACGCTGATAGGCGGTATTGAGGTTGCCGATCGATTCCTTGATGTTTTGGTCGAGCTGTACCATGCCATTATAGGTACTGCGCCACCAACTGAAAAGCACGATCACTACAAAGAGGATCGAGCCGATAATAAGCCATGACTTTTTCATTGTCTCGTAGTTCGGTTAGAAACCCGCGAGGAGTGTACGTCCCGGGTACTCAAAGTTACGAACGAAACACGTCGGGCTGCCGAAGAAGAGGTTGTGCCAAAAGACAGCAAACGACCCGCGACACATGGTGTCTCGTTAACCCCACCCAACCTTCTCCCCCGAAGGGGAGAAGGGGGGAATATTCGTCACATCCTGGATGCGACGAACGTGGGTGAGGTTACACTTTGCGAACCGACCTGATGTAGGTCGAAACGCGTCCGTCGGCGTCGCGAATAACGATCCGACAGAGATATAATCCACATGCAAGCGGGCGTCCGTCGTCCCCCGCTCCGTCGAAACGCAGCGAGACAGCGCCTCCTGCGAATCGCTCGTCGTTGCAGAGTGTCCGGACGATCACCCCCGTTTCGCTCACTAATTCGACGGTAACGGTTGCATTCGCCGGACATGCGAATGTCACGTTCGATGCAGTGTTGAACGGATTCGGGCTGACGGTCGGCTCTGCAAGCTCGTGCGCTTCGACGCTGACATCGGCGAATGCATTGATGACGGTCACGGTGAACGATTGGGTCGTCATGTGCCCTCGGTGATCGGAAGCGGCAAGCGTTACCGGATACTCAGCGGCCGACGTATCCGCGCGGCCCGAGAGGGTGCCGAACCGGTCGATCTGCAACCACCGAGGACCGGAGAGCATCGTGATCTTCGGATGCTCGTCGCGCTGTGCGCTTGCTTGGGGGCGATAGACATACCAATCGCCGCGAGCAACGATGGTCGAGCTTGGAAACGAGGTAAAGACCACTGCCGTATCGATGAACCGCCAATCGAGCGTCGTACTGTCGAAGCCGTTCGAGATCGTGACGGTCACCGTGGACTCGTCTTCGTGATGCATCTTCTTATACCGGTCGAGCACCAGCACCGAATCGGTGCCGAGCATCCACTTTCCCCACTGCCATGTGTACGTCAGCGGCAACCCCTGCGGGTCCTGTGCATGCACAACCAGCGTATCGTTACGATTGATCGAAAAGTGCAAGACGCGATGAGGAGTAAAGACGTGTTGCGCGTTGATCGAATCGCTCGTCATCGTTCGCGGCGCATACGAAACCACCTGCGGCGGAAACGGATCGTGCGAACGGAAGCGGCGCATCACGTTGCGTGTCACCCACTCGACGGTCGTATCGCCCATGGCAAGTCCGTCCGACCAATTGATTGTTGCCGCATTGAACACAGCGCCGCCGTTCGGCATGATGTAATACCCCATCGTCGCCGCGCCGGTCGTCCCACCCGATTCGCTTGCGGCAGGCGAGAGGCCGAGGATCCGGAAATTTCGAGGCGTGCGATCGGCGCCGATGAGCGCCATCATGCTATCGCGGCCCCAATAGTAGAGAGCGCCATCGACTTCGTAACCGACAATCGCCGACGCATGACCGAATATGTCGCCGTCGCGAACGTTCGTGCCGCGGAAGATCCAGTCGTCGCTGTGAAAGACCGTATATCCTCCGCTTCCATTAATACCGAGCAGCACGGAGTCGTGATTGACATACCCACCGTGTTCGAAGCTGACACCGATGAGCGAATTCTCGGGCTCGTTGATCGGATCGCGGCCCCAGTTCTCGGTGACGACGGAATTATCGACGCCATAGAGCGGGTCACGATTCGCGCTCTTATAGCACACCATCGTCTTGCCGGCATCTTCGAAGCGGACCTGCCACCAACAGGTATTGCCGCCGAGGACGATGATGCGTCCACCTCGATCGACGAAGTGCTGGATTGCCGTGCGTTCGGTGCGCGACCAATATTCCGAGTGGCCGCCGATGACGAACACATCGTACGCATCGAGCAGCGACGGGTCGGCGTCGAGATCGTTCATCATGCACGTCTCGTAGTCGATGTGTTCTTTCTCGATCCAGCGGATGAGTTTGTCGGCATGTTTGAAATAGATCGAGCTCATCCAATTTGTGAACGGACGTTCAAACGAGACCTTATACGAAGCCGTGGTATTGGTGGAGTTAAAATCGTAGAGGCTCTTGCCGCCGAAGCTATTATAGGCCTGCCACGTATTCGACGACATAGATACGAGCATCTTCGACGTCGAACCCGGCACGCGTTCTCTCACGCAGAAGATAATGCGCTTCATACCGGACGTCGTCGGAAATTCGGCCGAGTACATTCCGGCGGACCATTCGTCCGGGATGCGCAGTTCGGCGGTGACCTTCCATCCGCAGCCGAGTGCATAGGCACTATCGCGCAGGGGCTGCAAGCCGCCATGCACACCGTCGATCGTAGCAACACGAACATGCTCGGCACCGAGACGGGTGATGCCGATCGAAAATGTATCGAGGGTGGTAGAAATATGAAAACGAAGTGTGTCTCCCTTGGTAACGGAAAGCGAACTGAGATATCCTCCTTCTTCGGCTCGTCCGTTGAGTACACACAACACTATAATACAAGCACCGAATAGTGCCTGCACGGCTCGTAACTTCATCGTGACTCTCTGTCTCTCTCGCGCTTGGGGAAATGCGACGTGCGCTCTGTGTGATCGCTCGTATAATAGTGAATGAAATTTTGGAATCAATTAGTTCCAAATCGGGCATGCGGCCGTTGTTCTCTCCGACTTCGTACACTGTCATTCTGAGCACATTCGCTTCGCTCAATGTAAGCTCCGCGAAGAATCCCTTTCGCGGAGCCGCAGCATACCGACGCCAGTAGGACGGACTCTCAGTCCGTCCCCTTTCGGCAGCCACAAACATTCGGCCCTGCCACGAACCCCGCCCACGAATGAATTCGTGGGCTACGCCTGTGGCCGTCCTGCCGGACTCAATGCGGCGAAGCCGCAGTGCCTCCTTACCCCAACACGTCATTCTGAGCGAAGCGAAGAATCCCTCTAGCGGAGCCGTAGTATGTTGACGCCAGTAGGACGGACTCTCAGTCCGTCCCGTTTCGGTCTGTACGAACCGCTGAGGCAACCCGAAGGGATTCTTCGCTTCGCTCAGAATGACGATAGTTCGATCAGGTGACGATAGTTCGCCCAGAATGACGATAGTTCGCTCAGGTGACGAGTATCAATAATACTAAATACATCAAAACTGAGTCGCACACCATACACACAGCTTGTTTTGTGGCAACAGGTCGATCTGGAGAAGACCTTATCACATTTCTTTTCTATGCTTGGCCGTGTCGGTACGATTTCTTGGCCGGTCCCCGCTATATTATGTGCATCGTGGCGAACTATGGTTGTGCCCCAGACGCCGTTGGTAGTTCGCGAGAGATTCAATCAAGTATCATTATTACGTTGTATGAGAAGGCTGATCGTATCCCTTGCCCTTGCATGTTTCGTCTCGCCGAGCTTCGCGCAGCATACGCTGCAAGTCGATGACGGTGCCGGACATTATTCCATCATCACCGGCGCAACCACCGGCGCGATGAATATCTTCACCCTCCCGAACTCCCCCGGGACCATCCTGACGAATACCAGCGTCGGTTCGACGCTCTGGGAGTTGCAGGGGAACACGCTCACAAGCGGTGTCGATATGACGGATAATGTGCTCGGCACACTCGCCGGCTCCACGCTGCAACCGGTGAACATCATCGTCAACGGCGTCCGCGCCATGCGCTTCGAAGCAGGGACCACACCCAATATCATCGGCGGAACGGCGACCAACGCCATCACATCGATCGGGACGATGGGCAACGTGATCGGCGGCGGCACGACGAACACGATCGGCACGGCCAGCAACGACGTGATCGCAGGCGGCAGCACCAACTCGATCGTCGGCATCAACGATGGCAACAACAACGACATGAATGTCATCGGCGGCGGCAGTGTCAATGCGATCAACTCGTCGGCCGTCGGGTCGAACGGCGGCGGACTCAACGTCATCGCCGGCGGATCGCATCACAGCATCACGGGCACCGGCGTGTTCAACTCCGGGTATAACTTCATCGGCGGCGGATATCAGAACATTATGACGGGCGGCGCAGGAACCTACTCCGGCTTCAACGTCATCGCCGGAGGCTACAAGAGCCAAATCAGCGGTGGCGGCGGTACGCAGAGCGGATTTAATTTCATCGGCTCCGGCTATCAGAACATCTCGAATGGCGGCGGCGGCCTTCAGAGCGGCTTCAACAGCGTCGCTGGCGGCGCACAAAACAATGCAAGCGGCGATGGCGGTGTTGCAAGCGGTTTCAATACGGTCGCAGGCGGAATATTTAATCAGGCCAAAGGCGGTGCTGGAACATCGAGCGGATATAACACGGTCGCCGGCGGTAACAACAATTGGGCAAACAGCGGCACCGTCGATAACACCGGCGGCAACACCATCGGCGGCGGTGTGAACAATACTGCGATCGGCGGAGCAGGCACTGGGTTCTGCGGCATCAATACCGTCGCTGGCGGACAGGCCAACAGCGCGAACGCCGGTACCACAGCAAGTCTTTATTCCGGCGGCAACTTCGTCGGCGGAGGAAATTTCAATCTGGCAACCGGCAGCGACGGTCAGTCGTCAGGCTTTAACGTGATCGGCGGCGGTTGGAGCAACAAAGCACAGGGCTCGGCGACAGTGAACTCGGGCCAGAACACTGTTGGTGGCGGATCGGGGAATATTGCATCCCCGACAGGCACGAACGTCGGCTACAACACGGTCGGCGGCGGTAACGGGAATTCGGCGACCGGCGGATACTCGACCGTTGCGGGCGGCAATACCAATGCAGCCACAGCGGCCGGCGCGACCGTTGGCGGTGGTGCGAACAACACGGTTGATGGCGGTTACTCGGTCGTTGGCGGCGGCGCAGTCAATGTTATCGCGGCTGCAGCAAACCTAGCGGTGATCGGTGGCGGGAATCTCAATACGGTGAATGTCAACAATGCGACGATCGCCGGCGGCCTTTCGAACACGAACGACGGCGTCGCATCGTTCATCGGCGGCGGCTTTCAAAATCACACGGTCAGCAACGATGCAGTGATCGGCGGCGGATCTGCAAACACCGCCACATTCCGTGCAACGGTCGCCGGAGGATATACGAACAATGCTTCGGCAAATTACTCGGCGATCGGCGGCGGTCGAAATAACACGACGAGTGGGAGCGTCTCGGTGATCGGCGGCGGCGAACTTGGTGTGGCATCGAATCTTCATGCGTCGGTCCTCGGCGGCTATGCGAACCAGGCAACCGGCGACGCCTCGACAGCAGTCGGCGGATCGAGCAACGTTGCCTCGGGCATCGGTTCGTTTATCGGCGGTGGCGGCTATAACGGCGGTGTCACGCTCGGCAACACGGCCAGTGCTCCGACGGCGATCGTCGTCGGCGGCATCGGCAACACCGCATCCGGCGGAGCGTCGTTCATTGGCGGCGGCATTCAAAACCAAGCGACCGCAAGCTACGCGATTGTCGTCGGCGGCAACATCAACATTGCAGGCGGATTCCGTTCGACGATCGGCGGCGGCTATAACAACTCCGCCAGCGGTGACTATACCGTCATCGGCGGCGGTTCGACTAACACCGCAACAGCAACGGCAGCGGCAGTCAGTGCCGGCGGCGGTAACAACGCAACGGCAAATTATTCCTACATCGGCGGTGGCGGGACGAACACTGCATCCGGTGTCGTATCGGTCGTGGTCGCAGGCGAGCTCGGAACGGCATCGAATCTGCATGCGTCGGTTCTCGGAGGATATGGTAACACCGCGTCGGGCAATGCAGCAACGGCGGTCGGCGGATCGAGCAACACCGCATCGGGCGCAGGCGCATACGTCGGCGGCGGCGGATACGACGGCACGAACACGTTCGGCAACACCGCTTCGGGGAACGGGTCGATGATCGCAGGCGGATTAAACAACACGGCATCGGGCCGAGTCTCTGCGATCGGTGGCGGTGAAAGCAATGTCGCGTCGAATGTCGGCGCGACGGTTGTCGGCGGATATAACAACACGGCGAGCGGCGTCTACTCTACGGCAATCGGCGTGCAGTCCGTTGCGGCGAACTTCGGTCAGTTTGCACAGAGTGCCGGCTCGATCAGCGGCAGCACGATGCAAACATCCGTCTTTGTCCCCTACTTGTCATACAACGACAACTCGGGCACATGGCACTCGATCCCGGTCGATGGCGGCAGCTCCAAGATCGCCGTGCCCGCAAGCGCGACATTCGCCTTCCATGCCACCATCGCCGCGAAAGCAACGGGCGGCGGTGCGAACTACGGCGCATGGGATATCTCAGGAGTATGTATCAATAATGCAGGTACGGTCAACATCGCACCCGGATCGACGGTGACGAACCTCACGACTGCCGAGCCCACCGGCTGGGGCGTGCAGGTCGTCGGTACCGCCTCGGGCGAACTCGACTTCCAGATCCGTAACAACGGCGGCACTGCGGAGACCATCCGCGTTACTGCTCGTGTCGAAACGACGGAAGTCAACTTCTAAGCCGATCCATCATCACACATACGCGCGAACGCACACGGGCGGTCAGATGGCCGCCCGTGCTATTGTATACGCTCACGCCAACGATGACTACTGGATGTGGTATGACGTCAGCCGCCACAACCAACCCTTGCTGCTCGTGATCGTTCCGTCGCTATAGGAAAGATCCTTCTCACGATACTCGACGAAAAATCCGAGTTCCGGCGCATACCACGATGTGGTCGTGGTCACATACTTGCTTTGGCCGCCACTGGGATAATCGGTGCTCCCGACATACGTGCTGATCACCCGCGCACAGCCGAAGGACTTGCCGGCCGTCGTGATATTCTCCGAGCCGTCGAACGTGTCCGTGACTTGCGTCTTCGAAACATTCCCGTTCGGATAGGTCGAATCCGTTGTCGGTGGCGTGTTCGCTATCCGCGATTTGACGGGCAATCGCTCCCAAGAAAAATCCGTGACGACGCCGTTGGTCGTAGTGGTATTAAGGATCAATAAATCGCCATTCTCATCGTACGAAATAAAGATCGGCTGCGGATCGTCTTGACGAATTCTGATGACATTCGTACGACCCCACTCCGCGAGGCCGACGGAGTCGACGACCATCGTCAACTGGAAGGCTTTCCCGGCGACGAGGTTGTCCGTCGAATCGAGTTCTTCCACAAGGTACGTCAAACTCGAACCGAGTGTCAGGCTCTTCCATGTCACACCCGAAAGCGGATCGGTGTTCGAGTCGGTGCTGCTTTTACACGCGCTCAGGAGCACCGCAAGGACGAATACACACGCTATTGTTCTACCCATTGATGTTTACTGAATGTGAATGATGAAGGATATTCGTTCGACAAAGATACAGTAGAACCGGGTCGCCGCTGCGCGTATTGAATTCCAACCCAGCACCGAAATCGTCCTTTCGAATGTATGGGTACTGAAGCCTTTTTTATTCGATGTGTTGATTGTCTTCCCCCTCACCACCGTCCCATAAACAAAAGCCGGCCCAAATTAAGGAACATTTTACCGCAGTGTCATTCCGACCAACGGGAGGAATCTGTGACGAGACCGATCTATCGGTATCCTGAATGCCTATAGCTCGGTACCAACTACAGATTCCTCCCGTTGGTCGGAATGACATGCAAGTGAATCAGATATATATACCCAATAAGGTTCTTTTTAGCAATAGACTAAACCATATTCTTGAGATTTAATATTATGGGCTCCTTGGGAGCTATAAGCAGTAAACGCCCCCCAACGCGGCCTCATACTTATAGCCCAGGGTGGAGGCCGAAGGTCGCAACCATGGGTCGATGTCGGCAAGACGAACCGAGCCCCGAATGGGGCGGTGTTTCCCATCATTCGCACGCCGGGCCGCCCCTCGCGGGGCTAACAAGATCATACAAAATCATTACCCCGGAGGGGTATCCGTCAATAGCCAGGGGTGAAGGCCGAAGGCCGCAACCCCTGGTGACGTTCGGTTGCGTTTTTCCTCCGAGCCCTGGAAGGGCGAAATATCCTCACACCCTTTCAGGGTTATCCACGATAATGATCGGATTGGACCAGGGGTTTCACCCCTGGCTATTGACTTGGACCCCTCCGGGGTCGTGGGTGATGGCCTGCCTCGAGCGAAACGCAAACCGCGCCGCAGCCCCAACGGGGCGTTGTACTCGCAGCCCAGGGTGGAGGCCGAAGGCCGCAACCCTGGGTGGATGTCGGCAGGACCTCCCCGAGCCCCGAACGGGGCGGTGCACCCCGACATATTCGAAGCGCCACCTTGGGTTGCGAGTACATTGTGCCATCGGCACTCAACTCCTCCGACGCAGTATCTTTCTGTCCGGTGTCTCGGTTCCGAAGCTATGAGGAGAATACGGATCAAACCCAGTCTTGTACTCTACGCACGCAACTAGTCCGTATGCTTTGGGTTCTTCGTATAGAAACATTCATCAAATCACTCTATCTCATGCCTACCCTCCGCTTGGTGACCGTCCAGCTTCTGATCGCGACAGGTCTCTTTGCCTTACTTGCGTCAATCTCCTTCGCCGCGAAACCATTGCTTGCCTCAACAGTCATGGTGCCTGAACAGTCGTCGCTCTGCGAACGACTAGCCAATTGGAAGGGATATGCTCCATCGAACTGGCAGGAAGCACGAATGCAGTATGACACCCTACGCATGTACGTAGAAAATTGTGCGGCTACGGATCCGCTTGCGTACCTTGCATTCCCCGACCTGGATGGGGACATGCGTGTTCTTGCGGTGGATACGACTATCTACAATCAGTACAGAGACTGGCTTGTCTCAGTGCTCAATCTCGGAGCCCAGGGTAGTGCATACTACTGTCGGTGTCTTGGCTCGATCGCTGGTACTTACCAACACTATAAGGGCTACGACCCAACGATCTGCAACTTGGCAGTACTGGAGTATATTCGGGACCACTCACCTTGTACTGGAGGTAGTGGACTGGATAGCCAAATTTCGAAGGACAGCATATACGCTTGGCAGCATGGCCAAGATCCGAGTCACTCAATCCCGCTGGACTCTCTCGGTCTCGGGTTCCTGCTAACAAACGGCGTGAAAACGCCTTCTGTTACTCCGACGTCAACCTTCCTTTCTTCGTTCGCGAGCAGCCCAAACCCATTCGTGAATGAGACAGAACTCTCGTTCACGCTCAACCGCATGACCTACGTGACCATCTCGATCTACGACGAACTCGGCCGCATGGTCTGGGGTGACGGCAAGGGCCGCTCGCTCGATGCGGGGTCGCATACGATCCGCATTGACGGCACGTCTCTACCAAGCGGCACCCTCTATGCCCGCATCTCGACCGGCTTCGGTGAGGTGAAGACGGTGAAGCTCGTGCATCAGGAGTAGTAACGAGTTAAATGTAACGAGTAACGAGCGGGGCGGCTTCGGGAGAGGCCACCCCGTTCTGTTTAGCTGCAGCATTCAAATTTCAGCATTCACCTCCCAAAATGCGCAACCTTCGTATTTTTGTCGTTCTATTGACCCCTATAAATCAGGATACGAACCATGAATTTCAATCTGAGCGACGACCATATTGCCATCCGCGATGCCGCGCGGGAATTTGCCGAGAACGAGATCGCACCGAGTGCGGTCGAACGCGATAAGACCGGCGAATTCCCCGCCGAGATCGTGAAGAAGCTCGGCGAGCTTGGCTTCATGGGCATGATGGTCTCGCCGGAGTACGGCGGCGCCGGACTCGATGCGGTCAGCTACGTCATCGCCATGGAAGAGGTATCCAAAGTGGATGCATCGGTGTCGGTGGTCATGTCCGTGAATAATTCGCTTGTGTGCTGGGGCCTCGAGACCTATGGCACCGAAGAACAGAAAAAGCGTATCCTCACGCCGCTCGCCAGCGGACAAAAACTCGGCGCATATTGCCTGAGCGAACCGGGCGTCGGCTCCGATGCAACGCAGCAGGCGACGACCGCCAAGCGCGACGGCAACGACTGGATCATCGACGGTGCGAAGAACTGGATCACCAACGGCACGTCGGCCGATTACTTCATCGTCTTCGCCCAGACCGATGCATCGAAGAAGCATAAAGGCATCACTGCCTTTATCCTCGAGAAGGGCATGCCGGGTTTTGAGCATGGTTTGAAAGAAGACAAACTTGGTATTCGCTCGTCGGATACATGCTCGCTTGCGTTCACGGGCGTCCGCGTGCCGGATGCGAACCGTCTCGGCAACGAAGGCGAAGGCTTCAAGATCGCGATGGAAACGCTCAACGGCGGACGCATCGGCATCGCCGCACAAGCGCTCGGCATCGCAAGCGGCGCATACGAGAAGGCAGTGAAGTACTCGTTCGAGCGTCACGCGTTCGGTCAGCCGATCAATCAGTTGCAAGCGATTCAATTCAAGATCGCCGAGATGGCGACGAAGATCGAAGCCGCACGCCTGCTTATCATGCGCGCTGCCCGTTGCAAAGACAACCACGAGAGCTACATCAAGGAAGCGGCGATGGCGAAGCTCTACGCTTCGACGATCGCATTCGAAGTGGCGAACGAAGCAGTGCAGATCCACGGCGGCTACGGCTACGTCCGCGAGTATCTCGTCGAGCGCGCACTTCGCGACGCGAAGATCACGCAGATCTACGAAGGCACATCGGAGATCCAGCACATCGTCATCGCACGACAGTTGCTCAAAGAGTATAGCCTCTGATCGCGCTACGATATCATAGGAAAAAGCCCGGACACTGTCCGGGCTTTTTCATTTGGAGTTGCTCCGATGTTACTCAATTGCTCGTGACGATCGCGGTCATTCACGTAATGCTCGCATTCGCCATAATATCAGTACAACTCGAGCCCGAATGCGCCGACCGACCCAACCGGTGCGCCGGTATGTGTCACTAAAATCGTCACCAGATCTCCCGCTACGACAGCGACCGTGTTCGCGACGTCGGACCCGGACGTTACGGCTCCGGTAAGGGTTACGGAGATGGCGGTAGAGACACCGTTGACACGCACAGTAAATGTCTTTGAACTTCCGACACCCGGCGCAGCAGTGAGATTCGCATAGAGATGTTTCAGGATCCCATTGCGGGTCACAACGATCTGCTGCTGTGCTTCGACAGCGCTCGCTCCGCTGCCGAATGGACTCAGGAATGAGTTGTTTGCGGTGTTGCCACCGGAATTACCACCGTAGGTAACTGCGGGTGCAGAGGGTGTGGTCCAACTCATCACGCCGCTGCCATTGGTGGTTAGCACGTCTCCGTTCGATCCGTCCGCTGTCGGCAGGGTGTAGGTGACTGATGTTGCAACGGCACCGGCTTTGAACGCTACATACTTCGTGCCATTCGGAAATGCACCGTTCGCATTGTATGGCGCGTAAAAGTAGAGCGCGTGTGCTGTGTTGTCATTGCTCGCAAGCCAGATATCGGTATTACCGAATACGCTCGTCATTGAAGCGTTCACGGTCATAAAATAGGTCGTCGCCACAGGGTTGGCGAGGAATCCAAAGGATCCGGCACCATTGAGCGTCAGCCCAGCACCGCCCGGGATCGTAGAGAACAAGCCGGCTGCAGTATTGTATGTTCCGCCACCAACGGTTGAGCTGCCACCGGTAGCGCTATTGATATACCCACCCGCGACAACATCGGCGATCGCAGTCGCGCTGCCTGCGACATTATCGAAGCCACCACCGACGCTTGAGTACGATCCAATAGAGTAGTTGCCAAATCCCCCACCGATTACAGAGCCGCCACCGTAGGCGGTGTTGCCGTTACCGCCGCCGATGAAATTCCAGCCACTGCCCGATGTTGCCGCACCGCTTGCATCGTTTGACTGACCGCCGGCAACCGTGTTGTACCCGGTGTTTGCCGCTGCCGCGCCGTTCGCATGGTTGCTTCGTCCGCCGCCGATGAAATTCAGTCCTACCCCTGAAAAGCCGTAGTTGCTGATGATCTGATTGAAGAGTCCACCAGCGATCGTATTGACGTCACCGTCGCCGCCGGCATTTGAGGTGACCGTGTTCGAAAATCCACCGCCGATCACGCTCGCTTCGCCACCGGTAAGCGTGTTATTACCGCCGCCCCCGATGACGTTGATTCCCGTCGCTGTGCTCGGTCCGGTACCGATGTTGACCGTGTTGTTACTCAGCCCACCGATCACGTTCGGGCCTAAGCCGCCGATGTTTGTGAAGCTCATCGCAACCGTTCCGTTGACAATGATGCGAACGGGTGTGAGCGTCGAACCGGCGGTCGAGCCGATCAGATTGTTCGCGAAGTCCGAGCCGCTGACATTGTTACCCGTCGTCAGCCAACCGCTTGCCGCGCTCCACGAAAGATTGCCGCTTCCATCATTCGTCAATGAACCGAGGGCATTCGAAGCGGGCCATGAGTAGCTGACGTTCTTGATCTTCGCAAGATCACCGCTCGAGTTCACCTGAAGAAGATTGCCTGAGCCCACTGAGAGCAGCGCGCCCGGATTCGCTTCGCCGATGCCGACAAAGCCGCTGCTGCGGATCGTCATGCGCGGAGTGATGAAGCCCGTCGATGCGTCAGCCGTCGAGAAGACGATCTTCGCCGGCACTTTCCCCGTGGCAACGGCAGCGTCGCTCCATACATCGATCCCTGCGCTCGGCACGTGGTTCGTGCCGTCGTAGCTTAAAACCCAGAATGCACCCAGGTAATCGCCCGCGAGCACGGCCGTTGGCGCGGCAAGCGTCCCGCGTGCATGCTCAATAATGTAACCGGGTGCGTAGCCAAAATTATCGACAGCGTTACGGATGAGCATATCGGTCGGCGCCAGATATCCTTCCGAAGCCATCTCGAACTTCGCCGTGCTGTAGGTCGAGTTCGGCGTCGTGGTACCGAAGCCGAGCGTGCCGTTGGTGAGCACGCGAAGGCGTTCGATATTATTGGTCTTGACGACGAGCGGCAGGTTGTCGGTCGTCCCGAGAAAATTTGTTGCCGGGTTCGTCGAGCCATTCCCGGTGAGCGACCATCCGTAGCTCGTAAGTGACGAACTCGTCAGCAGCAGGCCTCCGCCGACAGGCAACGTGTAGGTGCCGCCGGGATTCGCGCCGGTGATCAGCGAGTAGTGCCCTGCTCCGTCGTCTGTTTGAAGCGAATGTTGCGCAAAGGTAGCGTGTGCGCAGAACACGCTCATACACAAGAGTACTGTAAGTCGTCTCATGGGTGGATTATCAGATGGAAAGAGAAGCTATCTCTGTGACAATGCGGAGTCCTCCGTCACAACAGGCACGTTGTGGGTAGTGCTTGGCCGGATGAACACCGAGATAACGAAAATACGACATCCAAACGGAGAGACCGGGAAATGATCGTATGTATCCAATATGTTCGTTCACGATATGCGACACTACAACCGAACGTACATGAAGTAGTATCGCTGCGGTGAACCGCTTGTCAGAGTCCTATCATTATTAACACGGATAAAAAAGAAGGGCACACTACCGTGTGCCCTTGCGCAGAATGTGTCGACTGCTTCGTGTTACATTCTGTAGGCGCGGTTACGGATTGACGACGATGTAATTGATCACGTCTCCGTTAACCGCCGGCGCATCGAGCGTAATGGTGACGCTGCCTGCTGCCGCAGTGACGCTCTTGACGAATGTTGCCGTCCCGCCGCCGCCAGCCGACACGAACGTCGCTACGACAACGGAGCTGGTGCCGCTCACGATCGAGTTTGCAATCGTCACCGAATTTCCCGCCTTCGCATCACCTGCGACGACCAGGTTATCACAGTCAGACAGTATTAACTCTGTTGCTTCGCATACTGACCTGATAAAAGTATCTATATAAAAGCCAGGCCGAAAAATCAAACATAGAGTACCTGTTTCCGACTGCTCACTGCATCGATGAAGCAACTTCGAAGAGGTATCGGTGCGATGAATTTCCTTCCTCACCGATGCGATGATGCCACTCGCTGCAATCTTCGCTCACAATCCTGATGCGAATAATTTCCTGCGATGTCGAATCGTTGCGGTGCAGTGTGTACTGTGTGCCAATCACAAGGGCTTGATATGTCGTCAGGAGCGGAGATGCTTCCTCGTCGTGAACAATTGCAAAGACGAGTTCGCCGTCGTTCGACCGAAGTGCCGCAAATCGATCGAGCACACGATATCGCCGAAGCGACGTCGAGCGAAACAGACCGGCCAGCCACTGCAACGGCGTTCGAAAGATCGGGCGGTTCGTACGCAGATCACGATACCAGTACACCGAATACAGTGCATCGATCAACCGTTGCTGCGAGTGTTCGTCGTCGGTAGATAGACTGCACTCAACCTCTGTCGTGCCGTCGCGACGCGTCTGCGTCCTCGTTCCGTGCAGTGTTACATCGACCGTGCCGGTGGGCAGCGGCAGCGCACAGCGAATGCGGCTTCCTGTTGCAATGACTTCGCGGGTGACGAATGCAAGCGCGGTCTCGGAGATCCATGTGGTGGCAACCCACATCTTCCCTGCTACTCCGTCACAGCGCATCGGCAACTGAAGTGTAAAACGATAGTGCTCATCGCTCGAATCGCTCACATGCCATGCGCGCTTCAGGAACACCCCGACGCGAATCATATTATACAACGCCCACCCGCCTGCCACAACGAGAATATCGACGGTGTAGCCTTGTTCGAGCGGCTTCGTCATGTCAGAGACTTGTCCGGACAGTAGGATTCCCGAATCGAAATGAGCGATGAGCGTTGCGATCGCAACACCAAGACCGATCGCGCTCAGCAGAAAGATGACGAGCTGGGGCAACACGCGGCTGATCGTCGTTTGTGTCTGTAAGAGCTTGCTCGATGTCTTCCACAGTATCTTACGGCGGAACACCCCGAGCACCGAGATGATATGCACCGGCCATCGAGCCATCGAGAAGATCTCGTTCGCCCAAATGCGCGAGTATCCGCTTCCAAGTTCTTGTAAGAGCAGTATGCTCACGAGCGGATAGAACAGTACGATCAATACGTTGAGCGGCGTGATCACGAACGGCTGCCATCCGGTCAGCAGCGCGACGACGGGGATCAACAGCAATAACAACTGCTGCCAGCCTTCGAGGTAGATCAGCCCGAGCGAGAGATGATGCAGACGTTGTCTGAGTGTAAGTCCCTTCGTAAATGGTACGCGTTCGAGCGAGAGCACATGCAGATTGCCGTGGGCCCACCGGTGACGGGTTTTGTAATACTCTTCGAGATTCGCTGCCGCGATGCCGTAGGCGACCGGGTCGTTATGAAAGACGGTCTTCCAGCCGTGCTTCATGAGTCTGAGCGACGTATGGATATCCTCCGTCGCGGTGTCGGTCGGGATGCCGCCTATCTCGGCGAGCGCCGAACGGCGATACACGACACCGGTCCCGACACACGACGCGCTGTTGTCGCGATCCATCGACGGCAGACCGAACAAATAAAAGAACGACTGGTCGTGCCAGATTCCGCCGCGCCGCTTCGCGTTGAAATACTGAAATGCGTCGGTGTTATAATAATCCTGCGGCGATTGCACGAGCGCGACCGTTTCGTCCGCAAAATATCCGAGCAAATCGTCGAGGGCCGATGGCAACGCAATGTGATCGGCATCGAAGACCATGATAAATTCCGCACGTGATTGCGAGAGCGCGAAATTCAAGTTGCCGGCTTTTGCATCGATATTCTGTGGCCTCGAGAAGTACGCGACGCCGAGTTCTTCGGCAATCGCTCTGACTTCTGGTCGTCTGCCGTCGTCAAAGACGCGTGTGTCGTGCGGATAGTCGATCCGCCTCGCCGCAGCGAGAGTCCGGCGGATCACATCGAGCGGTTCGCGATAGACCGGCACCCATACCTCGACGCTCGCCCCGGGCAATGGCGGCAACGACGTGCGGCGGCGGAACTGCCACGACATGAAAATATAGGTGAGCCCGAGGACGAACTGAAACGATTCGGCAACGAAGTACGACCACGAGAGCAGGAGCGAATGCGGATTGATGATCGTAAACCGATACACCATATAGATGGCGTTGAGCACGATGTAGCCGACTGCCGCGACGCGGCGCACACGGCGCCATCGCTGCAATTCGGGCTCCACCATCTCACGGATCGATCGATACTTCATCCCAAACGTCTGGTCGGCAAGAGACTGAGGCGTCTGCTATCAAACAGAAACGCCGCCCTACAACAGTAGCAGGGCGGCGTTCGGTGCGGACGCTGGTCCACAATAATTAGTACTGCACTTCGCTGGTTTCGACGCGCGCAACCCAACGAATGTTCGTCGCAGCGACGCCGGTGGCAGTGATGTTCATATCGTTGCCCGTCGTGCCGAGCGCAATGCTCCAGCCGGCCGGAACGGCCGACGTAAGTGCGGTGACGGTCGAACCCGCCATCAATGTCGCTCCGGCGCCGGCATTGAACACAACACCTTTGATCTCCCAACCGCACGTGTTCGCCGTCCCCTGCTGATTGGCTACGACAAGAATACGAAACGACCACACGGTGTTCGCGGGTACTGTCAACTCATCGCCCATCACGGTCTCAAGCATGAGGTTTGTCGGCGTTGCATCGGTCGTAGCGGCTTTGAGCACCGAGACCGATGTCTGTGCATCGCCTGCGGTTGCGAACGCACCCGAGGCTTGGCTCATCTGGCCGAACTGCGTGGTCTTGGCGTCGATACCGCCCGGGATGCTTGACGCGCTGGCTGACGCCTGGTTGTTCCAACCGCTGCCGACGAACGACCATGTGCCGCTCGCAGTATTGTTCGTGCCGCCGCCGATGGCCGACCAGGTGCCGCTTGCGGTATTCAGATATCCGCCGGCAACCGACGCCCATGCCATGTTAGCAGTATTGTTCTGCCCACCCGCGACCGAGGTCCATGTTCCGCTTGCGGTGTTGCTTTGTCCGCCACCGATCGCAGCCCATGTTCCGTTCGCGGTGTTGCTTTGCCCGCCGGTGACTGTCGACCAGGTATTTCCGGCTGAGTTCGATTGTCCGGCGCCAACGAATCCCCAGGCATTCGTGGCGCTGTTGCTCTGGCCGCCGCTCACGCGCGACCATGTACCGATCGCACTGTTGCTCGCACCTGCGCCGACACTGGCCCAAGCGCCGGTTGCTGCATTACCATTGCCGCCGGCGATAACTGTTTCAAACGCGTTGGCATTATTTGACTCGCCGCCGCCGATAAACGCGCCGGTCGATGACAAGTTGTTCTGACCACCGACGATCGTGCTCCAGCCATTGCCCCCGGCCGTATTGTTATTACCGCCTCCGACAAATGACCATACCCATGACGCCGTATTCCCATGTCCGGCGACAACACTCGACCACGGTCCGTTAGCTGCATTGGCATTCCCACCGGCGATCGTGGCCCACGGATTCGTTGCGGAGTTCGATTGTCCGCCGCCGATCGTAGACCATACGGAGGTTGCAGAATTGCTTTGTCCGCCGCCGATCGTCCCCCAGGAAACATTATTGATCGAATTGCTTTGACCGCCGCCGATCGTACTCCAGGTCGAGAAGCCCGCAATCGAATTCAGGTTTCCGCCGCCGATCGTCGACCAAGTATCACTCACACCAGCCGAGTTACCTCGGCCGCCGCCGATGAACGACAATGTTGCGTTGTTGACGTTCCCATCGCCGCCACCGATCGCCGAGAAGAAATTTGTCGCCTGGTTCATCGAGCCGCCCGCGATCGCACTCTTCATGCCGCTCGCCGAGTTCGAATCGCCACCGCCGATAGCTGCGTAGTCGTTTGTCGCAAGATTGTAATATCCGCCGCCGACCGACGCTGCAAATCCGCTGGCCGCACTCGAATCGCCGCCACCGATTGAGGAATAGACACCACTGGCAACGTTGAACTGGCCGCCGCCGACTGACGAGGCAGTCCCACTTGCGGTATTGTTCGTTCCGCCGCTCACCGACGTCCAACCTCCGCTTGCGGTATTGGTGCTGCCGCCGCCAACGGTTGACACATTGCCACTCGAGGTATTCTGGAGTCCGCCCCCAACGGTCGAATATGGATTGCTCGCGGTATTCTGATAGCCGCTCACGGACGAAGCATATCCGCTCGCGTTATTATTGCCGCCGCCGGTAACCGAAGAATAGAGTCCGCTCGCAGTATTGGACCCGCCACCGCCAATGTTCGAATAGTCGCCGCTGGTGGTGTTCAACCGTCCGCCGCCAATATTCGAGTATTGCGCCGAAGCGGTGTTGTACTGTCCGCCGCTGACGGCCGTGTACAAGTTTGTCGAATTGTTGCCGCCACCGCCGGAGACGACCGAGAGAATTCCGCTTGCCGTGTTCTGCGAACCGCCGGCAACGATCCCCCACCAACCCGATGCGGTGTTGAGTTGTCCGCCGCCGATGACGCTTTGCGTCCCGCTTGCGACCTCAGTCGTCGCGCTGCGCGTGACTTGCAGATCGATCGCTTCGCTGCCGCGCGGATCGCCGCCTGCGTCACGCTGAATACTGCTATTGGTATTGAGTCGCAGCCGAATGACATTATTCGTACGCACGTCGAGGGCTTGATTATCGAGCGTGCCGATAAAATTCGTACCAGCCGTTGTACTGAGATTGCCCGTCGTCAGCCATGCCGACGATACGCCCGGCCCAGTTTGCACCAGCAGCGTGCCGCCGCCCGACGGTAGTACGAACGTTCCGCCCGGATTAGCACCGGTGATGAGTGAGTAGTGGCCTGCACCGTCATCGACCTGCGCCGAATGCCCTTGTGCAAATGCACCCTGTGCGAATGCCGCCATGGCAGCGAGAAGAACGAATGTTTTCATGTCTGTAGCTAGTAACGACTCATCGCCGACCCCGAGGCCGTCGATGAAACGATGAAGAATGATCGCAGAGATGGCTCACCTCATATTTCTTCCGCGAACATATTACAAAATACAAAGATACGCATTGTCTCCCAATAATTTCTAAAACCAATCGATGGGTTGCCGGACCCGGCGGTTGGTAAACAAAACTGCGTGTCGAAACTACCGTATATTTGCAGGGTCATTACTGTTAGACAATTTCTCGGACACGCAGATCGTTATTCACACCATGCGCAGATTACATTCCATTTCATCCGTTGTTGTACTCGCGTTGCTCGCCCTCACTCTTGCAGGCAGCAGCACTGCATTCGCGCAGCGAGCGAAGAACTCCATCGCCGTCGGCGCTGCGTTCGCTGGCCTTCCGACGCTCGTGCAGGCGCAGTACGAAACTCGTATCGGTGACGACCAGAGCATCGTCGGCCGTTTTATTTACGGACTCAATACCAATGATTATTCCGGTTACGGGCTCGGCGCAGCGTACCGCTTTTATCTGACGGACGATCAGCCCGTCAAAGGGCTTAGCGTCGGGCCGGCGCTCGAAGTATTGTTCTATAGTAATTCGAAGTTAGTGCGCAGTTCACGCATCCTCATGATTGGCGCCGAAGGGGCGTACAAACTGATGCTCGGTCAGTTCTCGATCGAACCGGCGTTGTCGTTTCGTATCGGTGTGAGCGGCGGAGAAAGTCTTTCTAAATTTACGAGCACGCTGATCTATCCTGCCGTCTATCTCGGCTACGCGTGGTAGGTCGCCGGTTCGTATTCCTTCATCGCACCCTTCGGCTGTCCGCAGCCGGAGGGTGTTCGCTTTTGATTCTGCTGGTCGCGCTCGGCGCGGCACACGCACAGACCGATAGCGCCAGAACGCCGATGCATCGCTACGCGCCGGCTGTCGGGCTCGACGTCGGCTACGGCTGGCGAAGCGGTACCGGCGAGCACGGACCGGATCTTGCCGTCATGTACCGCGACGCGCTCGGTACGATTGACCTCGAAGCGATCTTGTATCAGCGGTGGTTCAATAACGATACCTATAGTCTCGGCCACTTCGGCTTCGGCTTCGGCTTTCTGGTATTCATGCCGGGAATGTTTGACCATGTGAGCGGCCGCGCCGGACTCGAACCGAAGATCGGCGTCGATTTCACCGTCTGGACGACAACGCTCGGAATCGGTATTCCGGTGGGAGCCGAATACTACCTTCCGCTTGTTGCATCTTGGGACGCATCCCTCGGTGCGTCGGTGGAACCACAGTTTAATTTGAACACGGACAAGAACACCGTCGTGTTCGATCTGAGAATCGGAATTCGATATCATTAAGAAATGATGCAGCACCGCCTACGTCGTATCATCCTTCCTCTTGCATGCGTTCTCGCATCGCTTACGATCGTGTTCGGCGACACCGCCTATGCCCAGGGGCCTGCAACGCCCACGGTGCACGATACAGCGAGCTCGATCCAGAAGCGCCGCCAGGATATGGCGCTCGTTCGCAAGCTCGGCGTGATGCCGTATGCGACACTCAGCTACAATCTGCAATCGGGCCAGGCATTCCCGAAAAGCGCCGCCGGCGTGGGGTATGGCCTCGGCATCGCCTTCGACTTCGCGCCCGACCGCCAGCCGCTTGGCCTCTATATCGACTTTGCGTATCAGGATATGCGTGCATCTTCAAACGATGGCGCATGCAAGCTCATCCATCCGCAGACCGATACCATTGCGGTTACGGTGCCGGTGACGCACTATTTCTCGTACGCATTAATGGAGGTGTTCGCCAAGCTGCAATCGCCCCGTACCAACGGGTATTTCCTGATCGGTCTGAGCGCCGGTATTTCGACGACCAGCCTGACCGACAAACAGGGGCCAGGGGTGGATGAGTATTCGGAGTGGGGGCCGACCACGGAATACCACAAGGTACGTCTCGATCTTCGGGCCGGTCTTGGCTTCCGGCTTGCGCAGATCAGCACGCACGATCTCATTTTCGAAGCGCGTTTCGGCTACCCGCTGACAACGGTCCTCTCGGATTACCAGGATGTGTGCAACGGTTCCGAAGCACACGGGCCGTGGCGTATCGTGACGCTGCAAGGCAACCTGGGTCTTCGCCTCTAAGCTCGCTCGCGTTCCTCCTGCACATTCGTCGAATGCCGCTATGATCGGCATGCGTTCTCCTGCGATTCTGCTTGAATTTTGATATTTTTTTTCGATTTCCCGTCCCGTAATTTCGCAACGCGTTGTTGCACATTCGCAATGCTCACAGCATGCGGATGTTCCGCGGACGCGCTCGACGCGTGCGCAATGCAATCGTGCCACGGGAAAACAAGCAGTGGATCGGGGTGGCCGAAACCCGCTACGGTTCGTAGCGCTTGCATGGGTATCAATACGTTTACGCGCTCGGGTATTCCCCGTGCGATGTGAGAGTAATGATGGTTCTGTCGATTGCATCGCTCGATGCAATCGACACAGACACATCGGCCACCCTATCCGCTCAGCGCAGCACCGATCGTTTCGGTCGCCGGATCCACTCGCGCCGGCAGCGCTCAGCCTCCGAGCCTTCGTGCTTCGGAGGAGGTATGTGTGCCGTTTTGCGCAAGGACATTATACCGATCATTAGACGGTAGTTCGTGTAGACACAACGGCGCAACAACGCAGCCCGCGCAGAGGCGGAGAGAACCATCGTTTGGGGAGCCTGTTCGTCCTGTCTGCATCGCGCGGTCCTATGTATGGTTACATCATCGACGCGCGTGTGGCGCAGTGATCGTTGCGGTCGCATCCGATCGGCAGCGTCACCTGTATACATCTCTATCACCCATGCGAGATCGCCCCGCACGACCACCAGCGGCTGGTAAGGGTTCCCCACATCGAAGTACTTATGGCTGATCGCCCCATCAAGATCGCAAAACTAATTCCGGTTCTGCATTCGGACGAACTCCGAACCA
The DNA here is from genome assembly GCA_018266755.1 of Bacteroidota bacterium. Lineage (NCBI taxonomy): Bacteria > Pseudomonadati > Bacteroidota > Bacteroidota bacterium. The sequence goes on from JAFDZW010000005.1 coordinate 970,699, forward strand.
TCGGTGAACATCTCACCCCGGAAGAAGCGGAATTGGTCGAGGCCGTACGATCGAATCCCGCCGTGACACGGTCCCAACTCCTGAAGCGCTTCGGACAAACGAACCGACAGCTCAATCTGAGCGCCCACGCCGTCTGGCGGAAAGTGATGGCACATTGCGCCGGAGGAAGCGAGGAGGACGTTGCGGAGTTTATGGCCGAACGCGGACTCTTCGATCAGGTGATGCCGCAACTTCGGCGCATCGAACGCCAATTACTCGATCAGCGCGCATCCGCCGAGCGCATGACGTCGTTCTATCACCGCGCGTCGTCGATCGTCTTCAACAAACTGCCCGCCAATATCGTCGACAGTAACGTGCTGGTCGAATATGCTCGCAAGCACGACGCCCACACAAAACGCGGCGCTGCCACGACAGCCGACCAGGAAGTATTCCTCTATGCGATCGTTACGCAGGCGCTCTCGCCATATTCCGATATCTCCGGCACGCTGCACGACAAACGCAACCGCACGATTCGCGCGCTTGCATCGGCGTATCGTTTCTTTCGCAATTCGAACGACGCATGCTGTGAAGCACGCTTCTCGTTCACCTATGCATACAACCTCATCCTCGCCGACCGCCAACCACGACTCGTCTCGAGCCTGATCGAACGAATCCGAACGATCGGCGAAACTGCCCCCTGTCAGCGCGAACCGTTCGTGCGCGATTACCCGCATATTCTCGAAGCACTTCGCCATGCATTCAAGGGTGAGCATGCGTCGGCATTAGACGTATGTCGTCGCGCGTATCCGAACGATCTGCATCTGGACTCGCAGCCTCCGGCGATCATACTTGCAAAATGCGCATCGTTGCTCGCACTCGAAGAAGACGATCGGTTTGCGTCGATTGCCGATGCGTTCGATGCGCAGATCGAAACGAACGGCCGCGATCTTGCGACACTCTTTCGCATGCGCCTATTGATGCTCGAACACCGCATCCTCAACGGCACACCGCAGGAAGTTGACCAGGCGCACGCACAACTTACCGTTGCACATGCCCGACTACCCCGGCCGGATTTCACACAGGAGTGGCTCTACCGGTCCATCCTCCCGTTCGCACTCTTTCCGGGTAAAGACGAGTTTGGTGCGGCGACAGCAGAGACGGAAGTTGTCCTGCGATGGCTCGCACGCCGCGGCATGCGCAGCGATCATCCGCAGACGCTGGCACTGCAAGGGCTCCAAAGCCTCATTACACATGCACATCAACGCGACGTCCTCGCGCGCAAGGTACAGCTTTATCGTGCAAAATTGCAGACGCTCTACGGCACACAACAAGCGATCCTTGGGCGTCTGCTCGGCCGCGCGCACGAGGCGTTAGTACGCTGAGTCGTATTCTCCGAAGAAATTTCCACGCACTACGTGAGGTTTTTGTGAGGCGGTTTTCGTGCATAGCCACATATATTCGTCCGTACTCATTCCATCGACACAGGCGCCCGCTACGAATGGTCACGATCGTATACGCCCGTCGGCCGACGGTGGTATTTCATTGCAACTACACATCACCTACTACTATGGCAACGTCAACGATCAAGACACGAGAAGAACTGGCGAAGATTGCCGCCATCTCCGCTGCGAACACGCTCAAACAACACGGCTTCGACACCAAGCATATTGTCGCCGGCGAAGGCACGATATCGAGCGTACCGGACAAGCACTGGATCGGGATTTGGATCGACGAGAATCCGCATATTCCTGTCGGCGGACCGCATGGACCGATCTGGATCGGCATCATCGCCGACACGAAGTTCGGCACGCACGCCGTCAACGAAGTGAAAACCGGATTAAAAGAGGCAGGATTCTCGCGGTGAACCCAACCGAACCTCACGCACTGCCTGAGGCGGAGGGAATGCTCTGCCCAAGTGTATGGCCCGATATGCCGGGTGCGCAGGTCTTTGGCGTCATCGATCGTTCGGGAGAGAAACCGGTACTGACTCCGTTACAGAAGCCCGTACCGGTGACGCCGGAGATTCTCGAACTTGCCGCACCGGCTGATCCTGCGCTCGTCTTTCGGTTCACCGGGACCTGTGCCGAATCGAAGTGTCAGCACTTCGACGGACACGATTGCACGCTTGCAACACGAGTCGTCCAGTTATTACCGCCGGTCACCGACGATCTTCCCATCTGCAGCATCAGACCCGATTGCAGATGGTGGGCGCAGGAAGGTCGCGCAGCGTGTATGCGTTGTCCCGAACTCGTCTCGCACGTGTACGAACCAACGATCACGATCGCTGCGGTCGCCGATCCGCCGACGCATGCATCGGCGATCGTCTCCGGCTGAAGCGCTAATTATCGATCTGCGCGCGCTGCAGATGGCCGGAGTAGTCAATGTAGACCGACTTCCATTCGGTGTAGAAATCGAAGACAGCCCAGCCGCCTTCGCGGTGGCCGTTGCCTGTTGCTTTCGTCCCGCCGAACGGCATGTGCGCTTCGGCGCCGATGGTGGGAGCGTTAATGTATGTAATGCCCGCTTCGATGTCGCGCACGGCAAGCATGGCTGCATTGATATCGCGCGTGTAGATACTCGACGAAAGACCATAGATCACGTTATTCGTGATCTCGATCGCCTCTTCGAGTGAGTGACACTTCAACACGGACAGCACCGGCCCGAAGATCTCCTCTTTTGCAATGGTCATTGTCGGCGTCACGCCGGTAAAGATCGTCGGCTCGAAGAACCAGCCCTTCTCTAATCCGGGTCCGGTCGCAGCCTTGCCGCCGAGCAGGCAATTGGCGCCTTCGTCGTTGCCGATGCGAACGTAGCGCTCGACGTTGCGCAGTTGTTTTTCGTTTACGATCGGACCGACTTCCGTCCCGGCAACAAGCCCGTCGCCAAGTTTCAGCGTCGAAACGCGCGCTCGCAACATCTCGACAAACTTGTCATGAATATCTGCATGTAAGATCAGCCGCGACGTTGCGGTGCAACGCTGCCCCGTCGTGCCGAAGGCGCCCCAGAGCACACCCGTCAACGCAAGTTCGAGATCGGCGTCGGGCATCACGATCTGCGCATTCTTGCCGCCCATTTCGAGGCAGACATGCTTTGCGCGTGCGCCGCATTTCTCGGCAACCGTCTTCCCGGTCGTTGTCGAGCCGGTGAAGCTGATCGTCGTGATCCGCGGATGATCGACGATTGCCGCGCCGACAACACTGCCGATGCCGTGGACGATATTGACTACTCCGGCAGGCAATCCGGCTTCGAGTAAGATCTCGAGCAGCACATTTGCCGTGCGCGGCGTATCTTCTGCGGGCTTGAAGACGAACGTGTTACCCGCAACCAACCCCGGAAACAGATTCCAGGTCGGGATCGCCATCGGAAAATTCCAGGGCGTGATGAGTCCGCAGACGCCGACCGGCACGCGGAACGAGAGATTCATCTTGTTCGGCAACTCGCTCGGCGTGTTATAGCCGAACAACCGCCGGCCTTCGGTGGCGCAGTAGAATGCGGTATCGATTCCCTCCTGCACATCGCCTTTTGTTTCGGCAAGTGGCTTGCCCATTTCGCGAGTCATGATAGCGGCGATCTCGTCCTTACGCTCAATCATGAGTTCGCCTGCTTTGCGGATGATCTCGCCTCGTGCCGGTGCCGGAACCAGCCGCCATGTCTTGTATGCCTCCGCCGCAGCACGGGCGGCTTCGTCCACGTCGTGCGGCGTCGAGAGTGGAAATGTCCCGATCACATCGTCCCAATTGGCAGGGTTGCGGTTCTCGAAGATTTTGCCGCCGGTGGCATCGACCCATTTGCCGGCAATATTATTCTGAAATTTTTGCGACATAAAACGAATTATGGGATTGTTGTATCATCAAACGAATTCCGCACCGAAAACGGTCGCGGAAGAGTTGTTTTCTCGTTGTCATTCCGAACGGAGTGCAGCGATGTGAGGAATCTGGTGCCGCACCGATCGACCGCCGAACGTGTGTCGTCACAGATTTTTTCCTTCGGTCGCAATGACGATGGAAGAATACGGTTAGGAACACGATCATGAAAGCCACACAAATTCTCTCGCTTCTTGCGCTCGCAGCAGCGCTAAACATTCTCTCGACGAACTCCTTTGCGCAAGGCGGCATGGGCAAGATGCCCCGCGAAGATGTCGTCATGATCTCGCAGGTCGTACGCGATTCGCTTTCGGACGAGATGTACGCCCGCATCAACGACCTCAAGCGCTATGCACTTGCGAACAACGCCGACAGCGCCGCGCCGCTGATCGCCTTCAACACCGGTGCCGGGAAAGTCTGGGCCTGGACTAAAGCCTGCGACCTCAAGAATCCGGACGAAGCGAAGCGCGTCGCCGACGTGCTGGCGAAGTTCAAGAAGTTCTATACCGATTTCCCGGACGAGATGCATCAGCAGTACTTCGCGATGTTCAAATCGAAAGATACACCGTCGGGCCAGATGCTGCATTACCAAATCGATCTGACCAAAGGCGGCAAGAAGCGGATGGTCAGTTTCCATTTCTTCCCGATCGGCGACAAACTGCTCTTTGGAGATGCATACTAAGGGAACGGACGAATGATGCAGAATGAAGGATGAAATTCATTTCGACATTCACCATTCACGCTTCACACATCATTGATGATCATTACGTTCGTCGGTCCCGCACAATCGAGGTTCGTCCAGAACGATATTGAGATCTTGAGTCGCCGGCATACGCTGCGGCTCGTCGATGCCAATGTCGGGCGTGGAAGCTCGGCAGCGATGAACCTGCTGAAAATGGAGTGGGAGATCATCCGAAAGATCTTCGGCTCGCAGGCCCTCTTCTTCTGGTTCGCTGACTATTATTCGCTCATCCCGACGATCGTCGCCCGGCTGCTCGGCAAGAAGGTGTATGTCGTTGCCGGCGGATTCGATGTGACGTATATCCCGGAGGTCAAGAGCGGCGCGCGCGTGCGGCCGCTGCGGTGGTTTCTCGTGCGCAACACGCATCGCTTCGCGACGAGAGTATTCCCCGTGAGCAACTACGCACAGCATCTGCTCGATACGAACTCGGTGCATCACGGGCCGAGCGAGGTGATCTATAACGCTGTCGACACGAAACGTTTTCCCTTTTCCGACCGCGAGCGTCAGCCGATTGCGATCACCGTCACCCAACTCGATATCGTTCTCGACTATCTGCTCAAAGGCATCGACGTGTTCATCAAGACCGCCGCAGCAATGCCCGATGTGCGGTTCGAACTTGTCGGCATTCGTGGCGAAGCACTCATACATGCACGCAACGAGGCGGCGGGGCTATCGAACATCACCATCACCGAAGGGCCCGTGAAGTATGAGACATTGCTCGAATACTATCACACCGCATCGACGTACTGTCAGCTTTCGATGGACGAGACCTTCGGTGTCGCGACTGCCGAAGCGATGAGTTGCGGCTGCATCCCGGTCGTGAGCGAAGTGCCGAGCCTGCGCGAAGTCACCGGCGAAACAGGCTACGTGGTAGACCGTACGGACATCCAAGCCGTCGCAGCCGCGATCCGCAGGAGCTTCGAGGCGACCAGCGACGATCGCCGCCGCGCGAGCGAATACGTGAAGCAATTCGACATCGACCGGCGAGCGGAAGCGTTGCTCGAGGCAATGGGCTAATAGGAACCATTCACTTCCACGCGAGGTACAATTGATATGACCATCAAAGTAGTCTTGGAAAAGGGTGAGGACGGTTTTATCGTGGCTCATTGTCCGTCGCTAAAAGGATGCTGGTCTCAAGGTCGCACGAGAGACGAAGCGATCGCTAACATCCGAGAGGCGATAGAACTCTACCTCGAAGTCGAACCGGTCGATCTTGTTGTCGACGAGGACCACGAGGTTGTCGAGCTTTCGTTATGAAGCTTCCGCTATTGCACGCCCGCGAGGTGATCGCGGCTCTTACACGCTTAGGTTTTCAAGAATCGCATCGACGCGGCTCGCATGTGAAACTCGTGCATCAGGACGGCCGTGTAATCATCATTCCGTACCACAATCCTGTCGACCGTTTTACGCTCAAAGGCGCACTGCGGGATGCAGAGATCTCGACTGAAGAATTTCTCAACGCACTCTGAACTCTTGAAATTTTCCCAACATCTCGGTAAAGGCGCATGGGGTTTCGCGACGAAGCTCTTGCCTGCGGTCTATGGCGTCGTGACGACCGTGCTCGTCTTTAAGGTCATGCCCAAGATCGAATGCGGCGAACTGAGTCTGTTCCAGGTGATCTTTGGGATGATTTTTACCTTCGCCGACAGCTTCGCACTCCAGGCCGTCGTCAAGTTCGGCGTCGATCCCGCCAACGACCTGCGCGAACTGCTCACGGCGACATCCGGACTGTTCTTCGCATTCCTCGCCGTCGTGCTCGGCACGTTCGCACTCTTCCCTGCTGCATTCGGCGAACTGATGAAAGCGCCTTCGCTGCCCGGGCTGATCCCGAGCCTCGTGTTGCTGACGATTGTCACGATCCCGCGTGTGGTCGCAAGCAAGATTTTTCAGATGCGCTTCCATACAAAAGAGCTCTTCTTCATGGACCTCATTTACTTCGGGGGTTCGAGCGTCGTCGTGACGATCCTTGCATTCTCCGGAAAACTCTCGACGGCATCCGACGTGATCTTCATTACGATCATCTCCGCCACGCTGAGCTCTGTGTATTCGATCATTGCAGCACGACACGACATCATCTTCAAACCACGATTCTCGAAGTCGATGACGAAGAAGATTTTCGAGTTCACACGATACCAAACGGCGACCGGAACGGTGCACGTCGCACAACAGAATCTCGACAGCCTTCTGATTAGCTCGATCCTTGGTGTCGAGGCGTTAGCCAATTATCAAGTGGCGAAGTTCTTCTTCAAAGGGTTTGACGTACTGCGCGATACGCAGGGCATTTTCGTCTTTCCTGCATCGAGCAAATACTATGCAGCCGGCGACTTCGCGACGCTCAAGAAGATCATTGAAAAAGCGGCGAGTTTCCTGTTCCTGCTCATGGTGCCGATGTGTATCGTGTTGATCGTGGTCGCTCCGTTTATTTTCCATCTTCTCTACGGTTCGAAGTTCGACGTCAGCATCAATGTCTTCCGAGTACTGATCGCGACGGGTCTGATTCTGCCGTCGGTGATGGTTTCGATGAGCGCGCTCGTCGGCATGGGGAAAGTAAAAGAGGTATTTCGCATCATCCTCTCTTCGCTCGTCGTCAACGTCGCACTTGCGTTTGCGTTGATGCCGCATCTGCATCTGATCGGAGCAGCCGTCGCATTTTTGGTCTCCATGACGGTGCAGGCAGTCGCAGGATACCGGACGATGTCGAAAGACGTGCGGCTCGAACTGCGCGAATTCCTCTTCCGAGGCCTGGAAGACGGAAAGCATTTCCTCAAAGCGCGTCTGGCCCGAGGGTAGTTGGCAACGGATCGATCTGTTGCGCGAGTCGATACTCAGTCTTTCGATTTCGGGTTCTCTCCGAAGACCACCACCGGCGTTCCGACGGACATCATGCGAAAGAGTGTTGCCGCAGCGAACATCGGCACGCGGATGCAGCCGTGCGATGCCGGGACGGCCGGCACGCTTTGCGCGCCATGGATCGCAAAGCCGCCGCGAATGTACATCGGGTCGTAGAGCATTCCGAGCTCGCTCTTTTTCCAGCCGCTTACTTTGTAGTAAATGCGAAACGTACCGCGCGGCGTACGTGCATACTCCCATCCCTTTTCGGGATAGAAAAACTTCTGACCGTTGCCCGTCGATACGGGGAGGATTCGCCAGACGTGATCCACCGAATCCACAACGAATAATACCTGCCGATTGAGGTCCACTTCCATGTGTAAGCGGTGCATCGAGTCGCGTGCGAGCGGACGCTCGGCGCGACGGATGGCCATGGCAACCGAATCTGAGAGTTTCCCGGTGCGCTTCAAGCGCTGTACTTTCTCGAAGGCGACGATTGCCTGACGATTCTTTGAACTAAGTGGTGTCGCAGAAGTGTCGGGCCAAAATCCTAAGGAGGATAAGCGGACGAGCGCTTCATGCACATTCCAGCTTTTCTCGATACCGTTCGGACGAGTCTGAGCTGTCACCGAGTTCGCGGCGAACTGCAGGACGGCCACCATGAAAACCACGGAAGTACGGCGCATTGACCGGATTGCGTTCAACAACTGTGCCAATAACGAAAGGCCCCGCACAACCGTGGGCGGAGCCTTTGACAACATGCTCTGTAATAAATCTTAACGGCATTCAGCAGAATCCGCCACTATCGTTTGCGGAGTGTGACCGTTGCAGAATCGCGGCCGAAGAGGTTATTTGCCTGATCGAATGCTGAGTACACAATCTTGTATGTCCCAAGACGAAAGAGTGTTGGCTGGGAGAATGCTCCCATCGGAGCGAGTACCGTATCCAGACCGGTCGTCGTAACGTGTATCGAAACCGAGGACACGTACTTACTATTCGAGTACGCAGAGAACACTGGAGGCAAAATGCCGAGGCGGAGCGTACTGTCCGTCGTGATCACCGAGGTGTCAACCTGATGTGGAGTAACGCTCATCCAGTGGATCGTATCGTCGACAATTGCAGGTACCGTTGTGCTTGCGAGCAGTGTATCCCGGAATCGGTCGAAGGCCTTGGCGGTGACGGTGAACGTACCAGGTGTAAGAAAGAAGTGCTCGATCTGAGACCCCGTCGGGGGGGTAACACCCGCTCCATCACCAAAATCGAAGGTGTAGTACACGTCACTCTGCGCAACGCCGTTCATGCGGGCGCTCACTGCGACGGTAGTATAGCGTGTTGCGTGTATCGTTGACGGCAGAACCTCCAACGCATTGTTCGAATTGCTCGTCGTTGACGTAGCCGGGTCGCTTTTGCAAGCACTTAGAAATGCCAACGCAGCGATGTATATGAGTAGGACTCGAATGTTCATGATCTCTCTTGAGCTGGTGTATGATCTGCGAGTGGGCTCGCTGGATATAGAATGCGTCTGACGAGTGAAAGTTACACGGAGTGGTGCGTTTAGAGTTCGACAGGCCCGCAGTGGTTCCGTTTGAATAGACAACGCAACGGTTTACGCAGACGTCATTCTGAGCATTCTTCTGCGACCACAGGAGCAGAAGCGAAGAATCCCTATGGCGGAGCCTCGCTGCGTTTCATCAAGGGATTCTTCGCGGAGTTTACACTGAGCACAGCGAATGTGCTCAGAATGACGTTGTCTACCAGACATAGCCACTCCCACAACCCCAACGCAACATCTTGGCCTGCGCAATCTCCCTCCCCGAACCAGCGACCCCATGCCCCTGTTGTGTTGGCCAACGCACCTATCACTGCCGATGCTTCTCGGGCTGATTCTTAGTATCGTCGCGGCGACCGCGCAGGTTGCCAGCGGACTTTCCGCCCTGCGGGCGCGGAAGTTTCCGCATACGTGGGAGCGTGCGCTGCTGGCGCTTGGCGCGGGGTTTATCCTTGCTCTGGTATTCCTCGATCTCATCCCCGAGAGTTTCCATCTGACCGAAAACGAGAGCACGTCCGCCTTGTTTATCCTGCTCGGGTTCAGCTTACTGCATTTCTTCGAACATACGGTCGTCGAGCATTTTCACTTCGGCGAAGAGACGCACGAACATCCGCATGTCGCCCATACCTCCGTCTTCGGCGCCGTAGGCGGGCTGACGCTGCATGCGTTCTTCGACGGAATGGCGATTGCCTCGATCAGCAACGCACATCCCGAAATGGGCGTGCTTACCTGCATCGCCGTGCTGCTGCACAAGATCCCCGAAGGTCTAACCGTCGCCAGTGTCATGACCGCCGGGAATAAGAGTACCGGCGCGGCAAAACGAGCGACCTACTCGCTCGGACTTGCAACGATCCTCGGCGCGATGTTCGTCTATCTCTTCATCGAGATCAACGCACATATTATCGGCGTACTGTTCGCATTGTCGGCCGGTGCTGCGCTCTATGTCGGCGCCAGCGACCTCATCCCGGAGATCAATAAGACCAAAGGTCGACGCATTCCGCTGCTGGTGTTCTTGGGAATGTTGTTGTTTTATTTAGGGACGGTCATCGTCGGAGCACTTTGAATACGATTTTGCTCCGCCACACTCCGAACAGCCAGACTCCAATTTTGTCTTATTTTTGAACCCACATATTCACTAATGCTTCGAACTATGAAACTCAAGCTGTTTGCGATCCCCCTCATTGCTGCTGCCCTCATCGGCACCGGCTGCGGAAAGAAAGAAGATAAAGCACAAGAAGCTGCCGATGCTGCGCAGAAGGCGGCGCAGCAAATGGCGCAACAGACCGCGCCTGCTGCCGCTGGCGGTGCGCATACGCCCGGCGTAGTGATCCCGGCCAAGACGCTTGCCGGCGCACTCGTCGCGCCGTCTGGGTATACGATCGAAGGCGAGCCGGAAACCATGGAGATGGATCTCCAGGGACAGAAGTGGTCCCATGCGAATGCAACCTACAAGAATGGCGAGAAAACCATTAAGATCGGAATCTACGATTACAACTACATCACCGGTCTGAGCACGGCATACTCTGCCATGATGAATATGAACATGGAGTCGAACGACGAGTCGATGCATACCGACAAGATCGGCGGCTTTCCGGCGTGGGTCGATTGGAAGAAGAAGAGTAACCAAGGGACGATCGGCGTCATCGTCAACGACCGTGTGTTTGTCGTGACCGAGGGTCATACCGGCACAACACTCGACGAGATCAAAGCTGCCGCCTCGGGCATCAACTATTCCGCGATTGCTTCCGCCACGAAGTAACGGCCGAATTGTATCGTAGTAGCGCCGGCTGTTAGCCGGAGCCACTGCGTGACCAGTATCTATGATAGGACGGACTCTCAGTCCGTCCTATTGTGTTATTAGGCCGAACCAATTACCGCATGATTCGCCGTATACTCGCAACCATCGTGTTTCTTATCGCCACCGTGATCCTCTCGGTGCTGTCGATCCCGGCGGCGCTCGTCGATCGCAGCGGTCGGCTCTACTGTTCGATGGCCCGTGTATGGTCGCGGATATTTCTTACGTTGTTCGGGCTGCGTGTGGTCGTTCGTGGCGCCGGGCATCTTTCGAAATCCGAGCATTACATTTTCGCGGCTAATCACGCGAGCTATACCGACATTCCGGCCGTGTTTGTTGCGATCCCCAAAGATATTCGCCTCGTGCTTCGCCATACGCTGACGAAAATCCCAATCTGGGGTTGGTCGCTCTGGGCAAGTCCGTTTCTCATTATCGACCGCGGGAATGCGGTCAAGGCAAAACGCACGCTGAACGCAGCCGTCACAAAGATCAAAGCCGGCGCATCGGTGCTGCTCTTCCCCGAAGGGACACGCACGCACGATGGGAAGCTGCAAGCGTTCAAGCGCGGCGCATTTCATCTGGCCTACGAAAGCGGCGCGAACGTCGTACCGGTGCATATACACGGCACGTTCGATGTCCACAACCGCTTCGAGCGTCTGCCGAGATCGAACATGACCATTACCGTCACGATCGGCAAACCCCTCAGCGTCGATACGAGCATCGACGGCGACCGCAATCGCGAAATGGACCTCATGCAACGAACCGAAGAAGCGGTAAGGAAACTTATCCCGAATGTCACTAGTGATTGACGATGAGCAGCCCGTCCATCGATTCTTCTTGTGTGTGAACCCAAATATTGTAAGTTCCATCCGGGACATTCGTCAGGTCGATGGAATGCGAGTGCGCGCCTGCAGATTCAAATCCTTCATTGCGTGAAAGTACGAGTTTGCCAAGGACGTCTCGGATCTCGATTCTCACCATCGACGCGGAAGGCATGTGGTAACTGATCCCCAGACGCAAAGCGCACGGGTTAGGCCACAGAGTCAATACTTGACTCTGTGGTGTTTCTCCTCGTTCGACCCCTAGTTCTCGAAGAGAGTGCCTCCAGACTCCATAGCCCCAAAGGCCCACAAACAGTTCGCTGTCCGACTGGATGAGCGTCTTGCCATACGGGCCAGGAAGCCCATCGTCCATGCTCGTCCACAATGCACCATCATTGTTCGATCGATAGAGATACCCAAGGCCGGAGACGGCAAATACTGAACCACCGACGACACAAAAGTTGATCACAGATGAGTCGACCATCCCATTGAATGCGGCGGACCAGGTAGTCCCAAGATCGGATGATCGAAAAATCCCACCTTCCGTTCCTGCGAGCAGATACTGACCGCTGAACGCTACGGCGTTAACAGCACGTGAAGAGGCGACTCCAAGCTTCAATTGATATTCATGAGTCCAGCTTACTCCACGATCCACAGACACGTAGAGCCCATCGCGTGTCCCCACACAGATGGTGTCCCCCGAGATGCAGACTGATTCTGACCAACCCAGAACAACGGAGTCTGCCTGCCAGGAGCTCCCCTTGTCCGTCGAACGATATAGTCCGGCTGTCGTAGCTGCGAACAGTATGGAATCCCTGCTCGCAATTGAACTGACTGTCACATTGCTGAATGCAGGACCCGTGCGCACCCAAGTATTCCCGTCGTCAGAGGAACGGATGACTCCCTCTCTATGGGTCCCGGCGTAGAGATCGCCGTCGGCGGCAGCAAAGCAATAGACACCATCGAGTGACACGCTGCGACGAGTCGTGCTCCATGTATCTCCTCTGTCCGTTGAACGAAACACCGATCCATCAACGGCCCCTGCGATCAAGGTGCCATTTCGAGCATAAAGAGAGTATACGAATGTATTCCCAAGCCCGTCGTTACTTGTGTTCCAACCCCTACCCGTGTCCGAGGATCGGGCTATGCCGGAATTGTAGGTGCCTGCCAAAAGATTACCACCCGCAACTGCGACGGCTAATATGCTTTTGTCCTGCAACCCCAGAGTGTCAATCGCCCAAGAATCACCATTGTCGGTAGAAACAAATGGCCCGGATCTGGTGCCTACAATAAGCTTCGAACCAAGCGTTGCAAGTGCAGTCGGTCCGAGCAGATAAGGCCCAGTGCGAAGTTCTGCCCAAGTCTTGCCACTGTCATTTGACCTAAAGACGGAGTTGCTTGCTGTGAAGAGGCTTGTACCGACCCCCACAATGCTGTTCGTGTGCAGATTCGTCAATCCGGTATTCAAAGCGAGCCACGTATCTCCGTTATCCTCAGACGCAGCCACACCGCCCCCGTATAGACATGCATAAACCCGCTGGCCGAGAATGGCGAGTGCTCGAACATCAAGTTTCGTAAGTCCTGTACTGACAGATGTCCAGCTTGCACCATTATTTGTGCTGCGAAATACACCGTTGCTTCGAGTACCGGCAAACACCACGCCATCCTTTGCAGCGAGCGCTTGAACCAGTTCTCCCTCAAGCCCATCGCTTACCGAAACCCATGAAGCCCCATCGTCGGACGATCGGAAGAACCCGAAGTCCCCCGCGGCGTACACAAGTTGAGGTGTTGATGCCAAGGCACTGACACTACCTATCAGGAGGTTCGTTGCGCTCCGTGACCAACTCACGCCTCCGTCGACCGATCTAAATAGCCCTCCGCCGATCGTTCCTGCATAAACATCGGATCCCTTGACTGCAAAGCATACTACCCGGCCACCGTACGGTCCATTTGTCGGCAACCACTGCGCCATAGCGGTGCGGTGTCCAAACCCAATGATTCCACTCACGAAGAGCAAGAATATACTTACGGTGATTTTGCTTTGCATCCTTCTATGCGACTATGAAGTGCTATTTATAGAATCAACCTCGTCGTACTCCGTATTGTTACATCGCGATGCCCAGCTACACGCTCACTCTTCCCCCCCGCAGACGGCGTTAGCTATGGCTATGCTTTATATCTCCATTCTCTGCATAGACGGCGACGTACTCCTCGGCGACAAGGCCAAGCGTTTCCCATCCTGACTGACGTTCACCTATCCGGCACAGTAGCTTCCGTAGAGATACCCTACGAAGCCCGCGATGTCTCAATGCCGCACCACTAACGGCGTCTGCGAGATACTACCCCCAGCGTTGACCACGCAGCGATACATGCCCGACGCCAGGCCACTGAGGTCGAGTGTACAGTTTTGGTCTCCCGCTGCGCCGATCACATCGCGCATATATACCGCTCTGCCCACTGCATCGACAAGCCAGATCGTCGTGCCAGTGCCATTATCCTGCTGACCGATATGAATCGTCGTTCGTAGGTCGGCCGGGTTCGGCGAAACCGAAAGAAGAGGCGATGATTGCGATAGCGTCGTTCGCGGTACATCCAGTTGGAAGAACGAGCGGGTCCAGAGTCCGTAATTGTTTGAACTCAGGTAGAGCTTATCCCCGGTCAGCGCCATTCCGCCGATCGCCAGATTCGAATATGTGCCAAGAGTAATCTGTACCCACTCCTGGCCTTGATCGGTCGAGAACCAACCGGTGTACCACCCGCCGAGAAAGAGCGTCGTGCGATCGGGCGAAAACAACACGATGTAATTCGAATCGCCGAGTGGTGTCGCGATATGCGACCAGTTGGCACCGCGATCCGTCGTGCGGAATACACCGTTGTACTGTGAACTCACATACACTCCTTCTCGCGTAGCGACAAGTGAGGCGATATGCTCCCCCACCGTCCCGCTTCCGCTTGCAGCCCATGATGCGCCGTTATCCGTCGAAACAAACACGCCGCTGTTCGTCCCGACAAATATGGCCGTGTCGTCCGAAGCGAAGCAGATAAGCGTCTTCTTCGGCATCGTGCTGCTCACATCCGCCCATGTATTGCCGCCATCGGTGGAGCGATACATACTACTATCGAACAATCCCGCGAACAGGTTTTTCCCGGCCTCGCCGATGAATAGTGTCTGTGTGGGCGGTATGCCATTGTCACGTCGTTTCCATGTCGCGCCGGAATCGTCGGACCGGAAGATGTTCGTGTTGTTCGACGTGTACACTGTCCCGCTGCGTGTCGCAAACAAATTATATGGGGAGAGTAGCCCGGAGGTGTCCGGTGAACTGTAGATCCAATTCTGGCCCTCATCGACCGAACGGACCACCCCTCCATAGCCTGGCATGAGGAGCGTCGAGCCAAGCGAGGTAATCGGGCCCGTACCGTAGATCGACACGCCATAATGAACAGTATTCCAGTGCGCTCCGAAATCGCTCGATGCGAGGATCGTGCCTCCGGATATCGTCGCGGCGAACAGCAGTCCAGAACGTGCGGTGATCGCTGTGATCATGGTGTCCGGCACTCCGGTATTTGCCGATTCCCAACTCAGCCCTCCGTCGGTCGATCGGTACAACCCCGAGTCGCGTGTTGCCGCCACCACCGCATTTCCCGCATGCGCAAGCCCGATGACGGCTCGATTCCAAATTGTACTGTCGCTCCAGGTCGTGCCGCCATCAAGCGAGCGCATGACGCCGTCGCCTCGACCCACGATGATCGTATCACCCGCAATATTGATCGCATTTACAAGATATTCGGTTGGGCGGATGAACGTCCAATGCGCTCCGCGATCGAGCGACCGATAGATCCCGCCGTTGAGCCCAGCGTATGCGAACGCGAACACGCGGTCGCCGTCGGCCGCCAGCGATACCACACCGCGGTATGCGATCCCTGTATTCACCGGCGTCCAGTGTGCGCCAAGATCGGTCGAGCGATACACGCCGCTATCGCGCAAGCCACAGTAGATCACCGTGCCGCTCGAAGCAAGCGCGGTCACCGAATATTGTGAAAGGCCGCTGCTGGCGCCCGACCAACTATTTCCCTGATCGCTCGAACGAAAGACGCAATCCGTCGGGGCCACCAACGACGAGCCGTCGGAGCCGGCGAATACTGTAGAGCCGATCGTCGCAATGCAGGTGAAGCCCAGAGGCATTCCATAATTCCAGGTCGGTACCCTGACCCAATACCTGCCATTGTCGTTCGAGCGGTAGATACCGTTATTGGTCGAAGCGTACAGGACGCCTCCCGTCCCTACAAGTCCGTTCACGGTCCCGAAGAAACCGACCGGCTGCCACTGGGCCTCGACGGTGGTGGTCAGAGTGAAGCTGCTGAGAATGAACAGAATGAGTATTGTGCGTTTTGACATCTGTTAGCGGATGGTACGTCACTATAAACTCCCAAGCATACCCGATGTTACAACGGGGGCCGGGGCACCGAGGGAATTTGCGAATAATCTTCCGGCCCGTTATCGTGTTACGATTGCCTATGTTGCAGATCCTGATCCCAACGCCCACAGGTGCATCCATCGCGATCGGTGGGGGCACCGAACGCTTCCCTGTGATTGCCGGACCATGCGTCGTCGAGTCGTACGACGTGCTCTCGG